>DASYYA010000181.1:0-15104 GCA_035934355.1 Candidatus Rubrimentiphilum sp. | reverse complement strand
TTTATCTGTGGCTCTGCGTTGCGCGGCCAGCCCGATCACGCGAATCTCGGTAGCGCGAAATTCTTGGGAGAAGTGAGAACCGCGCCGCGCTACCGCCTTCATTCGGTGCGTGACCAGCACCCTGGAATCTATGAGGTCGATTCAGGCGGCATTTCCATCGCCGGTGAGCTGTACGAATTTACTCCTGAGCAACACAAGCACCTGATGGAGAACGAGCCGCCCGATCTGTACGAAGCGCCGATTGAGCTCGACGATGGGTCGAGTGCTAACGCGATGATTTATCCGCGTACGTTGATCGAAGAGCGCGGCTACCAAGATATTTCTTCATTCGGCGGCTGGGCCGCGTACAAAGCTTCGCTATGATCCGCGGTAGGTTGAGTAGGCGAACGGTGAAAGCAGCAGCGGAATGTGATAGCTTGCCTGCGCATTGTCGATGACAAAGCGTATCGGGATCTCGTCGAAAAGAGTTTGTACGCCGGCCGCGCGATAGTACTCGCCGGCAGAAAAAACCAGAATGTAGCTGGCGGGCTCGAGGTTATCGCCGAAAATCGGCGCGATGCGCCCATTGCCATCGGTTTGCGCAGTGGCGAGCAACTCGCGTTCCTCGCCGTGCACGCGAAACAGCCGAACGGTGACACGTACCGCCGGCGTCCCGCGCGCGGCATCCAAAACGTGCGTTGAGATCATTTCGCTCCCGCGGCGATCCAGCCGCCGATTAAACGGCGCTCCGATGACGTCATTCCGGTGATATTCCCAAGCGGCATTGCGGTCGTGACCACGGCTTGCTGATAGATGCGCTGCGCATTCGCCTGTATGTGCTCCGGCGTGTCGAGCAAGACCCCTGCGGGCGCAATGATGTAGCCGGGCTGCGATGGGTGCGCGGCGTGGCACGTCGCGCATCGGCGCGCGAAAATCGGTTGAACTTGCGCAAAAGAAACGCCCGCAGCCGCGTTGCTTCGCGGAAGAATCGCGATAGCGATTGCGGCCAGGATAACGAACGCAGCGATCGGATACGCCCAAACAAGCTTGTCTTGGTGGGAGAGAATAAAGAAGTAGCGCACGAGCACGCCGGCAAGGCTGATGCCGGCCAAGATGAGCCAGCCGTATGGATTTTGATAGGCCATCGGATAGTGCGCGCTGATCATGATGAAGAGCACCGGCAACGTGAAGTATGTATTGTGCACCGAGCGGATTTTGGCGAGTTGCCCGGGTCTCTGATCGGGCGCTTGGCCCGCGCGAATCGCCGCCACCATTTTGCGCTGGCCCGGAATGATGACGTGCGCGACGTTGGCGGCCATGATGGTGCCGATAATCGCGCCGGCATGAATATATGCGGCGCGTGCGCTGAAGAGATGAAAGAGCCCCCACGTCGCGAGGGTCAAGAAAATAAAGACCGACGCACCCAGCACGAATGGAGAGCGCTCCAAAACGCGGCACAGCAGGTCGTAGATCACATAACCGATCACGATCGTCCCGATGCTGAGGGCGATCCCGGCGGCGGGCCCCAGTGGTAGCACGCTGCGATCGATCAGGTAGTTGCTCGCACCGGCCCAATAAACGATCGCCATCAGGCCGATGCCGCTGAGCCACGTCGAGTACGCCTCCCATTGGAACCAATGGAGCGTTTGGGGTAGCGGCTCGCCGATGGGCCCGGTCAAGTATTTTTGATTGTGGTAGAAGCCGCCGCCATGCACCGACCAAAGTTCTCCGCTGACGCCGCGGCTGAGATCGGCTGAATTGCGCGGGCGCATCAGGCGATCGTCAAGCCAAACAAAATACAGCGACGTTCCGATCCACGAGATGCCCGCGACGAAATGAAACCAGCGAACGACCAGGTCCAACCAGCTTAAGCCGTACGCTCCCATCAGGAAGCCTCAAGGATTTGCTGCAGCCGCAGGCGCGCAATCTTGGCGATCTCGTTGAGCGCGATCGCGATCTCGGCTTCACGGTCGTTGCGCAAACGCCGTTCGAGCGCTGCAAAGATCGAGTACTTGTCCTGACGGCGCGCGCAGATCACAAACGGAAAGCCGAAGCGCTTGCGGTAGGCGCGGTTGAGTTGCTCGAGACGAGCGAGTTCGTCACGCGTCAACCGTTCGAGCCCGGCAGAAGCTTGTTCTTCGCGCGAAGCGGCGGTGAGCCGCGTGCCACGCGCCATGCGGCCGGCCAATTCCGGGTGCACCGCGATCAAATCGAGGCGCCTTTTGAGCGGCGCTTCCTCAACAATAGTGGCCATCCGCGCGTGTAATCCCGCAAGCGTTCGAAACGGCCGCCGTTCCCAAGCAGCGGCTGCAATCCACGGTGAGTGTTCGAAAACCGAACCGACCGCGTCAATAAATGCCGCGCGGTCAGCTGCGTTCAACTGAGCCAGGGTCATGCTGGGGGCGACATTCAACAGTGCCAGGGGCGCTACATTGTCAGGAGAAGGAGAGGCAAATGATCTTTGTCCTGGATTTCGGCGCGCAATATAGCCAACTGATCGCGCGACGGATCCGGGAGCTAAAAATCTACTGCGAGGTTCTGCCTCACGACACGCCGTGGGCGGAGCTTTCCCCGCGCAAACCGCAAGCGTTGATCTTGAGCGGCGGCCCGGAAAGCGTCATGGTGCCCGACGCGCCGCAAATGGATCCGGTGATTCTGCGCAGCGGGATCCCAATTCTGGCAATCTGCTACGGCATGCAATTGGTTGCGCGTGAGCTTGGCGGCGAGCTGGTGAAGCTCGATCGCGCCGAATATGGTCCGGCGCAAGTCGTGGTTGCGGAGAGTCCGCTCTTTGCCGGCGTGCCGCTCGAATCGCGGGCGTGGATGTCACATGGCGACTCGGTAACGCAGCTTCCGCCGGGGTTTGCGGAGATCGCCTCGACCGAGCGGTGCCATGTCGCGGCGATGGGCGACGACCGCGCAAAGATCTACGGCGTGCAGTTTCATCCCGAAGTCGTGCATACCGAATACGGCAAGCAAATTCTCGATAATTTCGCGCATCGGATCGCTGGAATCGCTTCGGATTGGTTCATGGAATCGTTTGTGGACCGCAGCATCGCCGAGATTCGCGAAAAGGTCGGCAAAGACAAGGTTATTTGCGCGCTTTCCGGCGGCGTCGACTCCGCGGTCGCCGCGACGCTGGTTGCGCGCGCGATTGGTGAGCAGCTCACGTGCATTTTCGTGGATCACGGCCTCCTGCGCAAGAACGAATCTTCGCTAGTGGTCGAAGCGTTTCGGAATATTTTGCACCTGCAAGTGATCCCGATCGACGCGCGGGACCGCTTCTTGCGCAAGCTCGCCGGCATTAGCGATCCCGAGGCCAAGCGCATCGTTATCGGACACGAGTTCATTGCGATCTTCGAAGAAGAAGCGGCCAAGATTCCGGGCGTAAAATATCTCGTGCAAGGGACGCTCTATCCCGATGTCATCGAATCCAAAACGCCCGCAAGCAAGGCCGGCCATAAGATCAAGTCGCATCATAATGTGGGCGGGTTGCCCGAGGCGATGCATTTGGAGCTGATCGAACCGCTGCGATCGCTCTTTAAGGATGAAGTCCGCGAACTCGGAAGAGTGTTGGGCTTACCGCCCGCAATCGTGCAACGTCAACCATTTCCCGGCCCGGGATTGGCCGTCAGAATCATCGGTGACGTAACCGATGAGCGACTAAACCTCGTCCGCCAAGCGGATGCGATCGTTTGCGAGGAGATCGACGCCGCAACTTTGGATCCAAAACCGTGGCAATACTTTGCGGTGCTGACGCCGGTGAAGAGCGTCGGCGTGATGGGCGACGGCCGAAGCTACTCCAACCTCGTGGCAGTGCGCGCGATCACCAGCGAAGACGGCATGACCGCCGACTGGGCGCGGCTGCCGTTTGCGTTGATGGAGCGCATCAGCACGCGCATCGTCAACGAAGTGAGCGGCGTGAACCGCGTCGCCTACGACATTACGTCGAAACCGCCGAGCACCGTCGAATGGGAATGAAAGGCTATCTCTTCGCAATGTCACTGCGATAGCGCAATTCATCCGGCCGCCCGAACTGTTGCATGACCGCGCGCACGGTTTCATAGGCGCGCTCGCGTGCCGAATCGAGGCCGTCATCGCAGGCGGTTACCGTGAGAACGCGGCCGCCCGTCACATCCACGGCCCCGTCGCGTAGGTTCGACGAGCTCCAAAAGGCGTGCGCGCTTTCCGGTAGATCCAGCTGAGAGGGGAGGCCCGATAGCGGCGTACTGGTGCGCGGATAGTCTCGCGACGCGATCACAATACCAACGCACGCGCGCTCGCTCAACGTCGCAGCGGTCGCATCGAGTGCGCCATCGGCGGCCGATTTTAGGAGCGCGGCAAAATCGCCCGTAACGCGCGGCATCAGCACTTGCGTTTCGGGGTCGCCGAATCGCGCGTTAAATTCGATGACGTGCGGTCCGTCTTGCGTCCACATTAATCCGCAGTACAAGACGCCGATGTAGCGCTCGCCTTCGGCAAGCAAGCCGCGCAACGCCGGGGCGATGATCTTTTCTCGCACTTCCTCTTCAAAATTCTCCGGAAAACCCGAAGGAGGGGAGTAGGCGCCCATGCCGCCGGTGTTGGGGCCGCGATCGCCGTCTTCGGCGCGCTTGTAATCGCATGCGGATCCAAAAGGAAAGAACGCGCGACCGTCTCCGATTGCAAAGACGCTGAGCTCGCGCCCTTCGAGCTTTTCCTCGAGCAAAACGCCGGTGCCGCCGCCCGGAACTTGATTTCCGGAATACCATTGTTCGACGGTCTCACGGGCTTGCTCGGCAGTCTGCGCGACGACAACGCCTTTGCCTGCCGCCAGGCCGTCGGCTTTGATGACACATGACCCGCGCCAATCACCGAGTGTCTTCCGTGCCGCGGAAAGCGAATGAACGATCGCCGCTTTTGCGGTCGGAATCTGGTGGCGTTCCATGAAACGCTTGGAAAAAATCTTGCTCGATTCGAGTCTGCCGCTCGAGCGATCGGGGCCGAATGTCGCGATGCCGGCCGCTCGCAAGCGATCGCCGACGCCCGCGGCAATGGCGGTCTCGGGTCCGAGAACAGCCAAATCGATGCGTTCGCTCAGCGCTCTTTCCGTCAACGCCTTACCGTCGGTGGCGCGGATATCCCAGTTTTGACCGCGCGTCGCCGTCCCGGCGTTTCCAGGCGCAGCAAAAATTGCTTCGCATGAAGGCGAAGCAGCCAGACGCCAAGAGAGCGCGTCTTCACGCGCTCCGTTTCCAATAACTAAGGCGCGCAGGTAGTTCTAGCTGCCCCAGCGCTGCCGATAGCGATCGTTTGGAACGAGATAGATGGTGGAATGTGCGTAATCGAGATAGACATCGAAGTTTCGGAGCACGTCTTGTCCGATGAGTCCGTCGTAGTCCTCTTGATTGAAAGAATTCGGCTGTTCCGTCACATGGAAAAGCCAGCGCGAAAAATGCAATCGGCCCAAGTCCAAGCCACTCACTTGCACCGGGCGAATCGAAATGTCGCCGCCCACTCCACTTGATTGTTCGACAAACGGGAAGCTGTCGGTGATCTCTTCGCCCAAGCCTTGATCGAGAGTGTCGTGCGGGTGTGCGTTGACAAACTCGGAGAATAGCAGACTGCGATCGGCGCCGGTATCTAGGACGAAGTTCTCACCGACCGAGCTGCCGATTTGCGCTGAGATTGCCGGCACCATATCGTCCAGGCGCACCGGAAGCGCAATCGCGCCTGCCGGCGGCGCAAAACTACTTGGAGCGAGCGCTTCTACCGTTCCGTCGATGTAGTCGATATGGACGACGCATGAATCCAGGAAGTCATAACCCATGAGACCCGCGATCGGCGTTCCGTCGGATGTATACCAGTGAAATGGCGCCGTTTCAACTGCGATATTGTCGAGGCTGACGCCGCCAAATGTAATTGCCGGCACGATCGCGCGTGAAACTTTGTACTCTCCGGTCGTAACTTCTGACAGCTTGCCGTAAAGCGGAATCTTCAGAGCCTCGGCGATCGAGCGGTCCAGCAATATTCCGGATGCACCCGAGTCGAGTTGAAAATCGACTTTTCGTCCTTGGATCTGCGTTTTCAGAATGATGCGGTCTGCGTCGATCGTCACCGGTAGCGACAGGCGCGTCGCGCTAAAACTAGCGGGGCTTTGCGCGTCGCGCGGTATGGCAAACTTTGCCGGATCGATCGCAACGCCCACTTGCAAGGATTGAAGCTGTGAGTCGGTGTCGTCTTCGGGTTTCCCGTTACTGGTTTGAATGTGCCACGCTTCGGTGCGTCCCGACGTGGTGCGAAAGTCATCGTACGTCGTCACGATGCGATCTTGCCGCACGGCGCGCTCGGTGCGCACGATCAGAAAATTGGCCCTGTCGTAAAAGAGGTACGCGACGCGGCCGCCCGGCGGCGCCACGCGTACGACGTAAGCCGGTTTCGGCGTAGAAACTTCACCGAGCAAGGTCACGCCGCCGGCGAACGCCGACGGCTGGGCCAGCGCTTTCCGATCGACCGCGTCGCGCTGATGGACGCCGCTGACCAAATGGGTTTGGCCGTTTTCATTCTGCTCCCAATCCTGCCCGCGATAGGTTCCGGAAGCAAAATGAAACGGTGCGAGCTGCGTATCAATCCGTTGGTCGTCTCCGTGGATTAGAACTGATACCGTGCCGTTGAGGCCGCCGTCTTTATACGACCATGACTCGATGCGCGTCTTTTGCATGCCGGGTGCAAGTTTTCCGACCGCGGCGGCATGCAATTTGAGCAACCGTCCCAGCGACATTGCGGTGGGACGAATCCCAAATGGGGCGATTGTGTTGTCCTGTCCGAGCGCGGCGGGCGGCAGCAGCGCCAGAACCGCGGCAACTATTGCAATTCGCAGACGCACGCTATACGTGGAACTGTTTGAGAAAAGCCGCATTTGGTTTTAACAACAACCGGTTGTGCGGGTAGTCCAAATAGACGTCGTAGTATTGCAGAAAATCGGCACCCACAACCGCATCTACTTCGTGCCCGGTGAAGTCAACGTCACCGTCGGTCCCAAGCATCTGATAGTCGATGAAGTGGGCCAGTCCAAACTGGATGTCGGGAATGTTGCCCATCCAGATGTCGATCTTCCGGCCATAACCACCCGAGTCTGCAAAAGGAACGACCGTTGTTCCGTGTTGTCTGCCAAAAGTGTCTTTGACCGAGTCGGGATACCGAGATGTGAAGTTGCCGAACACGAACGAGAGCTCAAATGAGTTGTCGAGCAGAATGTTCTCGCTCAAGTGAGAGTCCAGCGACCCTTCCATGAACGCATATCCTTGATCGAAATGTAACGGGACGGCGAAGGCACCCGGCACCGGCGCGGGGCCATCAAACTGACTCCCCGGATCCAGGGTCACTTTGCCGCTCTCGTAGTCGATCTTAAAAACACCGCTTTTCAGCACGTCGTATCCCAGTGTGCCGACAATCTTTGTCGAGCCGCCCATGTGATAGTTGAACGGCAACGCGTACATGGCAAAGTTATGCAGCGTCAAACCGCCGATCTGAATCTGCGGGATAACCGTGTCGTACGGGATGGGCTCGCGGCGAGCCGTTCGTAGCGTCTTGCCATAGCCTGGCAGATTTAGCTCTTGAGCAACATCCCAATCGATAAATGAGTCCGGCGAACCCGACGAGAGCTCGAAGTCCAGGCCGCGCCCAGCGATTGTCACACGGACGATCACTGTCGGCGCGTTGAATTGTTGCACGCGCATGTAGGAAACTTCGTAGAGGAAGTGATCGAACAGCACGCTGCCCGGAATCTCGACGTGGCCGGTATAGGCGGCGAACGATGCCGAGTTTCGCGGCATGATGAAATCGGTGGTCTCAACTGGCGCGCCGATCGTAAGCGACTCGCGCGTGAAGTCTCTATCCAGTGCCACTTCGCCATCGGTGACATGCACGTGCCACGGCTGCGTCAACCCTTTGGTAGCGCGGTAATCGCTATAACTTGCGGTCACTCGATCGCCTTCCAACGAGTTGATGATCTGATCGATCAAGCCGGTCTTCTTGTCGTAGAAAACCCATTCGGGATGCTTAAAACCGGCGCGTTTTATCTGCAGAACGTAGGCCGGTTTCGGATCGGTCACTTCTCCGAGCATCGTGACGTCATTCTTCGGATCTTCGGCGTCATTGAAGTTGCGCATGAAAATTAGCATCTCAAAGCTGGTCGGGTCGGTGCCGTGCACTGGAGTCACAAAACCGTTGGAATCCTTGTGCCAACGATCGTCGAGGAACTGGCCGTATTCATCGACTATTGGTCCGCTGACAATCTTGGAGCGAAAATCCAGGCCGTGCCGCTCGAGCGTTTCGGTGCCGCCTAAGCCGGCCTTAGTGAACCGCCACGTCTCTCGACGCGAATCATCAACGCCGGGCGCCAATTGCCCGGTCGCACTGTCGTAAGTCTTGAGGACTTGGGCAACCGTTGCGGCGGTGGGCGTAACGCCGTTGGGCGCGGCGTCGAGCTTATTGTCTCGGGCGAGCGCTACGCCACTAGAAAGCAACAGCAACGCCAGAGTAGCAAAATAGGGCTTCATCGGCACCCCCCGTACAGAAGCAGGCGTTATACGGCTTCTTCCCCCTGAGCCAAGCGAAATGACAAGTCCTCCCCACGGGATGTTGGGGTGAAACGCGGAAAATCGACCTATGGCCTACGGGTATCAGGCACCGCAGCGTTTCTCGATCGCGGCCGTTCCGGCGCAACACTTACTGGGTCAAGTCCTCGGCATTACGGCAATCGGGCTGTTAATCACCGCGCTCGCAGCCTCGCTCTTTGCGAATCTCTCCGCCGGACTCGGCTTCGTCGCGCTGATCGTCGGCTTCATTCTGCTTTTCGCAATCAATGCGACACGCGCGAACACCGCGTTTTCGTTGGCGCTCTTTTACACGTTCACTTTTTTGGAAGGTATCGGAATTGCGCCGGTTGTCAGCGCGTATGCGCAACTAGACGGCCAGGAAGTCGTAACGCAAGCTGCGTTAACGACCGGTATGGGAATGTTCGCGCTCGGCGCGATCGTGTATGCGACGGGTTTGGATATGCGGCGCTTTGCCGGATATTTCTATCTGGCGCTGATCGTCGCCATACTTGCCGGCATCGTGTCGGTCTTCACGCACTGGATCCATCCCCAGGTCTATGCGTGGGTCGTGCTCGTCATCTTTTGCGGGCTGGTTTTGATCGACTTCGCGCGCATTCGCGCGGGCGGCGATAATCTGACTCCGGTGCAGCTGGCGGTGCAGATCTATCTGGACGCGATCAATATTTTCTTGTTGATTCTCCAAATTTTGGGCGGCAGGCGCCGGACCTAGATGTGCGGGATAGCGGGAATCTACGCGCCCGGCGCTGACGCGGCGCGTCTTGCGTTTTTTGCGCTGTACGCGCTGCAACATCGCGGGCAGGAGTCCGCGGGGATTGCCGCTGCCGACGGCGGGACGATTCGCTCGCATAAAGAGATGGGGCTTATCGGAGCGATCTTCGACGAGGAAAACCTCTCGGGGCTAACCGGCTACATCGCGGTGGGCCACACGCGCTACTCCACGACCGGTTCGTCCATAGTGGTCAATGCGCAACCCTTGCTCGAGCAGAGCTCGATCGGCGATTTCGCCTTCGCGCACAACGGCAACCTGACCAATACCGACGCATTGCGTGAGTCCCTCTCGCCGACGGTGACGTTGCAAGCCAGTTCCGACTCGGAGGTCATGGCCAAACTTATCGTTGAGAGCGAAGGTTCGATGCTCGATCGGATCGTGGCGGTGCTGCAACGCGCCCGCGGCGCGTATTCGATCGCGCTTTGCACGAAAGACGAGCTCTACGCGTTTCGCGATCCGTGGGGCGTTCGGCCACTGTGCTTAGGAAAATACGGCGAGGGCTACGTCGTTGCATCGGAGTCGTGCGCGCTGTCCACCATCGGTGCAACCTACGTACGCGAGGTCGAAGCGGGAGAAGTGTTGCGCATATCGGAGCACGGTCTGGAATCCGTGCGCGTTCCCGCAGCGCAGAAGACCGCGCTCTGCATGTTCGAATATATTTACTTCGCGCGGCCGGATTCGAATTTTAGCGGCGAGTCGGTGTACATGGCGCGATACCGCATGGGACGTGAGCTGGCGCGCGAGTATCCCGTCGAGGCGGACGTGGTGATGGCCGTTCCCGACTCCGCAATTCCGAATGCGATCGGATACGCAGCCGAAAGCGGACTGCCGTATGTAGAAGGGCTAATCAAGAACCGCTACATCGGACGCACGTTTATCAGCCCCGAACAACATTTGCGCAACCGCGGCGTGCACCTAAAATTCAATCCGGTGATCGAAAATCTCAATCAGCAGCGGGTTGTAGTCGTGGATGATTCGATCGTGCGCGGCACCACGACGCCGCGAATCGTGCAGTTACTGCGCGAAGCGGGCGCCGCAGAAGTGCACGTGCGCGTGAGCTCGCCCCCGATCATGCATCCGTGCTATTTGGGCGTGGACATGGCAACCTACGACGAATTGATTGCCGCGAACTTTACCGTCGATCAGATTCGCGAAAGAATCGGCGCCGACTCGCTCGGTTTTTTGAGTTTGGATGGGCTCGTGGCTTCAACCGGGCGCCGCCGTGATGAAATGTGCCTGGGATGTTTGACCGGCGTGTATCCGAGCGTGCCGGCAACACACCGCCCGCGCGCAGCTGTGACAAACTAACAACTCTTACAGAGGAGTAAGTTGCTGGGGCACATCCGAGCAAAGTAGTGACGGCGTTGGTTGCGGCGCCACCATGTCGATGAGGAACAGATGGTACCGCGCGGATGAGCGTATCGGAAAAATGGACCGCAATGAGGCTCGTAAGTGACCGCGACTAAACCGCCAATCCAGGTTCGCTGCGATAACCGCGGCCGGAATCTTTGAGGGAGTTGCACACGTTCCTTGGGCCACTTCCAACGCGTAATCTCTGCGTGCGAGGCAGCAAATATCGATCGTCATCTGTTTGCCGGCGACAATGACTGTGCCGTTGAGGTTGGGATCGTCTGTGCCTAGAAGATGGATGTAGACTTCCGGCGCCGGTGCCGCCATCGTGTACGTCGTCGTTGCCAGCGCTAGGAAGAACAATGCTCGGGCGTGCTGCGACCAGCTCAGCATGACACCCAAGCGTAGCATGACACTAAGAAGGGAAGCGTTTCTCGCGAACGTCGGATGCGTAGGAGCGAAGTGCGTCAACAGCGCTCGTGCCCATCGAGGCGTAGCGCTTCACGAAACTCGGTGAATCCGGATACATTCCCAACACGTCGTGCAGCACCAGCACTTGGCTATCGCAATGCGGACCGGATCCGATACCAATCGTCGGGATCGTCAACATCTCGGTGAGTTCGCGCGCAACGTCGTGATCGATCACTTCCAAAACAATGGCATAGGCGCCGGCGGCTTCGATGGCACGCGCGTCGGCAATGAGCCGTTCACGGTTCCGGCGCATTTTGTACCCAGGGCCTAAGCTCGCCGTTTGCGGCATAACGCCAATGTGCCCGACCACCGGAATACCGGCAGCATAAATCGCTCGGATGCGATCGGCAACATGCGTGCCGCCTTCCATTTTAACCGAACACGCGCCGCCTTCTTTCACCAACCGGATGGCATTGCGCGTTGCATCCTCATCGCTCACTTGGTAGGAACCAAAGGGCATATCGCCCATGATGTGGGCGCGCGACGTGCCGCGCGCAACGGCGGCCGTGTGATGAATCATATCTTCGATCGTAACGGGCGTTGTTTCGTCATAACCCAGCACGACGTTGCCCACGCTGTCGCCGACAAGGATTACATCGATCCCGGCCTGTTCGGCAAATTGCCCGAAGGGCGCGTCGTACGCGGTGACGATCGGGAAGATCGTGCGTCCCTTGCGCCGCTTTATGGCCGCCGCAGTGACGCGGCGCGCCGTCGCTTTTTCAGGCTCGTATGGACGCGCATCGTTGACGGCCGGCGCGCCATTTTCAACCGGCTTGCGATGGACTGTGTGGGTCATGCAACCTTGTTGATTACCCCAATAAAGAGCAGCGTACCCGTGTGCTCATCGCGTAACGCCAACAAAAACGGATGATCGACGATAAAACGCTTTGGAGGAAGCTGTACGGCGGTCATCCCGATCTCAACCGACGTTGCAGCGGCAGCGGTCGTGCCTTTCTCATCCACGCGAACGTACGTTGCATGGTGTACATCGGAGATGACGAGGCTTGGCGGCCGCGAATGCATCGTCGTAAAATCGGCGCGATCCGTGAACGCGATCCCCATCCCAAGTGCCTTGAGCACTGTTACCAAGGAGGTGTCGTAGGTCGCTGTAAATTTGGGCATCTGCACTTCGAGGCGCTCGGGCTTCAGGGCGCGCAACACGCGATCGAATCCGGAAATTGTGCCTTGCTTGAGGAGCTGGTTTGCATTGCTTCCGGTGGGTAGCACAATGTAGGCTGCGTAACCACCTCTCCCATAGGGGAGCCGCAATGCGCGAAACGCCGGGGCGTCGCAGGTTTCAAAGACCGCAGTCTGCTCCATCATCGGCACGTTGCTCTTCGTGCCGGTTGCGTCAGTGAATTCGCGCGGCCGGGTGTTACTTTTCTTAAACGGCAGCGTCCAATCGGCTTTGAATGCCAGCGCATTGGTAAGGTATGCGAAATCCGAGCGGTACGTTTTTGAAACGATGCGGTCGATCAATCCTAACGTATGCGCTTTGGTCCACGCGTTGATTGCGCTCGCCGCTGAAGGATCGCCGAAGTGCAAGGCTTGCGCTTGCGCGCGATACTGTCCCGATAACAATCTGACGTAAGGCGAGCGCGGTGGAATATCTTGGCGGAACCAAAGCGCGTTGGCGATACCTACTTGCGCGTCGGGATTTTGCGCGAATGCACGGATGAGGGCGTTATTCGCCGAGGCCAAATTATCCGAGATACCGAGGACGTGCACGATCGCTTGGCGCGTCGATCCGCGTGCGCCGTCTGCAGCCATCGAGAGTGCGACGCCGATACTCACCGGCGAGATGAAAACATTCTGATTTGGTGCGCGCGCCGCAAGCCGCTGCAGCATCGCGATGCCGAACGCATCGTAATTGGCGGGCTTTATCGCCGGCGCGGCACCGGTCACACCCAGCAATGCAGCCGCAAACATTAAGGACTTCATGCTAAAGCAACGTTTCGAGCAAGCAGGCCGTTACGCCCAGTCAGTAAGCTAAAAAGGTACTGGTTCGGCTTTTGCGCGAGCGCCGTCGCTTCGGGGGGATGCGCCGGATTGCTGTTCGGCAAATGCAACAAAAGCGCGAACGGGAACGCCGGTCGGGCCTTTGGCTTGCCACGGCGACTCGCCATCAAGATATGCCGTTCCGGCAATATCCAAATGCACCCAGGGCGTATCGTCCACAAATGCTTTAAGGAAGGCTGACGCGGTGAGCGTGCCGGCCGGGCGGCCTCCCGTATTTTTGAGATCCGCAATGTCGCTGCGCATCAGATCGCCATATTCATCGTAGAGCGGCATCTGCCAGTAGCGTTCGCCGGTCGGTTTTGCGGCCGACAGAAACTGCTGCAGCAACTCGTCGTTGTTGCTGACGGCGGCGCTCGCGGTGTGACCGAGTGCGATGACGCAGGCGCCGGTGAGCGTGGCCGTGTCGATAATCTTCGTCGCGCCGAGCTTATTGGCATAGCACAGAGCATCGGCCAGAATAAGGCGACCCTCGGCATCGGTGTTGATTACCTCGATCGTCTTGCCGTTCATCGCCGTGAAAATGTCGCCGGGCTTCGTAGCGCGACCACCCGGCATATTTTCCGTAGCCGGTGCGATACCGACGACGTTGATTTTTAATTTGAGTTTGGCGATTGCGCGCATGGATGCAATGACCGCCGCTGCACCGGACATGTCGTACTTCATTTCCTCGAGTCGCTCAGCCGGCTTGATCGAAATGCCGCCGGTGTCAAAGGTGATGCCCTTGCCGACTAGCGCCAGGAGCTCTTTATTTCCGGGGTTTCCATTGTAACGCAGCACGATAAATTTCGGCGGTTGCGCGCTGCCTTGCGCGACCGACAGAAACGAACCCATGCCTTCCTTGCGGCAGCGATCGGCGTCTAAGACATCGATCTCAAGGCCGGTTTCGTTCGCGGCTTTCTTGGCCTCGTCGGCTAAATGCGACGGCGTCATGTCGTTGGCGGGCGTGATGGCCAGCCGGCGTGCAAAGTTGACGGCTTCCCCGATTACTTCGCCGCGCCCAACGCCCTGTTCCAACGCCGCGCGATCGCAGTCACCCGCGAGGATCGCGAGCGTTTCCGCGCCGCTCCGTTTCTCCGGATCTTTTTGATAAATCGTGGTATCGAATCCGCCGGCAAGCGCGCCCTCGGCGACAAACGACGCGCAGGCAGCTTCGTTGCCTTTGGCTTGCGGCGGTAAGGCTAACGCGACGTCGCGTACATTGCGCTTGCCCAAATAGCGAACGGCTGCGCCGGCATACCGTGCCAGCATGTGCGGTTCAAATCGTTTCTCATTGCCGAGTCCGATGACCAACACCCGATGGTACGGCCGATCGTGCACGTGAACCAGACTCAGCTCGCCAAACTCGCGACCGATCTCCCCCGATAAAACTTCACCGATGGCACCTTGAAGCTGCTCGTCGAGCTGCTTGGCAGCGCCTTCGGGCGCCGCCCCGGAAAAAACGGGCACGACGAGTGCTCCGGCGCGCACCGAACCGGGCGCATCGCTTACGACACGAATCTGCATGCTAATCCTTTCGCGATATCCAATGCTTTCGTTCATGACCCGCGATTCCTACGCAGCCGCCGGTGTCGATATTGCCGCCGGCAACGATGCGGTCGCACGATATCGCACGCTCATGCAGACATGGAAACATCCGCAGCAGCTCGAGGAGATCGGTGGCTTCGGTGGTTTGTTCCGGTTGCCGGGAAACGATCGGCAGGCGCTCGCGGCGTCCACCGACGGCGTCGGCACGAAGGTGCTCGTTGCCGCCGAGCTGCACCGTTACGATACCATTGGCGCCGATTTGGTGAATCATTGCGTCAACGACATTCTGGTTGTCAATGCAACGCCGCTGTTCTTTTTGGATTACTTTGCGGCAGGGAAGCTCGACCCGCAAATCGCCGCGGAAGTGGTGCGCGGATGTTTTGAAGCGTGCA
>DASYYA010000130.1:0-10449 GCA_035934355.1 Candidatus Rubrimentiphilum sp. | reverse complement strand
GCTCGCCCTATGGAGCTTCTCACTTTGAGCACCCACGAAGTACGCCGCCTGGAGGTGCTCCAGGCACTTGCCACCGGAGCCCTGCGCCAATCCGAAGCCGCGCAGATCCTGGACCTGTCGGTCCGACACATCAAGCGTTTGTGGCGCGGATATCGCGCTCACGGAGCCGCCGCAATCGCATCCCGACGACGCGGCCAAGCGCCCAACAATGCGTTGGATCCAGCGGTGAAGACCGCGGCGCTTGACCTCTACCGCACGCACTACGGCGACTTCGGCCCAACCTTCGCGGCTGAAAAACTGCGCGAACGCCACGACATCGCGATCAATCGCGAAACGCTGCGCCGGTGGCTCATCGCCGAAGGCCTTTGGAAAAGTTCCAAGCGCCGCGCGCATCCGCGCCCACCACGCGAACGCCGGGCTTGTATTGGCGAATTGGTGCAAGCTGATGGCTCACCGCACGATTGGTTTGAAGAGCGCGGACCACGGTGTACGTTGCTGCTAGCAATCGACGACGCGACCAGTTGCATCGGCGCGGCGCTTTTTGTTAAAGCGGAAACGACTAACGCGTACTTTGAGCTCTTCGAACAGTATTTTCATTGCCACGGACTGCCGCAAGCGTTTTACACCGATCGCCACAGTATTTTCCGCATCAATACGCCCTTGAAAGAGGAGCGCCAAACGCAACTCGCGCGGGCTCTCGAGGAGCTCCATATCGGGTTGATTTGCGCCAATTCACCGCAAGCCAAAGGCCGCGTTGAACGCGCCAACCGCACGTTGCAAAACCGATTGGTCAAAGAACTGCGCCTGGCCGGAGTCTGCAGCATCGAGCAGGGGAATGCGTTTTTGCCGGGGTTTGTTGAACAGTACAATGCAAAGTTTGCCAAAGCGCCGGCGCTCGAGTTCAACGCGCATCGCACCGCGGCACCCTTTGATTTGCAGCGCATTCTCTGCCAGCGTTTCGAACGTACCCTCAGTAAAGATTTGACGTTACAACTCGGCGAACGCATCTTTGCCATCACCGACCAGTACAGCCACCGCTTCTTACGCGGCGGAGTGCGCGTGCAACTGCACATGCGCCGCGACGGCGCACTTATTGTCACCCATCGACAACGCGAGCTGGGTTATCGCCTGGTCAAATACCTGGAGCGAAATGCCCCAATCATCGGCGCAAAAGAATTATCCGAGAAACCGACAAAATGGCGCGACATGCCGCAGAAGGCCCACAAACCGCGGGCTAATCATCCCTGGCATGCTAAAAAGACTGCCCCACTCTTGGGGGGACATTTCTGATTTGCACTCAGGGGACATTATGGATTTGTGCTAACAGCGCACCGGCCATTTTTAGTCCTTACGTGTGCGTCGTGCGGACTTTGTTGGGATCGACGCTGACGCCGGGCCCCATCGTGCTGGTCAGCGTAATGCTGCGCAGATAGGTCCCTTTGGAGGCCGCCGGCTTAGCGCGAATGATCGCATCGAGCAAGGTCGTGACGTTCTCGGCGAGTTGCTCTTCGGCAAAACTCGCCTTGCCGACGATCGTATGCACGATCGAGGCTTTGTCCAGACGATACTCCACCTTACCGGCTTTGATGTCGCGCACCGCGGCGCCAATATTCGGCGACACGGTGCCCGCCTTCGGATTGGGCATCTTCTGCGCCAAAATACGTCCGAGTTGCGAACCGACCGCGCCCATCATATCCGGCGTCGCGACCGCGACGTCGAAATCAGCGAAGCCGCCTTTCACTTTGTCGATCAGATCTTGCTCGCCGACAAAATCAGCGCCGGCCGCCTCGGCTTCCTTCGCTTTGTCGCCCTTGGCGAACGCGATCACGCGCACGCTGCGTCCGGTGCCGTGCGGTAATAGCACCGTGCCACGCACGTTTTGATCGCTCTTCTTCGGATCGACGCCCAAGCGAATATGCGCTTCGATCGTTTCATCGAATTTGGCGTTGGCGTTTTTCTTCACCAGCGCAACCGCTTGCGCCGGATCGAACGCGTCGGCGGGATTGTACTCTTTGACCAGATTGCGGAAGCGTTTGCCGTGGGTGCGTGCCATTACTCGACCTCTACCCCCATCGAACGCGCCGTGCCCGCAATGATGCGTTTGGCCATGTCGATGTCGTTCGCGTTGAGATCGGGCATCTTCACGTTGGCAATCTCTTCGAGTTGCTTCTGCGAAATTTTGCCGACCTTATCGCGATTGGGTTCTTTGGACCCCGTTTCGATCTTCGCCGCCTGTTTAATCAGGAACGACGCCGGCGGCGTCTTGGTGATAAACGTGAACGTGCGATCTTCGAAGACCGTGATCTCAACGGGAATGATCATGCCCGCCTGCGATTGCGTACGTTCGTTGTACTGCTTGCAGAAGTCCATGATATTTAAGCTGTACGGTCCGAGCGCCGGCCCGATGGGCGGCGCCGGTGTCGCTTTGCCGGCGGGAATTTGCAGGCCGATTTTGCCTACGACTTTTTTTGCCATGTTAGTTGTTCGACGGTGCTCCTACGGTTGCGGGGCTATGCAGTCCGAATTCGTTGCCTTCAGAATCTTTGATCACGGCCCACCCGCCGAAGAACTCCATCTTCGGTTCGTCGCGGAACTCGACGCCGTTCTTCTTCAGCTCTTCGGCCGTTTTGAAAACGTCGTCAACTTCGAGCACGACGCCCGTCATGCCGCCGACTTTCTCGGGCGTCCAGTCGCCAAAGCCCTGCGCCAACACGAACGACGTTTTCTCGCCGCGCGGTTTGACCGTAAGCCAGCGCATTTTCTCGCCCATGGATTCGTCCATTTCTACTTCCCAGCCAAGTTTCTTGGTGTAAAACTCCTTGGCCCGTTCCTGATCGTTGACATTGATTGTGACAACTCCAATATACATACTACACCTTTTCGATTTGATAGAATTCGAGCTCGACCGGCGTTTCGCGCCCGAAGATTGAGATAAGCGCGCGTACTTTTTCTTTTTCGGGTTGAATCTCGTCGATCAAACCCGTGAAGTCAAAGAACGGTCCGGAGGTCACCTTGACGCGATCGCCCTTCTTGAAATCGATCTTGAGCTTCGGCGTCTCGATGCCCATCTGTTTGAGAATCGTTTTGACTTCTTTGTCTTGCAGCGGCACGGGCTTTTCGCCGGCGCCCGGGCTGCCGACAAATCCAGTCACACCCGAGGTGTTGCGCACGACGTACCAGGATTGGTCGTCCATGTCCATTTCCACCAGCACGTAGCCGGGGAAAACTTTTTTCGGCGTGATCTTGCGCTTGCCGTCTTTGAACTCGACTTCATCTTCCATCGGCACCAGCACACGGAAGATCTTATCTTGCATGTTCATCGAGTGGATGCGGCGCTCGAGATTCGCCTTCACCTTATTCTCGTAACCGGAATAGGTGTGGATCACAAACCAGCGCTTACGCCCATCCTTAGGGAGAGGCGTTTCGTCAACTGGCGTTTCCTCGCCGACGGCGGTCTCTTCGAGAACTTGCTGCGGCGATTCGAGCTCGCCGGATGCTTCCGAGAGCGCTTCGGCTTCTGATTCGGGTGGTGAAAATTCCATCATGATGTAACCGGCGGATGAATGAACGAAAAGAGATGTGCGAAGACCCAGTCGGCGACCCAAGTATACAAGCCGATCGCGACCACGAGAACAACCGTAAGCACGGTTGCCGATACCCACTCTTCGCGAGTCGGCCACGTGACGCGGCGCAGCTCAAGCCAAACTCCGCGCACGAATTCGCGCGGACTTTGTCTTTGGACCGAACCTTGAACCGGCGCTTTATTCATCAGTATTTGTGGAAGCTTTGGCAGGGCGGACAGGACTCGAACCTGCAACCGACGGTTTTGGAGACCGCAACTCTACCAATTGAGCTACCGCCCTATGGCCTTATTTGGTTTCGCGATGCGGGCGATGGCAGCGGCAGAACCGGCAGTATTTCTTTAACTCAAGCCGTTCCGTCGTTTTCTGTTTGTTTTTTTGCGTGTTGTAATTGCGGCGTTTGCACTCCGTGCACGCCATCACAACCATTACGCGATTCTCTTTTTTTGCCATGCGCTCACACTAAATAAACGGACCCGAAAGTCCGTTCAACAAGAGATTATACCACTCCGGTCTAGGGCAGGCAAGCAACCGATTTTGAGGCTAGTGAGACAACACCGTCACCGGGATGCGTAACCGCTTGCCCGGCGCCTTGAAGATGATGTCACAGTAACCGGGGCGCAAGGCTTTCACCTCGGCCTCGACCCGTGTGTTTCCGGGAGGCTGCGGAGGCCATTTTTTCGTCAATATCTTGAACGATACGATCGCCTGGTTATAACATGACGGCGCCGCATAGTCGGGTTGGATGGAAACGCTTCTACCGCCGGTCGTCAACAAAAGCACCTCCGTCTTGTGGCCGGCCAAGTCCAGTTGGACAAACGAAGGGTACGCGCCGAGCGCCAGCGCCCGGTAGGGCAAAGCCGCCAGGGTCGCGATGGCGATGTAATAGGAAAGCGAGCGTCTCATAACGGAGTCAGTTTCACATTCCAACACAGAAGTCCGCGCCCGGACGGAATTGAACCGCCAACCTCGGCCTTAGGAGTGCCTTGCTCTATCCATTTGAGCTACGGGCGCGCGAGCGGTTCCTTACCTTTGCCCGTCTAATGGCCCTCTCGCGTGGCTACCGATTACGACCTGCTCGAGCGCCAAGTTGCCTCGCTCCTGGAAGGCGAGCGCGATCGCGTTGCCAACGCGGCGAATTTCGCCGCCTTCATTTATACCGAGCTGCCGGCAATCAACTGGGCCGGGTTTTATTTTCCCGCGAAGGATGGCGCGCTCGTTCTGGGCCCGTTTGGCGGCAAGCCGGCGTCGTCGCGCTTACCGGCCGGCGAAGGCGTTTGCCAGCGCGCGTTTCGCGAACGGCAAACCATCGTCGTTGACGATGTGAGCGCCATCGCCGACCACATCTATTGCGACTCGGCCTCGCGATCGGAGATCGTCGTACCGCTCATTGTTGGCGGCGCCGCGCGCGGCGTGTTCGATATCGATAGCCCCGAAGTCGCGCGATTCAAACCCACCGATCGCGCCGGCATCGAACGGCTGGTCGCGCGCTTCTTAAAGGAGACAGAGGCGTAGTTTCTTTGCCGTCGTTACGCCGGTAGCAGCGCACGACTTCGCATCGTCTTCGGCGGCATTCTCGTGACGCACGGAAACACCGGCACGTAGCGCGACTATTCGGGTGAAATCTCTATAGTAACGATCTCTTGTTTTGCGTCGAACTTTGGCAGAGGACAGTTGCGTTCACGCAAAAATTTCAGGTGTCCCGTGGCCGCTCTGATGAATCGGTTCAGAACATCGTCGCGGTTATCGCTCACGGCGAACACGTCGGGGAGGTCCGGCGAAGTCGCTCCATACGACTTCGTCTTGGGATCAAATTCTATTAACACGGAAAGCTTGCTCATTGTTATTGCCTCCACCCAAAACGTTTTCTGATCCGGTACCACACGCGGCGCGGTATTTCGTGATTCGATCCGCCATCGATCGAAGTGGACTCTCCTGTCGTGTAGTTAGTGTAGATCGAATGGTCACCCTTCCCTCGGCGTTCAAGGACGAAGCCCAAAGCTTTTAACCGACTAACGAGTTCGCGTACGCGTGGCGGCACCTTGCCATCGCAAGTGCCCGCTGCGACATTATGGCGCTGCTAAGAAGTTTACGAGCGTTTGCGGCCATAACGGCAGTTGAGGGGCGCCGTTCTTGTTATTTATGGTCGCGGCGGCATTATAGGTTGCAAGATATTCGCGCTTGTCGCAGAGCACTTCGACTAACTTTGCTCTTCCGAACATGCGCTCGATGGTGGCGTCCATCTTGTAGCCGACCGTATACCACGGCCCTTGCACCGCGCCGAAGAACGTGTAGCCTTTGTTTGGGATTGCATCTCCAGAGAGCTTCCCGGTGACGATGTCGCTGAAGAATTGTTGCAGGCTCAGGAAATCGGTGTTGTAATTGCTCATCGCTTTATCCCACACGTCGCGATCGGACTGTGGATCTTCCCAATGTGGATGGACGTTCGGACCGCCGGCGGCCGCGAGTACGGCCCAGCCTTCGCCGAAGGCGCCCAGCCAATTTAAAACTCGCCTGTGCGGATCATCGTACGACTTTTCTTGCGCGGCTACCGCCGGCAGCGGGCAATTCTGCGCATCGCCGACGTGCAAGAGCTCGTGCGACACGGTGTTGGCAAATTGGTCTTTGGTGACGCTGGGATTTACGTAGAGCATCACGGCGGGATCGGTATCCAATTGGTAGACGAAACTGTTGGTTTTTGGCTTTATCAACGGATAGACCGTGGCGCGAATGGTGGCGCCCGCCGGAAGATATGCGAATGAGCGCTGCGCGATTTGCGTAATGTCGGCCGACAACCAGCGATTGAGCGTATCTTCAAGCGATTGCGATTGCGCAATCAGTTTGGGACTCGTAACGAACGCCTTGAATTGGTCGTCGGTGAAGACGTCCTTAAATTCCGCCTCGCGTTGCTTTAAGCGGAGGTAGCCGCGCGTTGCAAACAAGGTGTTCCAGTCCGCGGCGGCCAGTGGAGTTCCGGCTCGCTCTTTCGCGAGAATCGCGAGCGTGGCGCGAGCTTCGGAGTCGTCGATGGTAACGCGGATCGGCGACGCACTTGCCGGCGCGAGCACGGTCGCGAGAACTAAACCGAGCATTTGGATGAGCGCTATCACCTAATGTCTTAGGTACGCACTCGACGATGCCTAAACCTTCTCTGGCGTAGTCTCCGCTGAGGCGACGCGGATATAGTCGAGGAGCACTTTACCGAAATCACCGACAACAACCAGCCTGCCGAGGTCGATCTTGGTGAGCGGTAATTGTAAGATGAGCGCGTCGGCGCCGTCGAGCATCCATGGGCCAACGCCGGAGAAAAAGAATCCCAGCGATTCGGCGAGCTCGCAGAGTTCGGGCGTGCCGGGAACGCTCAACGGCAAGCGTACGTAAATTGCGCCGAGATGGGCCAGCGCACGCAAGTCTTCGATACTTTGTTTGAGCGATTGGCCGCTCTCCGCTCCGATCTTTAAGACGTCGATTGTCGCAACGGCGTCGGATTTATTCACGCTGGTGCGAAGCACGCCGTCGCCCGATGGCGCGCCTCCCGGTTGAGTTTCTATGGCGATGCCGAGATTTTCATAGATGCGGCGGATGATCTCGGCGTACTGGGGCGGCGCGAACAACGTTCTCGCCGGTGCCGGCTTCATCAATTTGAAGTAGAGCATCGTGCTTTGCCGCTGCGACGTCGTGGATAACTCCATGTGTTTGGCGAGGAAGCTCTGCGGTGCGCAACCCAGGGTAATGCCGGTCGGCTTTGCGCCGAATTTTTCACTGGCGCGCTGCGTGCGATCGTGGTCGGTGACGGGTTCGGAATAATACGCGGCGAGCCCAAGGCGCTTGGCTTCCTCTTCCATCCCAAGCCGCATCTGATCCAAAAGATCGCGTCCCCGATGCGCCGGCAATACGATCGCACCGCAACCGTCGCCGATCGGCTGATCGGGCTCGCGCGACAATGCATAATGCCCGGCGATCTCGCCGTTCTCGGCGACCGCGACGATCGAGATGTAGCGATCCTCGGCGTTTATTGCCGTCAGCCGGCGCGGCTCGTACACCGCCGGAAAGTCATAGTGGTAACCGTAGGTCAAATAGAAGGCGCGCCCGACGCTCGCCGCATCCTCGGGGCGAAAACGGCGGATCGTGTATTTTTGCGCTGGCGCAAGCGGGACGTCTTGTGCCGTGTCGGGCGTTGGTTCGTTCGGCGGCATGCTTGCGCACGAGACGACAAGTTCGAGTTCCGTGCCGGAAGCGCCATGCGCGTGCCAGTGCATGGCATCGACTTTGGAGGCGATGCGCTCCCACGACGGATCCCGCCGCGTCGTCGCGTTATTTAATGGAAGGCCACGTTCGCGAATGCGCACGCGAAGGTCGCCCGGGGTTTCTTGCACGATCACGCGGATCGGCTCGCGCGCTTCGGCCATCGCCTCTTCAACGATCGTCCGAAAACCGTCGGCGCCGGCTTCCTTTAGAGCTTCGCTCTTCGCATCATCGAGCTCGGCTCGCATCGCGGCGTCTGAGATTGCAGCGCGAACCAGCGATGCAAATTTAACATCCGGCGGTACCGAAAGCTCCACCGTGAAGCTCAAACGACGCGTCCTTCCTTAAATCAGGAAATGGAGCCGTCGGTGGGGATTGAACCCACGCTCTCGTGCTTACCATGCACGTGCTTTACCACTAAGCTACGACGGCAATTTCAGCTGCTCGGCCCGTTACTCCAATCGCGCGTTTCGTACCTACCCACCCCTCGTCGCAAGGCTCCTCGGGGTTCCTCGTCCTACCGTCCTCGGAATGACCACCACTTGGTCATGCCGAGGAACGAGGCACCGCGAGGCACGAGCGGCTTCCTTCATGGAACGATGCGGGCGTAAAGCATCATGTCGAGGATCTTGCCATCCTTGATACACGCGTTGCGCATGATGGCCTCACGTTCGTAGCCGTTCTTCTCCAACACGCGCTGCGAGGCGACATTATGCGCAACCGGAATGGCGAAGATTCGTTTTAGCGGCAGTTCGCGAAACCCGTAATCCGTAATCGCGCCGACCGCTTCGGTCGTTATGCCGCGCCCCCAAAACGGCTCTCCCAGCCAATAGCCCAGTTCGGCCGAGATACGTTCAACATCGGTGCGCCCGTGCAGCGCGATCGATCCACACGCCTCGCCACCCACGTCGATAATAAAATTTGTAGGTGGAGCTTGCTCGGCAATGCGCTCGATGTAGTCTCGCGCATCCTGCAACGAATAGGGGTGCGGAAATATGTCGCGCACGGTTAGCCAAACGTTTCGATTGTTCGCGTACTTCGCAAGCGAGGGCGCGTCGTCGGGGGTCGGCGCGCGCAGTACGCAGCTTTTGGTTACGAGTTTCATTCGCGTGAAGCCGATCCTTGCAAGCGCTTCCAGTCACCCTCGGGCATCAAGCGCGGCACCGCCGCCGGATAGTTTCCGTCGGGGTGCTTCTCCTTAAACTTCCCTGCCAGTAAAGCCAAATACTCGAAGTTTTCGTACATTGAATTGCTGCCGGTGCCCGCGCGCCGCAGCGCCACGACCGGATAGAGCCGATCCCACATGTTTTGGATCCACATTCCACCGACGTCGAGCAGCGAGCTCGCTTCAATCATTCCGTATTTGACGTCCGCTCCAACTTGCTCGAAGAGGTCGGCAATTCGCAGCTCCGGATGCGAGCGGCGATCGGTATCCGGTGCCAGCAGCTCGTCCCGGAACTGATCGTCCTTCAAACGCGCCGGTAGCTCGTCGTGAACAAACCGCGTCGCCTGCTGAATCGAGTCGCTGCGGAAACGATCGCGCACATGAATCATCGACGTGAGTTGATTTGCGGCGCGGATGTGGCGAAGCTGAACGATTGCGGCGATGGCCGTCACGCCGATAACCACGAACGTGCCAATCGAGGCAAAAGCGGTCAGATACTCAGCGCTCATGGCCTGCTTTCAGATAATTGGAGCGGGCGGCGGGAATCGAACCCGCGCTGTCTGCTTGGAAGGCAGACGCACTACCACTATGCAACGCCCGCGAAACTTTGGGCAGGGCTGGATTCGAACCAGCGTACAGCGTTAGCTGGACAGATTTACAGTCTGTTGCCTTTAACCACTCGGCCACCTACCCATGTCTCGGCCGCCCAGGGTACGATGCCCCCGGCGCGAGGTCCTGTGCTAGTAACGTTTAGGTTGCGGTCGCGCTCTCTTTCGGCAGCCGGCCCTCTTCGAGATCGATCAAATCGGGCCAGGTTTTGACTTTATCGTTGCCGGGATCGACTTCGTTGAGCTCGTCTTCGAAATGCTTCTTCTCTTCAGGCGTCTTGGGTGCGTCGTTCAGCAAGCTGCGATTCATGGCGTCGATTTTGTCGCACTCCGGCCGCACGAAATCGTCGATCCATTCGACAACGCCGCCATCGTCTTCCGCAGTGCGCACGGTTTCGAGGAACTCGTCCTCGGTAATCCCGAGCGTATTAAAGAGCCTCCGATTCAGCGGGCATCCGAAATAGACGTACTCGCCGAGCTTGCCCTCGAGCTGCGCGCGCGCTTTATCGATAGCGCGCGGCAAAAGCATCATGCCGTCGAGTTGCTCGCGCGGGCTGCGCGGATAGTCTTTGGTCAAGTCCATGCGCGAAGTTTTCCCATTTTTGCGAAATCAAATAAGCCGTTGGGCTAATCCCGGACGATGGCGCACCTCGTACCGCCTGAGGAGCCGGTAATTTCAATCTTCCAACTGAACCGCACCCCTGTGAGGCTGGGAGCGAACGGAAACCGGTTTACCTTCCACCGCGTTTCTTGAAGGTAATCGAGCCGAGTGATAAACAACTTGGCTTATTCTAGCCGACGTGGCGGAGCTCGGTTGAACGCACCTGATTTGTAATCAGGCAAGTCCGTA
>DASYYA010000128.1:0-3839 GCA_035934355.1 Candidatus Rubrimentiphilum sp. | reverse complement strand
ATTCGGCCGCCGCTTCACGCCGGCGATCTACCGTAACGTGCCGCGTACGATGATCGCCTGGGATTCGGTCGCGCCGATTCGTGAAATGAACCCGGCGCAAGTGCAGCTCTCCGTTAAGGAAAGCAAACTCGCGCGGTTGCATCCGAGCGAGCTGGCAGAAGTCATTTCGGAACTCTCGAAACGCGAAGCCGCTGCCGTCATTCATCAACTTGACGACGAAACGGCCGCCGATGCGATAGAACATCTCGAGGCGGAGAAGCAACGCTCGATTATCGAGGACATCGGCCGCGAGCGCGCCGCCGACATCATCGAAGAGATGGATTCCGACGACGCGGCAGACTTGCTCGCCGAGCTTCCGGCTGAACAACAAACCGAGCTTCTGGCCGAAATGAATGCGTCAACTGCCGGCGAGTTGCGCGAATTGGTCAAATATCCCGAAGACACCGCGGGCGGTTTGATGACAACCGACTACGTTTGGATCTATCCGCACCGGACTGCCGAGCAAACGATTCACAAGATTCGCGAGATAGCTCCCGAGTCTGAATTTATTTATTACCTCTATGTCGTGGACGAGCAGCGCCATTTGCTGGGCGTATTGACGCTGCGCGCACTGTTGTTGGCGCCTCCCGAAAATACGATCGCAACAACGATGGATTCCGATGTCGTCACGGTTTCGCCCGAGATGCCGTCGCGCGAGGTGGCCGCAACCATTGCGCGCTATGATTTGCTCGCCGCTCCGGTGGTTGACGCTGACGGTAAGATGCTGGGCATTGTCACCGTAGATGACGCCATCGACGCGATCATGCCGGAGGATCTCGCCAAAGAGCTGCCGCGCATTACACCGCCGCGACGCGCGACCCACAAAGCCGTACCGTAACCATGGCGACCGCTTTTGCCCGCCGGCGAACCTTCTGGCGTTCGTTCCTCCTACTGCTGGCAGTTCTCGGGCCGGGGTTCATCACTGCATCGGCCGGTAACGACGTTGGCGGAATCACGACCTATTCTGCCGCCGGAGCACAATTCGGTTACCGCATTCTGTGGGTGCTGCTGCCGTTGGCGCTCGCATTGATCGTCGTGCAAGAAATGGCAACGCGCATGGGTGCGGCGACCGGCAAAGGCTTAGCCGCGCTTATCCGTGAGAACTTCGGCGTCAAAGTTTCTTTCTTGGCGATGGCCGCGTTATTTTTGATCAACCTTATTATCACGGCAACCGAGTTCGCCGGCATCGCCGCGGCATCGGAGATTTTTCATATCTCCCGCTATATCGCGGTACCCGCTGCCATGCTGCTGGTGCTTTTCATGGTCTTTGCGTTCAATAGCAAGAACATCGAGCGTACGTTTGTGGTCTTCTCACTCATCTATTTTTGCTATATTGCCTCGGCGATTCTGGCGCATCCGGACTGGCATGCGGTGGCGCGCGGCGTTTTTATTCCGGATTTTAACTTTCGCCACCACGCCTATATGGTGATGATCGTCGGCCTTATCGGCACGACGATCTCGCCGTACATGCAATTCTTTTTGCAGTCCGCCGTTGTCGAGAAAGGTTCGGACGAGAACGAGCTCGTGCTCGCGCGAACCGACGTCATCAGCGGATCGATTTTGGCAATCGCCATCGCCGGCTTCATGATCATTGCCAACGCGGCGACGATCTTTGTCGCCAACGCGCACGGCGCGCACGAGTTTCCCACGCAGGCTGCCGGTTTCGCCGCGGCACTGCGCCCACTCGCCGGTGAAGCGGCGTCGGTCATTTTTGCGCTGGGGATTCTCAACGCAGGAATCTTCACCGCCACAGTCCTGCCACTATCGACGAGTTACGTGATCTGCGAGGCGTTCGGATTTGAGGCCGCGCTCGATCGCAGATTCTCCGAAGCGCCGGTGTTCTTCGTCCTGTTTGCAATCACGCTCGTCGCGGGCGCCGCCCTAATCCTGGTCCCCGGCCTGCCGCTGCTGAATTTGATCTTCTACGCGCAAGTTGCGCAAGGGATTTTGCTGCCGCCGGAATTGATCTTGATGCTGATCATCATTAACAAACGAAATGTAATGGGACGCTTTACCAACGGCTGGTTCGGCAATACCGTTGCGTGGGCGACCGTCGTAGTGGTCGGCGTAATGTCGGTCTACTACGTGTTTGTGCAGCTGCTCGGCGGAACGGCCTAGACCGCGGCGAAAAGCCATCCGATGACACCCGACGAGCTGGTGACGTTCGCCGAGGAGCTCGCGCGCATCGCCGCAGCGGGCGGCGGGGCAAAGGCGTTGGCTTCGCAATTGGCGCGCCGCGGACACGTCGGCGTGCTCGTCGAGGATGCACAATGGCGGCACGTCGCCGCTGCGGGAAACGGTTTGCCCAACAGCGTTCAACCCTTGCTCGAAGACGCCGCGGCACCGGGTTATCGCCGGCTACGCAACGGTTACGCGGGCAGAACCTTAGCGATCGTCGCGGGCGACACCCGGCTCGGACAGCTCTCGATCTTCGGCGATAACGATCTCGATGAATTAGAACACGCGGCACGCCTTGCGGCCAGCAGCATTGCCGTCGAACTCGCGCGCGAACTTGGCGCGCAGCCCGGAAAGCGCCGCACATTCTGGGAGCGCCTGGCTTCAGGAAATTTTGGCGACGCCGTAGTCATGCGCGACGATGCGGCCGCACGCGGCGTTGCCGTAGCGACGCACTACGTTGCGGTTGCGATTGAGGCCGATAGCGGGGACGCACCCGCATTACGCTCGACCGCACTCGAGGCGCTGCGTGCGGCGGAAGGCGATTGCGGTGCGCTGGAACGCGGCGCAACGCTGTTGCTTTTTGTCCCCGCATCCCGCGAAGTGGATGCGTCGAATGCGCGCACGGCAGCCGCTTTGCTGCCGCGCACGCTCGCGAAGAAACATGTTGAGGTTCGCGTAACAGGCGGCGTGGGTACGCGCGTCCCGGCGTTATCGCTCTCGCAATCGATCGCCGAAGCCGAAAGCGCCCTGATTATTGCGCGCCGCTTATACGGAGCGGGCCGCGTCTCGGCCTACGACGATTTAGGCGCCTACCCGATGCTCCTTTCGGGCGGGGATGCGCACACCATGACCGCGTTTGCGCAACGCATTCTGGGTCCGTTGCGCGCCTACGACGAAAAACATCAAACCGAACTCGAGCGAACGTTGCGGCTCTATTTTGCCGTAGGCGAAAATGTGAAGACGGCGGCCGCAGAACTCCACGTACACCGTCACACGGTCTTTTACCGGCTGCGGCAGATCGGCGAGATATGCGGATGCAAATTGGACGATCCCCATCACCAACTCACGTTACGAATGGCGTTGGCAATCGATGCACTTAACGGTTAGCGATTCCCGGCGCGCCGCCGGCAAACGGGAAGTCTTGCGCCTGGCAAAAGAGCGCAACGTCAAGTTCGTGCGCTTGGTTTTTGTGGACGTTCTTGGCGTCGGCAAGAACGTGTCGATCCCGATTGCCGAACTCGAGAGCGCGCTCGAAGGCAAAGTCACCTTTGACGGCGGTTCGATCGACGGCATCGTCCGCGGCGAAGAACTTGACATGGTGCTGCGCCCGGATCCGGCAACTTTTGCGCTCTATCCGTGGTCGACAACTGAATCGGCCGAAGCGCGATTGCTTTGCGACATCGCCATGCCCGACGGTTCGCCGTTCGAAGGCTGTCCGCGCACCACGCTCAAACGCGCGATCGAGGAGGCCAAAAGCACGCTGGGCGATCTTGCGGTTGCGCTCGAAGTGGAGTTTTATCTTTTTGAAGCGCTCGACAGTGAATACGGCTCGACCAAGACCGCCGATGTCGGCTCGTATTTCGATTTCTCCGCCAACGATCGCGGCGAAGATGCGCGCAGCG
>DASYYA010000106.1:0-21346 GCA_035934355.1 Candidatus Rubrimentiphilum sp. | reverse complement strand
CATGCCTTGCAGCTGCGGCACCGTTACCAACACCGCGCGCGTGTGTTTTACCACGGGTGCAGCGGCGACAACATGCGCGCGGCTGCGCGAGGCGGGACTTGCAAAAGCCAAAAAGGTTGCGACCAAGATTGCACAACCGGTTGCCAACGCTAGTCTTCGCAAATCCATATTGCGTGCGCGGTTTCGCAGTTGTGTGAGAATCGGATTGCGCGTGCGCGCTACGGGAATCGCCGTAACGATCGTGGGCGCATCGGGTGCTGCCGAAACGCTTTTCGACTCTTCGCCGGTTAGCGCATCCAGGGCGTTGACCACTTCGCCGGCGGATCTGTAACGTCGCGCCGGATCTTTTTCGAGCAAGCGCGCGACGATCAGCGCAAGGCCCGGGCTCATTACGTGTTCGAGCGCGCGACGCGACGGCACCGGGTTGGTTACGTGCGCGAGCGCGATCGCCACTGGAGACTCGCCGCCATAGGGCAGATCTCCGCTGCACATCTGATATATGACAACGCCTAAACTGTAGAGATCGGACGCCGGCGAGACCGCTTTGCCCTGCGCCTGTTCCGGCGAGACGTAATGAACGCTGCCAACCAGCATTCCCGAACCGGTGATCGTCGCTGCGGTGCTGTCGAGCGCTTTGACCAAGCCGAAATCTACGACCTTTACCTCATCGTTGGCCGTGAGCAGCACATTGGCGGGCTTAACGTCGCGATGAACCAGGCCATGCGCATGTGCCGCTGCCAACGCTTGTGCAATCTGACGGGCGTACCGTACCGCAGTTGCTTCCGGCAAAGCACCCACAACCTTTAATCGCTGCGCTAACGACGGACCGTCAACAAACTCCATGACGATCGCGCTTCCGAGCTCGGACCCGATCACGTCGTAGATTGCGGCGACGTGCGGATCGGTAATTCGCGCAGCCGAACGCGCTTCGGAATCGAAGCGCTCGACGGCGTGCGCATCAATACCTGGCCCCGTCTTGAGAACTTTTAGTGCGACATCACGTTCGAGCACGGTGTCGTGCGCCTGATAGACAATGGAGAGCGCGCCCTCACCCTTCTTGGCGATTATGCGATAGCGCTTGGCGACGAGCTTCGTTTCCGCCATAACGAACAGTTACCCACCATTTCAGCCGCGCAGCGCATTTTGCCAAAAGCGCACGGCCCGCTCCCATGCCAGATGTGCAGCCTTAGAATTATAGTGTCCGAGTCCCGCACTTCCCGGCGGATTGGGGTTGCAGAATCCGTGCTGCGCGTCGTACCAGTAGAGTTCGTATGGGACTTTGCCTTCTTTTAAACGCTCTTCGAGTTTATCGACCGTCGCCGGCGTAAAAAACTCGTCGTGCTTGGCGAAATGACATTGCAGCGGAATTTCGATGGTCGCCGGATCGCCGGCTTCGGTCGGCGGAACGCCGTAAAACACGACGGCCGCGTCGGCTTCGCTCGCGTGCATGGCTGCCAGCAACGTGAGAGCGCCTCCAATGCAATAACCCGTTAAACCCACTTTCGCCGTCGTTTTCTTGAGATGTTGGATGGCGCCGCGAATATCTTGCGTGGCTGCATCTTGAAAATCGAGGCCTTCGACCAAATGGTTGGCCTCGTCACCGACCGCAGCCGTGCGTCCGCGAAAGAGGTCCGGCACAATGGCGTGATAGCCGAGCGCCGCATATTGGTCGGCAATCTCCATGATGTCTGACGTGACGCCCCACCACTCTTCGACGATCACGATGCCGGCAGCTTGGTCGTTTTTTTGCGGGGGTGCGTGATAAGCGGGCGCTCGTTGTCCATCCGGGCGCGCGAACTCGATGCGCTCTCCCATGCAGTTCCTCCTTAAGCGGTCACGCCTTCCTCCGCGTCTTGTCGATCGAGATTGGAGGATTTTGTGCGGAGTAGCCAGTCGTTGGCGGTAAGAAGCCGTTCCCTCGTCGTGCGCGACAATAACCACTGATAGATCGATTCGTCATCGTCGCACTCGCAAACGGCTTCATCGAACTGTGCCGAGGTAATACCCCAATGTTGCATCACACCCTTGTCCATCGGACACGGATAAATGTAATCAAATATCGTCCCGCGCATTGCGGCCCGCGCCTTGTCGAACATTCGGGCGAGCCATAACGCCTCGCCAATTGGTTCGCGCCCGCGGCGCGGAAAGGTCTTCCCGTCTCGAAAATCGGTTGCCATAACTGATTGTAACCAAGCGAGAAGGCGCCGGGATGCAATCGTGCGCCTCATTGCGAACTTCGGCGCATGAAGACCGTTGAAGCGTACGAACCTCGCTGGCATGCGGCGCTTGCGGTGCTGGCGGCGCTCGCCCTCTACACGACGCTTCCGCCGAAGCTGATCGTGGGTCCGTTGTGGCTCCTGCCATTACTGGTGCTCATTACACTTGTACCGTTGCTGCTCGTTCCGTCCGAGAAACGGCACCAAGTCAAATGGGTTCGTTGGCTTGCTGTTGCTAATATCGGTTCCTTGGGTGCATTTAACGTTGCGACCATCGCGCTCTTACTTATCCAGCAGACGGCTCCGCATCATAAGGAGTTCTCCGGCGAGCAGCTCTTGCTCGCGGCCGTCCAAATTTGGCTCACCAACATTCTGGTCTATGCGCTGTGGTATTGGGAGATTGATGGCGGTGGGCCGGTCGCCCGCATGCGCGAGCACCTTGAAGAGAATCCCCAACGCGGCGATTTTCTTTTTTCTCAAAGTTTGCTCGATCCGAGTTTACGCGCAAAGATTCATTGGCATCCGAACTTCATCGATTATCTTTTTTTGGCGTTCAACACGGCGACGGCATTCAGCCCAACCGACACATTTCCGTTGACGCCGCGCGCCAAGACGCTCATGATGGCCGAAGCCCTCACCGCGCTGGTGACCATTGCAATTGTCGCCGGCCGAGCCGTCAATATGTTGGGGAGTTAGCGCGTCTGCGTATCGTCGTGAATGATTTGAACGACATGTTGCAGCGCATTAGGCTGGATGCCGATGTCGCCGCGGAACGGGTAATCCAGTTCGGCAATCAAAACGTAAATTGACGCAATAATTGCGGTGAGCATAATGACCATGACGTATTGGGCCAGTGGCCGATCGACACGAAAATAAAAGGAGAAGATCACAACCAGGAATCCCGCAAACAGCACAACGGCCCACAGAATCATCGGAATGCCCGTGACGTTGGCGAGGATGCGCAGCCGTCGCGCATCCAGCAATTTGCCGGTGTAGTCCAATTCTTTGGATTGCAGATTCGATTCGGCGATGGTCTTGGGAACAAAACTGGCGACGAGCGCCTGCAGCCGCTGCGCAGCGTGATGCGCTCGCAGGCTTTCCCCGCCGGTACGCATATCCGGAAACTCTTCCGTAATGACGATGTTGAGATAGTTTTGAACGCCGGCAACAAGGCGATAGCGCCAAGGTTGCGGTAGCGACATCGCAAGGTGCGCGACGTCCGAGGCTGCTCCGGCTTCTTCTTGCACGGTCTGCGTCGCCTGATCCCATTGCTGCCACACGCCGATCACCAAGAACGCAACGATCACGGCCAGCAGTGTTCCCATCGTCGTGAGAATCGCACTTGCGACGTCGTTGTGCGTAATCCGGTCGTTGTTCATCAAGCGCGAACGCGAAAACGCGAGAGCGGCGCAGGCCAACCCGCAGGCAACGATGATGCACAAAATCATCATCCACCATACGGGGATGGCGTAAATCCAGGTCACGCGAAACCGTTCTCCGTTGCAACCGTCCTCTCCGTCGAAGCATTGTAGGACGGGATAGTGAGGGAAGAGAACCGTGGGCGACGCCCAATGCGCGGGTGTGATGTAATGGCAGCCTGTGACCTTCCCAAGGTCGACGTGCGGGTTCGATTCCCGCCACCCGCTATTACGGCGACGTAGCCAAGTGGTAAGGCAGAGCTCTGCAAAAGCTCCATTCGGCAGTTCGAATCTGCCCGTCGCCTCAAATTTGGCGCCTCCGGTGCTAAAGGTTCATTTCTAAAGTGCAAGTCGTAGTTTTCGGGGCCGGCGCAATCGGCGGATTCATCGCCGGCGCACTCTCGCGTTCGGGTGTGGAAACGGGTGTCGTGGCGCGCGGCGCGCATCTCAAAGCGATTGCGGAGCACGGCTTACAGATCGAAAGCGAGCTCGGCGCGTTCACCGCAAAAGTTGATGCTGCGAGCGATCTGCGCGATTTTTCGTCACCCGAGTACGTGCTGGTGACGTTCAAGTCGCACCACTGGCACAATGCACTGCCGCAGTTCGGTGACGCGATCGAAGCGGGCACGACCGTGGTCACGTTGCAGAATGGGTTGCCTTTTTGGTACGAGCGGGATCGCACGCTCGAGAGCGTCGATCCTGGCGGAAAGATTCGCGCTACCATTCCTTATGCGCAAATAATCGGCGGTGTCGTTCACGCTTCAGGGCACATCCCGCGCCCCGGCGTCGTGCATCAAGGCGGCGGCAGGCTCTATCCGATCGGCGAGCCCGAAGGCTCGACGACGCCGCGCATTCGCGCGTTATCGCAAATGTTCGAAACCGCGGGCTTGACCGCGCCAATCGAATCCGATATCCGGCGGCTGGTCTGGCGCAAACTCCTCGGCAACCTCGCGCTTAACCCGATAAGCGCGCTAACGCGCGCCACCGTCAGAACATTGCTCGACGACCCTCAGATTCGCGTTATTTTACGCGCCATTATAGAGGAAGGTTCTCGCGTCGCAAGGGCCGGCGGAATCGCTATTGAGTTCTCCGCCGAAGAACGCCTAGAGATGGCGCGCCACATTGCCGACGTCAAGACCTCGATGCTTCAAGACCTCGAGGCGGGCAAGGAGTTGGAGCTCGAACCGATCTGCGGAGCGGTTATCGAACTGGCGGCGCGCTACGGGGTCCCCGTCCCGCACGTGCAGACCGTCTACGCGCTGACCAAACTTCTAGCGTCTGTTATGACGAACTAATGCAGCTCGAGCTATGAAGCTGCAAGAGCTTTCCGGTATCGGCGCGGATACGGCGGAGCGCTTTCGCGAGCTCGGTATTGAAACAGCGTACGACCTCTTAAATCATTTTCCGTATCGCTACGACGATCTGCGTAAGGCAACACCCGCTGCCGAGCTCGGACGCGGCCAATTAAACGAAGAGACGAGCTCTGAAGAGAATGCGGTCGGAACGATCGTATGGGTCCGTGAACGCCGTGCGCGCCGGTTGACAATTGTCGAAGCTGAGATCGCCGACGAGTCCGGCAGTTTCGTCGCCAAATGGTTCGGACGCAGCTACTTGATGGGCGCTTTGCGCAAAGGAATGCGCGTCTTTGTTCGTGGCCGTACGCAGCGCACGCTCGCGGGAGCGGTTATGAATGTGAGCATCCACAAAGTGCTTTCTGGGAACGGTGAATATCGCGGCGAGCTGGTGCCGATTTATTCGGCCAGCAAAGATTTGACGTCGCGTAAAATCCGTCAACTCGTTACGCGCAATCTGGAAAAGCTGCTCGCTCTGGCCGGCGACGATCCGCTACCGGAGACAATCCGGCGGCGTCGCAAGCTTCCCGAGCTACGGCAGGCGTACCGCGAAATGCATGCGCCGACAACGCCGGACGGTGCAGAAAAGGCGCGCGAGCGCTTTATTTTTACCGAATTTCTGGCGCTCGCGTTGGCTGCGCAGCTCAAAAAACAAAACCGGCTGATCGAACGGAACGCGCAAGCGCTCCGGGCGCCGCCAAAGCTCTTGGATGAGTTTGAGTGCGAATTGCCGTTCGCGCTCACCGGCGCGCAACGGAAAGTCATCCGAGAAATCTGGAACGACATGGGCGCGGATGCGCCTATGAACCGGCTGCTGCAAGGCGATGTCGGCAGCGGCAAGACATTGGTCGCAGCCGCGGCGATTCTCTTAGCTGCACGCAATGGAATGCAAGCCGCCCTGATGGCGCCGACGGAAATCCTCGCCTCGCAACACGCCGCCAAGCTAGCGCCGCTTTTGTTGCCGTTCGGCATTGCCGTCGAAGCGGTCTTCGGAAGCCAACGCGGCAAATCGCGCGCGACCGCCGTCGCACGGTTAAGCGCAGGTGAAGCGGCGGTTGCGATTGGTACGCACGCATTGCTTACCCAGAGCGTGGACTTTGCCCGATTGGGTTTAGTGATCATCGACGAGCAGCATCGCTTCGGCGTTGAACAGCGCGCGCGTCTGCGCTCTAAGGGTACGGCGCCGCATACGTTGCACATGACGGCGACGCCGATTCCGCGCACGCTCGCGCAATCGATCTACGCCGATCTCGACATTTCCATTATTGATGAACTGCCGCCAGGTCGAACGCCAATACAAACGTTTGCGCTACGGCAAAGCCGGCTCGAAAGAGCCTACGACCTCGTGCGCAAGAATGTTGCACTTGGCGGACAGGCGTATATCGTTGCTCCGGTTATCGATGAGTCTGAGACGGCGTTGACCAGCGTCGTAGCGGAAGCCGAGCGTTTGCAAAAGCGCGTCTTTCCCGATCTCACGCTCGGGCTATTGCACGGCCGGCTCGGCGCTCGCGAAAAGGAAAACGTGATGCAACGATTTGCGCGCAATGAGCTGCAAGTTTTGGTTGCGACGACGGTAGTCGAAGTCGGCGTTGATGTTGCGAACGCGAGCGTCATGGTGGTGCTTGACGCGCAGCGGTACGGCCTTTCGCAGTTGCATCAGCTGCGCGGACGCGTTGGACGCGGCGCCGCACAATCGTACTGCTTACTGATCGCGCCCGATGACGCGGGCGAACTCGACCGTTTGCAGATACTCACTCAAACCAACGACGGCTTCGAGATTGCCGAAGAAGATTTACGCTTGCGGGGGCCAGGCGAATTCGCCGGCACGGCGCAGTCGGGATTGGCAAACTTTCGCGTAGCCAACCTCGTACGCGACATTGCGGTCTATCGTGAAGCCAAGGCCGCGGCGGCATCAATTCTTTCCGATGATGCGCAGCTGGCCGCCCCGCAAAACGCTGCCTTGCGCGCGCTGATCGAAGGCGAGCCGAGTGCTAGGGCCATGCTGCTCAGTTCTTGAAAGCGCGCCACATGATACGGTTTTGGTTTCGGGCTCTCGTGGTGACACTCGCCGCCGCCCTTTTGTGCGTTCCCGGTAGTGGATTTGCCCGCGCGCCGGACGTGACGCGCGCTACTCTTTCGAACGGTTTGCGTATTGTCGTTGTGCACGATGCGCTCGCGCCGGTCGCGACCGCCATGTTGAACTACAAAATCGGTTCGGACGATCAGACGATTGCCGGGCTCGCACACGCAACCGAACACATGATGTTCCGCGGAAGTAAAACCTTATCGTCATCCCAGCTCATGGACGCCATCGATATTACCGGCGGCAGCTTCGATGCCGACACACAAAGCGAGATCACCCAATACTTTTTCACGGTTCCCGCTCAGTATCTAAATATCGCGCTCAATATCGAACGCTCGCGGGCCACCGGCTTGCTCATGTCCCAGCAACAATGGAACGACGAACGCAAAGCCATTACCCAAGAGGTGACGCAAGATAATAGCAACGCGTTTTACCGCCTCATCACCAAGATGCAGCAGCGGTTGCTGGCCGGTACGCCCTATGCGAAGAATGGCTTAGGGACCGTCTACGATTTTGCGCATACCATCAACCATCCGCAGCTCATCGATTTTTATAGTAAGTGGTATCACCCAAATAATGCGGTCTATATCATTGTGGGCGACGTGGATGGTCCGGCCACGGTTGCGCAAATCCGCCGGCTCTTTGGGGATATTCCCGCCGCTACGCTGCCGGTGCGCGCACCCTACCATCTCCAACCGGTAACGGCGCATCTGTATCACGACAACAGCGATCAGCCGTTCACCGCCGTCATCCTCGGCTATCGGATGCCCGGCTTTAGCAGTAAGGATTTCGCCGCCGCCAATATCCTCGCCGATATTCTCAATAGCCAGCGCGGCGATCTCTTTGCACTATCTGCAGCAGGTAAAGCGTTAGGCAGCGAGTTTGTCTTGCAGCCTTATCCGAGAATTGGCGTCGGGTTGGCGCTCATCGCCGTTCCGGTGACGACCAAACCGGAGGCCGCCGACACGATGATGCGCGGCGTGATCGAAAACTACCGCAAGTACGGCGTGCCGCCGGACTTGGTGCAAGCGTCAATCCGCCGCGAGATCGCACAACTCGAATATAACGCGACATCGATCGAAGGGCTTGCAGATGAGTGGAGTCAAGCTGTGGCGGTTCAGGGCCTCAGTTCGCCCGACGATATGATCGCCGCGTATAAGCGCGTTACCGTGGCCGACGTCAACCGTTTATTTCGGGATGACCTAGCCGGTTCGAAAGCCGTTGCAGCCTATGCAGTTCCGAAGAATCTCGGCAAAACGAGTGCCGGAAGTGCCGCACTGGCCAAAGAGAACAATTACATACCTCCGAGCAAGCACCAGCCGCTTCCGTCCTGGGCGCGGTACGTTTTGAATCACCTGGGCGTTCCCGCGCAAACATTACATCCGGTCCAAACACGGTTATCCAACGGACTGCGCGTTATCGTGCAGCCGGAAGCGTCAACCAACACCGTGACCGTCACCGGCGAGATCGAAAACGATCCGCAAGTACAAGCTCCACCGGGAAAGGAAGGCGTGGGTGCGCTCACGGACGATCTTTTTACGTACGGTACGAGCTCGTTGGATCGCTTGATCTACCAACGCGAGCTTGACGCGATCGCAGCCAACGAACAAGCCGGGACATCATTCAGTATTCAGGCGCTTAGCGCGAATTTCGATCGCGCCGTGCAGTTATTAGCCGACAACGAGCTCCATCCACGTTTTACCGATCAATATTTTGGCATCGTACAAAACCAAGAAGTGGGATCGCTTACCGGTGAAATGACATCACCCGATCGTCTGGCGTCGATTGCCGCGGCTAAAGCGCTCTATCCGGCGGGAGATCCTGCGCAACGTTTTGCCACGCCGCAGACCGTTGCGGCTGTGACGCTCAACGATGTAAAAAGCTATTACGCGTCAGCATTCCGGCCGGACCTCACCACGATCGTTGTTGTCGGCAATGTCACCCCGGCAAGCGCGCAATCGGTTATTGCAAAATATTTTGGTTCGTGGACGGCTTCGGGTCCGAAACCGCAAACTGAGCCGCCGGCGGTGCCGCCAAACAAGGCGAGCGCCACCGACGTGCCGGCAACCGGCCGAGTACAGTCGAGCGTCGAGCTCATTGAGACAACCGCTCTGCGGCGCACGAGTCCCGATTGGCCGATCGTCCGCGTCGCCAACACGATTTTGACTGGCGGATTTTATTCGTCGCTGCTCTATCACGATCTGCGCGAAGTGCACGGCTACGTGTATTCGGTTTCGAGCGGAATCAGTGCCGGAAAAACGCGATCCACATTTAGCGTGGATTACGGCTCCGATCCATCCAAGATTATTCCGGCACAACAGTTGATCGTAACCGATCTGCGCCGCCTACAGACCAGCCCGGTGGAAGCCGATCGCCTCTTGCGCGCTAAGGCGCAGCTCATGGGAGATATTCCGATTGCGCTCGATAGCTACGGCGGTGTCGAGCGCGTGCTGCACACGTATGCGTCGTATGGACTGCCGCTCAATCAAAACCTCATTGACGCGCGACACGAACTTTCGGTGACGGCGGCGCAGATTGAAAACGCAATGCGCAAGTGGATCCGGCCGACCGACTTTGTTCGCATAGTTACCGGCCCCAGCCACTAATTATCGTGCGCTTCAGCGCACTGGGCTTTGATATCGATCACACGCTCGGGATCGATAACAAACTCGAACGTGTCGCGTTTCTGCATTTGCTCGAGGAGATTTGCGCGCAGGGCGGGCACGCGCTTGGCACGCTGGATCAAGAGAGTGTTGCCATCGACAAGCTGTTGGCAGCGCATCGTTCCGGTGCATTCTCAATTGATGAAGCCGTGAACCGGTTTGTCGCGGCTCGAGGCGTACCACGTAGTGATGCTTGGCTGCGCCGCTACAAAGAGATGGTGCTCGAAAATGTCGATCATTTTTTCATTCCCCAGCCCGACGCTTCATTTGTGTTGAAAGAGCTGGACACGCGCCGCATTCCATGCGCCGTATTGAGCAACGGCTGGTCGCCGCTGCAACAACGCAAAGCCGAACGGGTTTCGTTTCGCGGTCCGGTACTCGTCAGTGATATGCTGGGCGTTCAAAAACCGCAAGCTGCTGCCTTTTTGGCACTCGCTCGGGCGCTCGAGCGTGAGCCCGCCGCAGTTGCATTTGTCGGCGACAATCCTATTGATGATATCGACGCCGCGCAGCGCGCCGGCATGCCCGCGATCTGGTTTGATGCCGAGGGCGAGAGATATCCGGGCGAGCTTGCCGCGCCGGATGCAGTTATCCACAGGCTCGCGGAACTTCTCGCGTTTTTGTAGAACCTTGCGGTGTGCGAAAGATCACGGGAGGAGAATTGCGCAGCCGCAAACTCGGCTCGCCGAAAGGATTGAACGTGCGCCCGACGCCCGGACGCGTGAAAGAATCGCTGTTCTCCATTTTGCAAGAGCGCATCGCAGGTGCGCGGTTCTTGGATCTCTATTCCGGAACAGGTGCAATCGGATTCGAAGCGGCTTCGCGTGGTGCTCAGTCCGTGGTTTGCGTCGAAGGCCATCGCGAAACGGCACACGCGATCGAAGAAGCAACGCGAGATCTCGGAATCGACGCGGTTGTGCGTGTCGTCGCGGCGCCGGTGGATCGCGCATTGTATCGTCTGGAGCCGGCATTCGATCTCGTTTTTGCCGATCCGCCCTACGCGAGCGAAGTGCCCTTGCAGATGTTCCGGTTGCTTGCGGAGCGGTCGTTGCTGGCACCGGATGCGATGGTTGTCTACGAACACAGCGCGCGGCTGATTCTTCCGGAGATACCGGGGTACCGCACGGTTCGCGAAGAAGTGTATGGTGATGTCGCTCTGGCTTTTTTCCGGCCGGTAGCGTGAACGACGGCCGGATTTTGCGCGCACCGCGGGCGGTGTACCCGGGGTCGTTCGATCCGCCGACAAACGGCCACCTGGACGTCATCGAACGCGCGTCGCGATACTTCGGCGAATTGATTGTCGCGGTCGTCGTGAATCCCCAAAAGCGAGAGCCGATGTTTACCCTCGAAGAGCGTGAAGCGATGATCCGAGAATCGGTCGCCCGCCTTTCGAATGTACGCGTTGAACATTTTCGCGGTTTACTGGCCGACTATGTTCGTTCTGTCCGGGCGGCAGTGATCGTCAAAGGTCTGCGCGTGGTTTCCGATTTTGAGAGCGAAATGTCCACTGCATTAATGAATCGCGCGCTCTCCGACGTGGATACGATGTTTCTGATGTCCGATCAGCGGTACTCGTTTGTGAGCTCCAGCATCGTAAAGGAAGTGTTTTTTCTGGGCGGCGACGTCGCCGCTTTGGTTCCCGACCCGGTAATGAAACTCATGACGGCGAAACGCACGGCGTTGCGCACTGCTAAATAAAGGAAGGTTGTTTGATGTCTGTCTATCGCGTTCTGGATAAACTCGAATCGTACGTCCACGAGGGCACGTGGCTTCCGGCGGGCTATCGAATTCTGAGTGAGGAGCGCTTGATGGAGTTCATCGAGAAAGTGCGTTCCTCGCTTCCTGAGGAGATGGGTCGCGCGAAGATCATCGCCAAGGATCAGGATCGCATGCTGCGCGCCGCACACGAAAAGGCTCAGGCAATTGTGACCGAAGCCGCCAGCAAGCACGAAGAGTTGCTCGACGACCACGAGATCGTTCAGCGGGCCCGCAATACGGCCGATGTTATATTACGTGAAGCCGAAGAGCGCGCGCGGAAAGTGCGCGAGGGTGCGGACCATTATGCCATGCAGACGTTGAGCACGCTCGAGGCGCGGCTCTCGGGAGCGCTGGGATCGATTCGCAAGGGGCGCGAAGCGCTGGCTCCGCGTCCGGCGCCGGCTGAAGACTCGCAACCGCTGGCAGAAGCGGCCGCCAAGAGTAAACGGGCCGCCTTCGATGCGCAGGCCGCCGACGAAACCGCCGCGCTTGAATCCGTGGAGGTAACCAAGTAAGAGTCGATGCGGCTGCGTCTGGCGCGTAATCGCATCGCGATCTATCTTGGGATCGCGTTGCTGGTTGCTGCCGGCGCATTGTTGCCGACACCGTATTCGCTGATTCTGCCCGGACGCGCCGTCAATCTCGGCACGGTAATTGCCGTGAACGGGCGCCATGCCACGACGCCGTATTACCTGACAGATGTTCGTTTTGCGACGCGCGTTACGCCAATCGAGTTGTTCAGTGCGCTCATGCCCGGTGTTCTTGTCGTGCGTACCAAGGATGTGCTGCCGCGCGGAATTACGGTGCACGAATATGAAGAGGTGCAGCGCGAGGCGATGAACGAGAGCCAGGCGATCGCGGCGTTTGTGGCTGAACGAGCCGCGGGGTATCGAATGCGGTTGCCGCGCAGCCGCGTGATGGTGTTGTATTTTGCGCCGCAGTCGCGCGCATCGAAGATCCTGAAGCCACTCGATATTCTCACCGCCGTCGACGATCGTTCCATTGCGTCGAGTCCCGATTTGCAAGCCACGCTGCGACGCGTGAAGAGCGGCAACACCGTTCGCATCGCGCTCTTTCGTCAAGGCACGCGACGTATCGTTTCCGTTCCGACGATCGCTTATCGAGGCCGAACCGCACTCGGCGCTTACTTAACGACGATAGTCGAACGGCCGCGCGTGCCGATCAAGGTGGATTATCATCTCCCAAACGTTGCAGGGAGTTCCGGCGGCTTGATGTTTGCGCTCGAGATCTATCAATCGCTAAAGGGACAGACCTCCGGGAGTTTGCGAGTCGCCGGCACCGGCACCATCGATTACGACGGAACAGTTGGTCCGATTGAGGGGGCGCGTCAAAAGGTCGTCGCCGCGCGCGACGCCGGGGCACGCGTCTTCTTGGTGCCGTCGGAGAATTATTCAGAAGTCAAAGATACGCCCGGGATTAACGTCGTTCCAGTCGAAAATTTCAACCAAGCTCTGCAGGAATTGCAAAGAAGGAGAGCCTTGCAATGAGATCTCTTATCACGACAATCATCCTCGCGTTTGCCGGCAGCGCCTCCGCACTCGCAGCATCATCGGGCCCATCGTTCGCTCCGCGCGTTGTGCCTGTACGCGCCATGGCAAATACCGATCTTCGACCGCTGCCGCCTCACGTAGGAGCGCTGGTCTCGCGGATACAGGATCAGCAGCAGTTGCGCATGTGCATGGTGCCTTCGTACTTCGGCTCCGTAAAAAGCAGTGTTATTAAAGTGGTTTATTATACGACAGGCAGCATGTGCGGGCTTCCGCCGTTCTACGGTTTCGCTTTCGGGTCTCCGTCAAAGCCTTAGCGGCTTCTTAAACCGGCGGAGCGTGAACGTTTTGCGCGAAGGCCTCGAGCTTCGCGCGATCGATAGCTCGAACGCGGCCGCGATCGAGCTCGACCGCTCCCGCATTCTTTAGGCGCAAGAGCGCCCGCGCCGCCATGTCGCGAACGGTGCCGGCAGCAGCCGCAATCTGCGCTTGCGAAAGATTTTCAACGCCCGGCAAGCCGCGCGTCATGCCGACGGCGGCGCGCGCATAACCCAGCAGAAACTTGGCGACGCGTTGTAAGACGTGCGCGAAAGCGAGATCCGCGATTGTGTCGATGGAACGGCGCCGTGCCTGCGACGCTTCCGATAAAAATCCGAGCGCAAGCTCGGCGTCGTTGCGGCATGCATGGCCGATGGCTTCGCTCGGAATCGTAATGATCGTTGTATCCGTCAAGGCTTCGGCGCGCGTGGTTGCGCCGCCCGAATCGAAAGTGCCGCTGTCATTTAGCGTGTCGTGCGTCAAACGTTCACCCAACGTATGTGTTTTGCCGTCGGGTGAAAGGAGCGTCAGAATTACTTTGCCGTTCTTGACGATGCCTAAATACGGCCAGACCTCGCCCTCGTCGAAGATTGTATCGCCGGCGCGATAGGTGCGTTCCGACATTTGGCCTGCCAAATCGTGGAGCGTTGCGGCTTTGGCACTGGCAAATGGTGGAACGTGTTGCAATAACGTTTCGCCTTCGGCGTTTTCGTCGATTCGCTCCACGCGAACCGTCCAACGATTCGATCCCAGATTGCGCGCATCCCAAGAGAACTTTCCCGGACGCAGCTGGGAGAGTTCATTGCGCAGTGCACGCGGATCGGTTTCCTCGTTGATTTCGAGAATTGCGTTCATCGAAAGCTTGTCGAAGGCTGAAAGTATCTGCTCGGTGCGCGTCGCAGCCTGGAGCGACCGGGCGTCGATCATCGCCGTGGCGGTTCGGTTCGTAGGCATCGGTCAGGTGTTTTTCGCCATTTGTCGCCGCCGCCTGCCAGGGCGCAGCTCGCCGCGAGTGGTAGCGGTTATAGATGCAGATGGAAGATAACGACGTCGTCATTGTCGCGGGAGCGCGCACGCCCTTCGGAAACTTTGGTGGCGCGCTGTCGCACTTGAGCGCAACCGACCTGGCCGTCATCGCAGCCGAAGGTGTCCTTGCTCGAAGCGGCGTGGCAAAAGAACGCATCGATGACGTTGTTTTCGGCAATGTGATGCAAACCAGTGCCGACGCGATCTATCTTGCGCGCCACGTTGGTTTGCGCGCCGGAATTCCTGTCGGTGTGCCGGCGCTGACTCTCAATCGGTTGTGCGGAAGCGGTTTGCAAGCGATTCTGACCGCGGCCAATTCCTTGCGCCTCGGCCAGAGCACATATGCGCTCGCCGGGGGCACAGAATCGATGAGCCAAGCTCCGCACGTTGTGCGCGGCGCACGTAAAGGTTTTCCGCTTGGAACGAGCGTCAAGTTCGAAGACACGCTTTGGGAGGCACTCACCGATTCGTACAATCGTATGCCGATGGCCATCACGGCAGAAAATCTCGCCGAACGGTATGCAATCTCCCGAGCAGCATGCGATGAATTTGCCTTGCGATCGCAAGAGAATGCCGTCCAAGCACAGAGCAATGGTTACTTTGCGGACGAGATTGTTGCAGTAGAAGTTAAAGATGCAAAAGGGAATCCTCAAACAATCGATCGCGATGAAGGTCCGCGTTCCGGATTGACCCTCGATAAGTTAGCGAAACTCCCGCCGCGATTTCGCCAAGACGGTGTAGTAACGCCGGGAAACGCGAGCGGCATTACCGACGGCGCAGCAGCGGTCGTTTTGACGACGATCAGGCAAGCCAAACAAGATGGGGTCGCGTATCTGGGCCGGCTGGTTTCATCCAGCGTTGTCGGAGTCGATCCGGATATTATGGGCATCGGGCCGGCCGTTGCGATTCCCAAGGCGCTCGAAACAGCCGGCATAAAGCGCAGCGATCTTGCGCTGATCGAGATCAACGAAGCATTTGCGCCGCAAGTTTTGGCGGTTCTCAAGGAGATAGGTGAGCCTGTGAGTGATCGGCTGAACCCGCAGGGCGGTGCGATCTCCCTTGGACATCCGCTCGGAGCATCGGGTGCGCGACTCACTTACACTGCGTTACATCATCTCCGCAATAATGGCGGCGGATATGCAGTTGCGTCCGCCTGCATCGGCGGTGGTCAAGGCATTGCAGCGGTGTTCTCGGCGCAATAACCGTGCAACGCTTCTGGAAGACAACGTACGTTCTGGATGCAATCGCAGTTGCGCTTGTGCTATTTGTGCTGTACCGGCTCCTTATCGCACCGAGATTTCTTCCTGAAAGTGCCGCGTATCCCGCGCCCGCCGTAACATACAAAACGTTGTCGGGCGCGCCGTTTGCGTTAAGGAGCTACCGTGGCCGCGTGGTGTTTCTCGAGTTTTACGCGAGCTGGTGTCAGCCGTGCAAAGAAAGTTTACCGCTGGTCGAGTCGTTTGCCCGCGCGCATCCCGAGGTCGCCGTTATTCCGATAGATGTCGGCGAGCCGCGCCCGCTAGTGGCAGCGTTCGCGCGAGCGCACGGTCTTAGCAACGTCGCGTACGATCCGCGCGCGCTTTCGCGCGGATTCTTTCAACTTGAAGGCTACCCAACGATGGTCATCGTGGATCCGCAAAGTCGAATCAGAGCCACATGGGAGGGACTAAATCCCGCGGTCGAGTTGAATATGGCGCACGCTGAACGCGTGCTTGCGTCAGATGTTAGAGGCGTTGCTCGAGTGCGCTGACGCGGCGTTCAAAAGCACTAAAACGCAAGTCAACTGAATCGAAACGACGGTTCATCTTATCTTCGAGCTGCTGAAACCGACGGGCCACGCTATTCTCGGCCTGCTCGAACCGAGCATCCATTTCGGCCCGTAAGTTCGTAAAAGCCAAGGCGGTCGCGTCTCGAAAATCGAGCAGCGCTTCCATGATTTCTGTGGTCGTGTATCTTTTCGCCATCGCCGCACGGTAAGTTGCGCTTGTTGCGGTTTTGTTTCCTTGTGATTAATGCCAGTTGCCGTCAATTTCGGCCATTAGCGCGCGCCCTGGCGTGACGGTAAACGCCGGCAGAACGAAATGTAAAGCGTTGTCAAAAGCCCTGGCATAGATGGGGCCGATGGGCTTATCCGCGTATCCGATTGTTAGATCGTAGTTCAGCCGGTCGTCCAGCACAAATGGAAACCAAATATCGATTGTTGTTCCCTGCGCAAATGTCACGGGACTCGTTCCGTTTATCCTTAGATCAAAATACAAGACTGCATTTGGCACGTACTGTGCCGGAGTTGGATACGGTATGAATTCAGCATCGGTTGGCGGCCGTGCGTAAACCGTTACCGGCATCTTGGTGGTGGAATTATTATTTGTATAGCCGACGGCTATACTGTAGCCGCTCGTTTGTTGGCGCGGAAAACTGAAATTGCCGGCGCGCGGCATAACGTAAGGCGGTATTACGTAAATTTCAGCCGTACACCCCGGCACAAAACCACGATCTGCATTGCGGACGTCAGCGTTATGCTTGGCAGCAGCATCCACGGCGCTCGCCGGCAAAATGCTTTGGAGAACCTTTTGAGAGGCCGGAACAGTTTCAAGAACCGGGCTTAGCGGATAATAGGAATTCCATTGCCAGCACTGGGGGTTTCGCTCAGCAGCGACATCCAGGCCATCCCACCAGCGGGCACCCAGACGCGTGAAGCCCATGAGCCCGTGATGCTTTCCCGCATCCCACGAAAGAAGAGCGGCGTTGCCAACAACGACCACGTCAGAGATTCTAATATCCTTTGGATCCGTCTGTTGCTGACGTACACGATTGGCCAGCAGTCGCGATGCAACAAAACGGAGCTCGCGAATATCGCCGCCCGGCCCAAAATCATCCGCGTAAGCGCATCGCGTCGCGAGCGCAAAGAGCAGAAGAAGAGCGGCTAGTTTCCTTTCCAAACGGGTTTGCGCTTTTCGAGAAAGGCTGTGGTGCCTTCTTTAAAATCGTCGGTGTCGACAAGATCGCCGAACTCGTCGGCTTCGAGATCGAGTGCGTCGGCGATAGACAGGTCCGCGCCCGTATTGATGGCTCGCTTGCACGCGGCGATTGCCAGCGGAGCTTTGCCCGCAATTGTTTGCGCAATGCGTTTGGCCTCGGCGAGCAATTGATCGCGCGGGACAACTTTTTGCACTAAGCCGACGCGCAAAGCTTCCTTGGCGTCAATCATCTCACCGGTCAAGCAAAGATAGCTTGCCATGCCTTTTCCAGCGAGCCGCGTGGCGCGCTGTGACCCACCGTAACCTGGAATGAGACCGAGATTCACTTCGGGCTGACCGAATCGCGCCTCTTCGGCCGCAATCAGGATATCGCCCGACATCGCCAGCTCGCATCCCCCACCCAGCGCAAAACCATTGATCGCCATAATCACCGGCTTGCGCAACTGCTCGATCTGCAAAGTGACTGCTTGCCCTGCCCGAGCTTTGGCAGCACCCTCGAAAGACGATTGCAGCGCATTCAGCTCGCCGATATCGGCGCCGGCCGCAAATGCTTTCTCTCCGGATCCTGTGATGATAATTGCGCGCACCGTGTCGTCGGCTTCCAGACGATCGAGCGTTTCGGAGAGGCTGGTCAGCAATTCCGCGTTGAGCGCGTTGAGAACCGCGGGACGATTTAGCGTAATTGTTGCCACGGCGCCGTCGATCTCGACGGCGATCGGCTCGCTCGCGTTCACGCCTCCAACTTGTCTAATTGCGTGTGCCGAACCTTGCGGCTATACTGTGAGAATGCGTACTGCATATCATGAGGCGCTTGAATCAACGCGACTGGACGTCGTGCGTCTGGGTGCGCTTGCAGGTGACGCGGTTCGCATTGCCGTCGAATCGCTCGAGAAGCGCGATACGTCCGCCGCCGCCAGAGTGGTTGCAGGCGACGACACGATCGACGATCTCCGGCGCAAAATCGAAGCTTCGTGTATCGAGCTGATTTGGCGCCAACAGCCCGTTGCCGGCGAGCTGCGTGAAATTGCTGCCATGCTCGAGATCGCAACCGATCTGGAACGTGTAGGAGATTACGGCGTGGACATTGCCAAGCATGCGATCAAACTCGCGGATGTTCCGCTGCGTCCCGCTCGCGTCGAGATCGATCGCATCGCCGAGCTCGCGCACGGAACACTGGTCGACGCCATGCGTGCGTATACTGAACGCGATGCTGATCTGGCGTCGCGCGTGATTGACGAAGACGACGAAGTGGATCGGCAGTATAAACGCAGCGTGCGGGCGCTCGAGCAAGAGATGCAGAGCGATCCGGAGATGGTTCCGGCCGGCGCGCGCATCTTGTTTGTGCTTGCCGAGCTGGAGCGTGTGGGCGATCGTGCCAACAACATCGCTTGGCATACAAAGGAAATGATCGGCCAAACTTGACGACGCCGCTGCCGCGCGAGCAGTTCGCGGTTACCGAAAACTTCGCATACCTCAATCACGCCGCCGTCGGCGTGCTTCCCCGGAGAACGCAGCAGGCGCTCCGCGAGTTTATAAGCGCGCACGGCTCATCGGGCGTTATCGGCGTTTTCGCCTACGAGCGTTTGATGGAGGAATACCGCGCGCGTATCGCGCGCTTCATCGGCGCGCGGCCCGGTGAGATTGCCATCTTGCGCAGCACGAGCGACGGTGCGAATATGATCGCCGGCGGGTTTCGCTGGAAGCCGGGAGACGAAATCGTGCTGCCCGGCAACGAGTTCGGCGCGAACGCATACCCCTGGCTACGCCTGCGCGCCCACGGTGTCAACGTTCGCCTGGTGCCATCGGCGCAAGAACGCTTGACGCCCGACGTCCTGAAAAAATACATTTCGAAAAATACCAGAGTGGTAACGGTCTCGTGGGTGTCGTTTGAAGATGGCTACCGGCACGATCTCGCGGCACTAGCAGAAGTGGCGCATGCGGCGGGCGCGCTGTTTTGCGTTGACGCGATTCAGGCGCTCGGTGCGTTTCCGGCCGATGTATCCGCAAGCGGTATTGATGCACTCTATGCCGGCGGCGCTAAATGGCTGTTGGCGCTTCAGGGCGTCAGTTTTCTCTATCTGCGCGCAGATCTGATCGACCGCTTCGAACTCGCATTTCCAGGATGGCGTTCGGTTGCGAACATCTGGGATTTTCTGGATTACGAACAGCCCTTTGCGGCCGATGCCACGCGCTTCGAAGCCGGAACGCCCAATTTTATCGGCGCCTTATCGTTAGCAGAATCTATCGCGCTCATCGAATCTTCCGGAACCGCGGCGATTGCGAAACACGTTTTGGATTTGACGGACCGCTTGGTCGAGGGGCTTAAACAACTGGATGCCGAGATTGCGAGCATTCGCGGACCGGAAACGTCCTCGGGAATCGTGACGTTCAAGATTCCGGGAACAGATCCGATTGCACTCGGCAAGTCTCTGCAACAAAGCGGTTTTGTGACGACCTACCGCACGAATGGAATTCGCATCGCTCCACACGGTTATAACACCGCCGGGGAGATCGATGGCTTGGTCGCTGCAATCGCCGTTTATAGAAAGGAATCCAATGCTTCCGCTCTTCGCATTACTCGCAGCGGTTAATCTGCCGGTCGCACCAGCCGATGGAACGTACCGTTACACCGCGATGCTTGCAGGAGCGCAAGCCGGCAGTTGCACGATTACGGTCAAGCACAGCGCGGATACCGTGCAAATCGGAGAAGCCGCAAACGCCAAATACGGCGGCGCAAGCTACGCAGGCAACGCGACGCTTACGCTTGATCCGTCTTTAGCACCGGTAAGCTACACGGCGCTCTACAGCCCGCCCGGACGATCCGTGCATGCGGCAGTTGCATTCAAAAGCAATGATGCATTCGAAACATCGGACAACGGCAATCAAACGTTTGCGCTCAATTCGGGAACGCAGCACTTCGTATTGCTTGATGGAACGCTTTTTGCCGGATTTTTCATCCTGCCCGCGCAGCTGCATGCCTGGAACGCGCCGCCGGTGACGGCCGTGGCACCGATGTTCGGCCGGAGCACGACGATTGCCGCGGCGTCGAGCCTGAAACCCGATCGTCCAAAAACGCTACCGGCAACCGATGTTGCGATTTCCGTCAGCGATCCGGTTGAGTTTACGCTGTGGTACGATCCGGCAACGCTTATCGTCGACGAACTCGACGTGCCCAACCAATCCGCTTCTTTTATTAGAGTGCGCTAACGCAGTCAGCAGGAGCCGTTCGAAGGAAAGCCGATTTCATCGGTCTCTTGCTTGTTACTCATAGGAGGTAGTCCATGAGAAGAGCGCTCCTTGTATTTGTCATTTGCCTGGCGTTTGTGATCGGATTCCTGGCATCGCGATTACACCCGCCCACGGCATTTGCGGCCGCTTCGATGCCGTCGTCGGGATGGACGCTGCATATCGACGCGCAGAGACATTTTGGAGCATCGCATTCCACGCAGATCGCGCATCATTGGTGTAAAGGCGGCCTTATGGGCGGCATACTTGAGTGCCAGATCTACGATTCCGATGCGCCCAACGCTCGATTAGTTGAGGTGGAAACCATCGTTCCGACAAGCACCTGGAAGCAGTTCTCAAAATCGGAACAAGCAGTGTGGCACTACCATCGGAAAGAAATTCCATTGGTACATGCAACATTACCCGGCATGCCGCCGGCGCAGCAGAAGAAAGTTGTTGCGTCCATGCTGGAGACTTACGGCAAAGTCTGGTTGCTCTGGAATCCGCTTAACACCAAAAATGGCTGGCCTACCGGCACGCCGTCAATCGTAGTATTACCAGGTGGGCTGTAGCGCGTAGCGCAGATACGCCTATTAAATGAAAAGCGGCGCTTTAAGCGCCGTTTTCTTTTACAATGGAAGGCGACATTACTGCGTCGGTCATTCCGTGGATCAGGCGCTTATTAGCAGGCGCGATCGTCGCTAAGATCCCACCCAGCTTGACTTTCTCTTCCACGATAAAGAAGTAGGGGCAGAGCCGCACGCGGCCATCAAATGTGCGGATCTCATCCGCCGCGCGATC
>DASYYA010000092.1:0-5288 GCA_035934355.1 Candidatus Rubrimentiphilum sp. | reverse complement strand
GGCGATATTCACGATTACTTTCTCTTCGGGCATTTCCAAATATTTGGCGGCGGCATCGATGATGCGCTTATTGGCCTGGTGCGGAATCAGCCAATCCAAGTCGCTCCTCTTCAGATTCGCCTTGCGCAACGCGACGTCGGTCGCCCCGATCATTTTGGTCACCGCGAATTTAAAAACTTCACGGCCTTCCAACTGAATGAATTGTTCGCCCGCATCGAGCGCGGCGTGCGTTAAGGGATGACGCGACCCGCCGGCGAGCAGGCAGAGCACTTCCGGCTTGCTTCCGTCCGCACCCAGCTCGCTCGAGAGAAAAGAGTTCTCTTGGGATGATTCGAGGATCGCGGCGCCGGCGCCATCGCCGAACAATACGGCGGTTCCGCGATCGCTGCGATCGACGATGCGGCTCAACGTTTCGGCACCGATCAGCATCACGCGCGAGTACACGCCGGAGCGAATCAAACTGGCGGAGAGCGTCAAACCGTAGATGAAACCGCTGCACGCAATTTCGACGTCGAAAGCGGGCTTTTCCGTGGCTCCGAGTTTTGCAGCCACAATGCACGCGGTCGCCGGAAAAATGTAATCGGGAGTTGCCGTGGCGACGATGTAACAATCGATGTCGCTCGGCGTGAGCGATGCTTTTTCTAAAGCTCGTTGCGCTGCTGCGATCGCCAGATCGCTCGTTGCTTGGTTGGGTGCCGCGATGTGGCGGCGCTTCATCCCGGTTCGAGTGGTGATCCACTCGTCAGAAGTGTCGAGAGTTTTTTCTAGATCCTCGTTCGTCAGAATCCCGGCAGGCGCATAATGCCCCACCGCGGCGATCTTGACTCCGTTCATTCACCCTTGATTTCGATGACCTGGCGCCCCGAATACGTACCGCATTGCTCGCAGACAAAGTGCGGGCGTTTGGGCGCGTGACATTGCGGGCACTCGACCGTCGTTACCCGGTTCAATTTCCAGTTGGCCGCGCGTCGGCTCCGCGTCTTGCTGCGCGGTGTCTTCCACTTTAGATTAGCCACTTTTCACCTTTCCATTTAAAAGGCGTATCCGCGCTGCGCGCTGCACGCCCCCCGGTCGGCAAAGCCGCCGGGGCCCCCGGCCTTCGGCCCATTTGCCATTTTGTTATCTTCACGCACATGTGCACGCACCCGTATTCTTGTTCTCGCCGCAACGTGGGCAGATGCCGCGGCAATCCTCTTTGCACAATAACCCAATCGGTATTGCGCTGCAAACGAGTTGAGTCGTCAGGTACCCAACATCTAGCCGGTCTCCCGCCAGGACGTTGCTCGCATCGAACGGGTCGCCCTGAGCCTCTGGACTGGTTTCCAGCTCCTCGTTTACCTCAATGTGCAGGTCGCGGCTGACGTCCTCGAGGCAGCGGACGCACTCCGCGCGCAGCCCTACATCGACCGCACCGGCAATCTCGAGAATCGCGCCGGCACCCTGCAACTCCAGATGCACCTGCGCAGGCTGCGGGAACTCGATGCCCTCGAAGGGCTCGAGCCTAACCTGCTCGTCGAGAACCAGCTGTTGGCGGCCGCCGGCCAGCAAGCCGCTGACGTCGACCTTGTGCATTACGGGAGCCATAACATAGAGGAAGGCCCCGCCGGGGGCCCTCAAGCCGACCTATTGTAAGACCCGGTCTCGAAGCTTGTCAAACGGCATGGGGCGCGGGATAGAGCCTCGCAATGATCGAGCCTTCCAGCGCCGCCCGCCTCCTGGCCCAACACGGGGTGGCTTTTGCGCCCGAAATCGCCGCCGCGGCACAGCGCTCCGGCGTCGATCCATTTCTGCTCGCCGCGGTGGCGGCTCAAGAGACCGGCGGACCCGGCGCTAATTCCGGTCGCAACATCGTTGGCGACGGCGGTCATGGCCATGGCATTTTTCAAATTGACGATCGCTGGCATGCATTTGCCCGGAGCAATGCGGCACTCGATCCGCAATCCAACGCCGATTATGCCGCCAACATGATTTCAGGCTTGTTGCAGCGCTACGGCGGCGACGCGCATAAAGCGCTCTCGGCTTATAACGCGGGCAGTCCCAATGCGACCGGCACCGTCACGCAATGGCAAGATGGCAGCCGTTTAGGGTATGCCGATTCCGTTCTGCGCCACTACGCGCAACTAAGCGGTTCTGACGCATCGCTTGAACTCAGCGCTGAAAGCGCAACCGAACAACAAAATACCAATACGCTCGCATCCTTCGTGTCGATCATGCCGCCGCCGCAGATGCCGGCGACAAATCATTCCTACCGTCAGCTTGCCGGTCTCGACAATAATGGCAACGACGGCGACGACAGTAATCCTTACGACATCTCATGAGGACAAAACGATGAGCTTCAATATTATCGGCGGACTGCTAAACGCAGGACTCGGATTGCTCGAATCCGGCGGCAATCCCTTAGCTGCAGTCGGCATGGGCATCGCCGGCGCCACCGGCGGAACCACCGCGGGAAATCTCGCCGGCAACGCCGGAAATACTGCCATGGGTGCGCTCAATGCTCAAGACGAAGCGTTTCAGATTGCAATGTACGGCGAACAGATTCGCCATCAAGAACAACTGCAATCGCAAAGTGAAACGTTTGATGAAATGATGGATGAAAAATCGGAGCAAATGCGTGAAGTGAACACGCTGCGCGATGTTCAGATGGCGCAACGCAAAGCCGATAACCAGATTACCAAAAAATTCATCGAGTCGATCACCGAGTAAATGGAACCGGTTTCACGCACGACCGCGCGGCCCACACCGGGCCGCGCCACCGCCGCGCGTCAGCAGAATTTCGACGACGTCATGGCCGAACGCGCCGAACTTCTGCGCGAAGCCAATGCCCGGCGCGACATGATGCTGGCCCAACTCAAAGCCGACGACGAGGCGTTGAAAAAGTACATCGCGATGATATAATGGCCCCTGCGCGGGCCATTAGCTCAGCTGGTTAGAGCGCACGCTTGATAAGCGTGAGGTCCCAAGTTCGATCCTTGGATGGCCCACCAGTGGAAATTCGGCGAAGCCTAAACGGTTTCGCCGTTTGTTTTTTCGAGATCCAGGACGCTCGAGTTACGCGAGCTCGCAGGCGGCGGCGCAGAAACGATGGTCATCGAGCGCGTGAGTCCCGCAATCTCCAGAACGCGCCGCAAGTTTGGTTGCACAACAATCACGATGTTCACGGGATCGCCGCCGGCCGCCATAAAGTTGCGCCGGTAGCGCATAAACACCATGATGATCGTGGAATCCACGCAATCCGCGGCCGTGCAATCGATTACGACGCGCTCGGCGCTCCGGGGGTCGGGCAACAATCCGGCAATTTCGTCGCGGCGAGAGATATCTAGGCCACCTGAAAGCTGCACACGCACTGTGCGTTCTTCGCCACCTTGCACGTTAGAGTCCGTAAGTTTTATATCGTACAGACTCCTGCCGATAATTTGGAAGAGTCTAAACCGAATGCAGGCAGTGGCTTGCCTGCTGGTTTAACGCTTCGTACTATCTCCGAAGTATGCCGGCGGCAGCGAGTTCGGAAAATTGAACCCGGTCAATATATATTCGCCGAAATAATTGGCGTATTGTGAAAACTCGTGGTGGCGCAGCTGCCAAACGACATGGTTGACCACTAAGAACGGGCCCGCATATCCGAGCTCGACTTGGAAATCCGCCAGCGGCTGTGGGCCGACTGGGTCGGCGAAGTACACGTACCCGCTTACAATCAGCTTCCAGACGTCTTGCGATGCGGCATCGATCCAAATCTCTTTGATTACCGGCCGATCCGGCGAGTAGTTGCCAAAAACCAAATGATACGCGCGATGGTCCTTGTAGTTGACGATTCCGTCGAGCCTGCAAGTAAGATTGCCGTTCACGTGAACGCTCGAAATCACGCGGAGGCTCGGGTCGTTTACGTCAAACGGGAACCAAGCGGCACGCGCGCTGCCGTAAGGGCCAAGTTCGGGCGGACCCGGTTCGGCATGATTGGTGTAGATCGGTTCGTAGTTGAACCGCTCATCTTCCACGCGAGCCGTTCCGTCATCGCGGTAATCCACGTGCGCTAAGCTATCGATGACGGGCAGTTTGTCTTGCGTCACGGAAATGCGCTCGTCGTAACTCACGTAGGCCGGGTGCAGTCCAACCGCATTGTGCTGCAGCGCGCCGTCAAAAATGTCCCAGCATTGGGGACCAGTAATAGCGGCAAGAACAAGCGCGGGAAACATGAACATTGCGGCCCTTCTCTACGTTTATTATCGCACCGCGGGCAAGAGCCGTGCAGTACTTAACCGAAAAATTGCCCAGTTTTTCGGTGGGGGGTCGTGGCGCAACTGGTAGCGCAGGACGTTTGCAACGTCAAGGTTAGGGGTTCGAGTCCCCTCGGCTCCAAAGACTTAGGTTGCACGGAGACCGCGCGCTCCGCGCGCGGGGGCATAGCTCAGCTGGTAGAGCACTTGCATGGCATGCAAGGGGTCAGGGGTTCAAGTCCCCTTGCCTCCACAATTGATCGCGAACGCAACGACGCAATGCAAAGGGAGCCGTAAGGCTCGGGGGCCCCACGCGCTTCGCGTGTGGGGGGCGTGCAGCGCGCAGCGCGGATACGCCTTTTTATCGTAGAGCACTTGCATGGCATGCAAGGGGTCAGGGGTTCAAGTCCCCTTGCCTCCACAAATATGATATGGTGGGCGTTGCGGAGTACGCTGGACGGCCGCTGCCGGCAACGGTAGAGGAAAGTCCGGGCTTCACGGGCGGGGTGCAGGATAACGTCCTGTCGGGGCAACTCGAAGGAAAGTGCCACAGAAACATACAGCCCCAAAAAATGCCAGAGGTTCTTTGGGGGCCCCATGCGCTTTGCGCATTGGGGGGCGCGCAGGTGCGAAGCACCGGAGTGCCTTCTAAACAAAATGGGGTCCCCAAATTGCGTCAGCAATTTGGGGCAACGGTGAAATCGTGAGGTAAGAGCTCACGGAGCCGCGCGGAGACGCGCGCTCGGGTAAACCCCACCTGAAGCAAGACGCTCATTCTCCTCAGCCGCAAGGCGAGGAGGCGGATGCCCTCCGGCGAGCACGAGTCGCATCGAGGCGCGCAGTAATGCGCGCCCCAGAGAGATGGCCGTCAACTACAGAATCCGGCTTATAAGCGTACTCCGCGTTTTTCGCCCTGCAACCAAGCGGGTTGGGGCGGCGTTCTAGCAAAAGGTATGAGTATGAGCATGACCGGACAGCGTTTCACGCCCGAGAGGACCGTCGACGAAGCGTTCAAGACGCACGCCGGCGCGCGCCGCGTTTTCGCGCGTTTCCATTTGGGCGGCTGTTCCAACT
>DASYYA010000047.1:0-2116 GCA_035934355.1 Candidatus Rubrimentiphilum sp. | reverse complement strand
CGGCCGCGCTCTCGACGATTATGTCGGCATCCGCGGTAGCGTGCCGAATGCGCAAATCTATGCGCCGAGCGGCTTTGGACGAATCTGGTCGCTCGTCTTTACTGCCGGTTTTTTTCTTCTAGGCGGATATCGCATCGCTATCGCCGCTTATGCACGCACGCTCGATGTTTTGCCGCCTGGTCATCTGCCGGGAGCGCGAGAGGTGTATGCGTACGCACTCATGCTGCCGGCAACGATTGTTGAAGCGGCGCTCATGGTTGCGGGCCCGGCAATTGCGTTGGTCTTTGTAGCCCAGTTCGCATTAGGTTCGCTGGCGCGGGTGACGCCGAGGTTTTCCGGTTTCACATTGACGTTCCCGATTATGTTCGGTGCCGCACTCCTCGCGACGATTGTCTGCGTCCCGGCGCTCTTCGAGCAAGCCGCGGCACCGTGGATTCGACTCGGATTCCTTCATTAGAAGAAGATGGCTGACGATAAACCGTTTGAAGCAACGCAGTCCAGATTGGCACGCGCTCGCCGTGAAGGCGATATCGCGCGTTCTTACGAGCTGAACGCACTCAGTGCATTTGCTGCTGCCGCCATCGGAGTGGCCGTGATTGCATCGCCGCTCGCGGGCACGATGCAAGCGCTCATCCAGCATTCTTTTAACGACCGCATTCCGGTGCAGCTGCTGCTGCGTATGGCAATTTTAACACTCACGCCGGTGGTGGTAGCCGCTTGCGCGTCCGCGGCTTGCGCTTTGATTCAGAGCGGCGGATTTCAGATGTCGTCGTTCGCACCAAAAGTCGAACGGCTCTCTCCTAACGAGAACTTCAAACGGATTCTTTCCCGCGAGACGGTCATAAGCGTGGCGCGCGCAACGCTCGCGTTTACCTTTGCAACGATCGCTATTATTCCAACTTTCCGTTCCGTAGTCGCGGCCGCTTTTCACGGCGTCGCGCCGGCTGGGCTAGCACACGCAGCGTGGAGCGGGTCGTTGCATGCCGCAGCGTTGGCCTGCATCGCCGCCGGTGTCTTTGCCGGTGCCGATTATGCTCTGCAGCTGCAGCGCTGGCGGCGCCGGCTGCGCATGTCGCATGATGAATTGCGGCGCGACCGCAAAGAGCAAGACGGCGATCCGGTTGCCCGTAGTAGACGGCATTTGATGCATCGCGAGATCGCACGCGGTTCGCTCCGACGTGTGAAAGAAGCGGCGTTCGTGATCTGCAATCCGGAGCACATCGCAATTGCGCTCGAGTACCGTCCGCCGGTGGTGCCCGTGCCTCGAGTGCTCGTTCGTGCTGCCGATGAGGTCGCTGCACGCGTCCGCGAGATTGCGAAAGAAAACTGCATTCCCCTCGTGCAGAACGTCGAGCTCGCGCGCGCTCTCTATGAGATAACGGCGCCTAATGAATTCATCCCGCCGCAGTTGTATTTGGCGGTCGCCGAGATCGTCGCCAATCTCAATCCCGAAGGCGATCGATCGTGAGCCGCGCTCCCACATACGGTTTTGCGGCGCTTTTGCTCTGCATCGTTGCCATTCTCATTGTGCCGCTGCCGCCGATTTTGCTGGATTTATTGCTCGGAATCAATATCTTTACGTCCGCGCTCGTTCTGTTACTGAGCGTCACTATAGAAGAGCCGTTACAGTTCTCTGCGTTTGCACCGGCCTTACTGATCGCAACGCTATTCCGTTTGTCGCTCGACGTTTCGGCAACGCGCCTCATTCTCACACAGGGTCACATTCCGGGTGGCGTAGGCGCGATCATACCGGCGTTTGGCGCGTTTGTGGTGCGCGGCAACTTGGTCGTAGGGCTCATCGTGTTCATTATTCTTATAACGATACAATTTGTCGTCATTGCGAGCGGGTCACAGCGTGTTGCGGAAGTCGCGGCGCGGTTTACGCTTGATGCCATGCCCGGAAAGCAAATGGCCATCGACGCAGATGTGCACGCCGGCGCCCTCGACAGTGAGGGAGCGCGGCTCAAGCGCGCGCTGGTGCAAAAAGAGGCCGACTTTTACGGCGCGATGGACGGTGCCGGCAAATTCATAAAAGGCGATGCCATTGCGGCTCTCGTGATCGTTGTACTGAATCTGATCGGCGGCGTTGTCGTCGGCGTTTTCTATCACGCGCTAT
>DASYYA010000042.1:0-2703 GCA_035934355.1 Candidatus Rubrimentiphilum sp. | reverse complement strand
TGGCGGCAGCGGCGGCTGCGCGATCTGCGCGGGAACGTCGAATGCCGTGTCGAGCGGCGCGCCGATCAATTGTGCGAGAGTTTCGCGAGCGTCGATCGCTTGCGACTGATCCGCGATCAGCGTCGAACGGCTCTTGGCCTCAGACGCCTGCGCGCGCAAGACGTCCACGCCCGCAGCAACACCGGCTCGTGCTTTGGCTTGGGCGACTTGGAGCAGCACGTGTTGGTAGCTTACGTCTGAAGTGTCCAGACGGACGCTCTCATCCTTAGTCGCGATGGTGTAAAAATCTGCAGCCACGCTATTGGCCAGCTGATTGCGCATCGAACGCAGGTCGGCTTCCGCGCTGGCCTCTTGCGCTTTGGCTGCGTATGCCTGAATTGCCGATAGGAAACCGGCGTCAAAGGTATAGTTGGATCCGATCTGTGCGGTGTTTTGGCTGAAGGTGCGCTGTTGTGACAGTCCTGCGATCGCGAAATTGCCTTGCAAGTTATTTGATTTTTGAGAAAAGTTTTGCAGCTGGCCTTCAAGGTTCGGCAATGAGGCCGAGTGGAGTTTTACAAACTGCTCGTGGGCCTGAGCGACGACCGCGGTTTGCTTGACGATTTGCGCGCTGTGATCCATTGCATAGCGAATTGCGCCAGGAAGGGTCAGACCTGCGGCGCCGGCTGATGCCGGCGCCGCGAGGACTGCGATAAAGGGAATCGCTGCGACTATTGGACCGCACCCGCGCATTTAACGCTACGCCATCCCGAAGTTATGCGCGACTTGGGTACCTCCCGCGGCAACCAGCGCGCCAAGAAGTAAGATAACAACCGCAACCGTGTAAGCGACTGCGGGGCTTGTCTTGGCCGTGATGCGCAGCATCGTTGCGTTCAAGAATAATCCCCAAAGAGAGAAGATGCTGATAGCGCTGGCAAACGCGGTAGTCGTCGCGGACCCGTGAACAACATACGCGAGACTCGGCATCGATCGCAAGATGTCGAGCGTGCTATTAAATGAATCCGGGCTGCGCAAGCTCGTGATGATCCCGAGCACGACTGCACCGATTCCAAGAGTAGGCACGGCAATATTCATCGATCCGGCCCACAAGCGTTTGAAGTCGGCTTGACCCTTTCCGAGCGCGTTTCCGATCAGGGTGAGAAGCGTGTTGAAGAAGACGGCAAAGAACAACACAATAACGGGCGCGAGATATGTCATGACTCCGGGCCGGCCGGCCTGCGCCAGCATCGTTTGCTTTCGTTCCGCCGGAATATTTGCGAACAATGAATTGGTGGCCATCGCTTGTTGCATCTGGACGACGCCGGCGTGACGCGCCGCTGGACCTTGCAGATAGGCGCCGATGAGCATTAAGACAATCGCGATGATACACGCCCAGCCCCAAGTCGGAGCAACGCGCAATCTTTCGAATGCTTCCGAGGGCGCCGCAATGGTGTTGACGACCGTGGATAAGCCGCTGGTTTTAACGGCCGGGGCTGACGTTTCCATAAGAAAACCTCCGCAGAAACTCAAAGCAGCCACTCGGCAATACGCCGGGCGGTGCGGCGGAGTTTCACGGACCCGCGTTCTAAGGCCTGGGGCTGGGCGAACTCCCGTTCAGAATCTGATCGATTGGAGCGCGCCGCTGCAAGGCCCGGCGGACTCCGTCCAACTGCTCTTCGTGCAATTGGAGCAGCTTTAATTGAAGAATGATGCGCGCTCGCCGCAGGGCGCGCCGCGAGTACAAGTCGACGCCGGCCGGTATCGGCGGCAACTCCCGGCGTGCAGCGCGGACCGCGTGATGGCGGTGATGGCCGGAAGCGGCCAGCAACAAAAGCGAGGTCAGTGCCAGTACTGCGCGGTATCGGTCGATCATGATCTGTCCTCCGCGTGACCTAATCACGCGTCGCCGCACAGTTTAAAGTCTGGTGGATCCGAACGCCCTAACCGTTCCGGCACCGCCGGCTGTGCCTTACGTGCGGGTGATTCCGCTTGGCGGATGCGGCGAGATCGGGCGCAACATGACGGTGCTGGAAACCAACGACGATCTCATAGCCATCGACTGCGGGTTGATGTTCCCCGATGAAGAGATGTACGGCGTCGACATTGTCATCAACGACTTTACATATTTGCGCGAACGGCGCGAAAAATTCCGCGCGCTCCTGGTGACGCACGGACACGAAGACCACATCGGCGGGATTCCTTATCTCTTGCGCGAGTTTGAGATTCCGGTTGTCGGGACCGCGCTTACGATCGCATTGATCAAGGCGAAAGCGCGCGACCACAAAATGATGACGCAAGCGCAGCTGCTGACCGTCAAGCCGGGCGATCGCATCCGGTACGGATCGATTGAGGCGGAATTCATCCATATCAACCACTCGGTCTCGGGTGCGTGTGCTTTGGCGTTGCGCACGCCTGTTGGAACGATCTTTCATACCGGCGATTTTAAATTCGATCAAACGCCGATCGACGGCAAGCCCGCCGATTTTGCGGCTCTGGCGCGGGTGGGAGATGAGGGTGTGTTGTGCATGCTTTCGGATAGCACCAATGCCGAGCGGCCCGGGCATACACTGTCGGAACGAATCGTCGGCGAAGCATTTACCAACGTTTTCTCGCATGCCAAAGGGCGAATCATCGTGGCTTCGTTTGCGTCGAATGTGCCGCGTATTCAGCAGGTCATCGATCACGCCGTAACATTCGATCGCAAGATTGCGTTTTTGGGCCGTT
>DASYYA010000020.1:0-9192 GCA_035934355.1 Candidatus Rubrimentiphilum sp. | reverse complement strand
AACGGAAACCGTTTTACGGCGCCGGCTTTGCATGAGATACGATCCCGGCGCTTCCTCTCGTACGGCAGCTGCAGCTTTGAGGAACCAGCCTCCGATTTGCGCGCGCTTGGCATGATTCCATAAATGAACTCGGGCTTTTCGATCGACAATTTGCCGTACGGCGTGTTTGAATCGCAGAATGAGCCGCACATCGGCGTGGCAATTGAGGATCGCATCTTGGATTTGCATGCCGCATCCGAATTGTTTCAGGATGCGGTTCCGTCGGATTTGATAAAAGCGAGCAGCCTCAATCCGCTGCTAGCAGCAGGGCGGCCGAGCTGGAAAGTGCTGCGCGCGAAGCTTCAAAAATTACTCCGTACGGAGTTGCCCGATACTCTTTTCGTGCGGCGTGACTCTGCGCAGATGGTACTTCCTTTTGCGCCGTGCGATTATATCGATTTTTACTCCTCGATCGAACACGCGACGAACATGGGAAAGATGATGCGCCCCGACGGTGAGCCGCTGCTGCCGAATTGGCGCTGGCTTCCAATCGGCTATCATGGGAGAACCAGTACGGTCGTCGTGGACGGCACGCAAATCAGGCGCCCCAATGGAGAAACCCGCAAGAGCAGTGCCGAGCCGACCTTCGGCCCAACGCAAATGCTGGACATCGAACTCGAAGTGGGTTTTATCACGAGTAACTCGTCGTTTGGAAAACCGATTCCAGCCGCCCACGCGAGCGAGTATATCTTTGGACTTGTTCTCGTAAACGATTGGAGCGCTCGCGATATTCAAGCCTGGGAATATCAGCCGCTTGGGCCGTTTAACGGAAAATCGTTCGCCACATCGGTCTCACCTTGGGTCGTAACGCTCGACGCCTTGGAACCCTATCGCGTTGCCGGCCCCCACCAAGACCCGCCGGCGCTGCCATACTTAAAAACAAGCGGAAATTGGAACTTCGATATTCATCTCATCGCTGAAATCGAAACTGAACGAATGCGCCAAGAGAAGATCGAGCCTCAAATTATCTCGAGGACAAATTATAAGTCGCTCTACTGGAACATGGCGCAGCAGCTGGCGCACGCTACGTCAAACGGCGCATCGATTCGCGCCGGCGACTTGTTCGCGTCAGGAACCATCTCGGGGGTGGATCCCAAAAGTTACGGGAGTTTGATGGAGCTCACGTGGCGAGGTCGCGATCCGATCGAGCTGCCAACCGGCGAGAGGCGGACCTTCCTTGAAGATGGTGATACGGTGACGCTGCGTGGTTACTGCGAAGCCCCAGGTAAACCGCGCATCGATTTCGGCTCCGTGAGCGGAACCGTTCTTCCCGCGGAGAAGGAACAGCTATGAATGACGGGCACCCGCGCATCGGCGCGGTTATTATGTCGTCCATCGACGACGCGTTGGCGCTATCCAAGAAAAATATCCAGCCGGCCGGCATTGCGATCGTGCTGGCGGCATTACTCGGCGTTCTATTTGTCACTACGCGTAGTGTCACATCCGTAACGTTTGTACTCGGGGAAGACATCTGTATCATCGCTGCAGTTGTTGTTGAGTTCTACGCAATTGCCGCAGCTGTCCGAACCATGAACCCGGATTATCGAATGGGGGTTGGCCAGTTCTTCGGGATTTTGGGCTACTCGCTGCTCGTCGGACTCCTGACGATGGTTGCGGCCCTCTTCTTGATCATTCCCGCATTTTGGGTTGGGGTTAAATTGCAACTGACACCGTACACCTATGCGGTTACCAACGGTGAAAGCGACGCTCTTGGGAAAACTTGGAATATGACCACCGGCTATTATTGGGAGACGATCGGTTTTTTCATCGTCGTAGCAATTGTTGCCGGAATCGTTGCAATACTGGGAGAGCTCCTTTCGCTTGCCGCATACTACGGTGCGCCCGTGGCGACGATTGTCGCGTTTCCGGTAGCCGCGGCACTTTTTGTATGGGCCATACATTTTGAAATGCTGGCGTATATTCGATGGACCGCGTCACTGTTGCAGCGGGTCGCGCCGGTAGAATCGCCGGCGGTTACGGCTTAACCGGTTCGGAAATCCAAGAGCGATAGTAGCTCTCGTCCTCAACTTTTAGAGCGGCGTCCGCAATTTGGAGCGGCGCAAACGTATCGACCATAACCGCGATTTCGTCGGTTGACGTTTTGCCCAAGCTCGCCTCGATCGCACCGGGCTGCGGCCCATGAGGGGCGCCCGCTGCGTGCAAAGTAATCGAGCCTTCCTCGACGCCGCGACGGCTCATGAAGTTGCCGCTGACATAGTACAGGACTTCATCGCAGTCCACACTCGAATGATTGTATGGGATGGGAATGGCGAGCGGATGATAATCGAACATGCGCGGAACAAATGCACAGAAAGCGGCGCCCGGGGCTTCGAAAGTCGCGTGTGACGGCGGCGGTTGATGGAGTTTGCCCGTGATCGGCGCAAATTCATCGAGATTAAATGCGTAGGGATAGCAGTACCCGTCCCAACCGACGACGTCGCACGGATGATTCTGCGTGATGTACATCGCATTGCGGCCCGCGTTGGTTACGCGAATCTCAAATTCGCCGGTTGCATCGACAGGCGGCTGCAGCACCGGCGCGCGAAAATCGCGTTCGTAATATGGGGCAGCCTCTTCGAGTTGGCCGAACTCGTTGCGGTACTTTTTCGGAATCGCGATCATGCCCGTGCTCTCATAGACGAGCATGCGGGTCGGAGAGGCCGGAAGTATTTTGTATGTCGTGCCGGTAGGCAACAGAACGTAGTCATGCGGCCCATACGTCAGGTTGCCAAAAGGCGTCACGATCGTTCCCGATCCGCGATGAATCAAGAGCAGTTCGTCGCCACCGACGTTGCGATAAAAATACTGCATCGGCGCCGCTGTCTCGGCAACACCAATCAAAATGTCGGGATTCCCTAACACCGGCGTACGCGCTTCAATGGCATCGGAGCCGGCGCGGATCTCGCCGGTTTTGAAATGGCGGTTGCGCAGGGGTTCGTTCGAGTGCAGTTTTACTCCGGGACGTCTCCATGTCCGGACCTCGAGCGTGGCGGTAGGCGGCCTCAAATGATAGAGCAGCGAGTACGTGCTATCGAAGCCTTTGGTTGAAAAAAGCTCTTCTGCGTACAGGCCACCGTCGGGGCGGCGGAATTGAATGTGCCGTTTCGGCGGCAGATCGCCGGCGCGAATGTATGGCGGCATGGCTACCTTTGGTAGAATCCCGTAATGGTCGCGGTCCCGAGAACGTCTCGGCGGATCTTCGCAAGGAGCTGCGGGCCGGTCAAACCGGGCGCGCCGGCCGAACTCACCGAGAGCGCATACAGCGTGAAAATATAATGATGGACTTTTCCCGGCGGCGGACACGCCCCGCCATAAGACCGCTCTTTAAAGGAAGTAAGACCGCGCTCCGCGGCGGGAAGTTGGGCGGCTTCGGGCAGCTCGTGCGTGGCGGACGGAATATTGTAGGCGACCCAATGGTACCAGCCGCCGGTCGTATCGGGATCGAAGGTAACCAGTGCAAAGCTGCGCGTGCCGCGCGGCGCCCCGCGCCAGTGAAGCTCGGGTGAGCGATTCGCGCCACCACACGGCGCGTAAACCGTGGACTTTGGAAGCGTTGTATTCGCCACGAACGTATTGGACGCAAGGGCGAACGCTATCGCCGCGAGGATCATGGCTTCGTGCTCGTCGCCGGAAGCGGCTCGGCGAACTCTTCGTAGAACGCTTTCGGATTCATCGGGCGTCCTAAAAAGTTCTTGACTTCCGTATCGGGATCGTAGGTGCGCGCCGGTTGTAGTATGTCATGGCGGTACCGTATGCCGACTGCCGGATTCTCTAATCCACCTTGGAGAAACGCGGTAAACATATCTTGTGCGTACACCTTCGACCATAGATAACCGTAATACCCCGCGTCATATCCGCCCATCAAATGTCCAAACGATGCTTGGGGCCGTGTGCCCGGTATCGCCGGCACCGGCGTGAGTTCGGCAGCGAGCCTATCCCAGACGGCAGTCGTGTTCACGTGCGGCCCGCTGGTGTGATAGGTCATGTCAATTTGGGCGTACATAATTTGGCGTGTAGTCGCGTACGCGTAATCGACAAAACGCGATCGGACTAAAGCGGAAGTCAAATCGTCGGGGAGCGGCGCGCCCGTTTGCCAATTCGAGCTGATCTGTTTGAGAATTGACGGCTGCCATACAAAGTTCTCGAGCATCTGCGAGGGCGCCTCGACGAAATCCCAAACGAAACCGTTTGACAACGTTTCGTATGGTGCCGTCGCAAGCAGCGCTGCCATGTTATGCCCGAACTCGTGGAAGAATGTGACGACGTCATCGTGGCTTAGCAGCGCCGGATGGCCGGGTGCCGGCCGCGGCCAGTTTCCGACAACGGCGGCGAACGGCGGGCGGTACATGCCGTTACTCAGCCTGCGCACGGGCAGAATTGGGAAGTTCGCAAAGTGCGAGTATTTATGCGGGCGTGGATAGAGATCAAAATACGTCGTTCCAATAAATGTGCCGGTTCGAGAATCGCTGACGCTGTACTCGAGGACGTCGGGATTCCATGCGTCTGCGGGGACGATCTGTTTGAAATCCACGCCGAGCAGATGATGGTAGATGTCGAGCACGGCATCGATGGTATGCTGCACCGGAAAGTACTGGCGAATCTGGTTCTGATCCACCGCATATTGCGTTCGTTGCAACATATTGTCGTAATACGTAAAATCCCACGGCTGAAATGCCGGCGTTGCGTTTGCGGTGTCGGTTGCTTTGAGCGCGGTCAAGCGCAAAATATCGGCGCGAGCTTTCGGCAAGAGCGTCTTATCGAGAGACGAGAGAAATTGCTCGACGCGCTCGGGCGACTTCGCCATCCGATCGGAAAGCTGGTAGGCGGCCCACGTTTCATATCCGAGCAAGTGCGCGAGCCGGTCACGCACCGCAATCGCCCGTTCGAGCAGCGGGGTATTTGTGGCCGCTTCGCGGTTGTTGTAGGCGAGATAATATGCTTGGCGCGCACTTTCGTCGCGTTCGTTTTGCAGAAACTCCGACACGGTACTCTCACCGACCGGGACCACGTAGCCGCCGTTTGCGGCACGTTTTAGCGTCGCCGCAAAATCAGAGGGCAACGCAGCGGCTTGCGCGGGCGTGATCGTGATGGTCGTAGCGTCGTTGCCGAGGTTTTGTGCGAATTTGTTTTGGAGATCAGTGAGTTCGTTACTCAATTTCACAAACTCCATGCGCTTGGCAGTTGGCAGTGCCGCGCCGCTGCGTTTGAACGTGTCGATCCAGATCGAGGTCAGCTTGCGCTGATATGCATCTTGGGGTTTGCTGTTGCGGCCGGCGGCGGCCAGTGCTGCGTATAGTTGCGGGCTGGCGGTGATGTTGGTAAAAAAATTAGATTCCTGAGTGTTGCAGTCGTTGGATGCGTTTTGCACGTCCGTACTTGTCGTGACGTTAAATAAGAATTGCTGCGCAACAGTCTCGTCATTGAGATCCGAACTGAGATCTTCCAGCGCCAAGATCGTGTTGGCAAATGTTCTCCGGCCCCGCTGCGCGATGAGCGCCTGCACCCCAGATTGCGCGCGTGCGATTGCCGCCTTACAGCTGGTTTCGATCTGGGCCGGTGTTAAGTTCCAGTTAACATGTGTCGACGATGCGGCGGGCACGGCTGCTGCGGCAAGCGAGCAAGCCATCGTGGATACGAGCGTCAGTGCAACTGCGCGGACAAACATTTTCACCTCCGGACGCTCAGCTGTTTTCCACATTGCCTAGCAGGCCTGCGAAAAGTCCATGGACCGGCCGTTTGCAGCGCGGTGCGTGCAGATGCAAGGAGACGGCGAGGGAGCATAGCCGCGGCCGGTACATGGACTTTTTGCAGGCCTGCTTACTGCCCTTTTGTGTTATGATGGCGGTCGCCATGATGGGGGCCGGGGCCCGCGCAGCGTAACCTCGTGAACCCCGCCAGGCCCGGAAGGGAGCAACGGTAAGCGAGCCCTTTCGCGTGCCGCGAACTCCCTGGTCCTCGTTGTGGTTTCCAGGTGTCCGAGGGTAGAGGGCAGACCACTCGTGAAGCGAACCTCGCGCTTCCGGGCGGTCAAAAGCCGCTTTCCTCGACGCATGGGTTCCCGTACGCCCGGATTTGACGTTGAGAATAAGAGAACGCTACTTCATTAAGATCGTGCCTCAACGAGGCGATGTTGTGCATCGCTTCGAGGTGACACGCAAACATATCGTGACGGTGAGCTGCGTACTCGGCGTCGCGCTACTGGTGTTTCTAAGCGTCGTCGGATTTCAGGTTGCTCGCGTCCACGCGCAGCAGGCCGCGCTTGCGTCACAACACCGCCAGCTCCAAACCATCGATCAGAAGACCTCGGTGATCCGCTCGGAGCTGCAGCGCGTGCAGCGCGAGAACCAAGAGATTCGCCAGCTCATCGGTGCCGGAGCGAAACCCGGTTCGCATAAAAGTGGCGTGCAAAAGACGTCGTGGATTCCGCCCAGCGGCGGCAAACCGGAAGTCGGTCAGCTCGCCCATCGTGTGGATTTGCTCGCGCAAGCTTCTAACGAGACAACGCGTGAAAGCCTGGACCTTCGCCGGCTCGCGATGCACGTGCTCAACATACACCATTTGCAAGAATTAACGCGAGCGCGTCTGCTTGCGGGGATCCCTTCGATCGATCCGGTGGCGGGCGCGCCGATTGTCGGTTGTTTCTGCTACCGCTCCGCGCCGGACGTGGAGTTTCATCCGGGTGTCGATCTGGGTGCAAACTATGGCGACGACGTCCATGCGGCGGCTGCCGGAACGGTTGCAAGCGCTGGATGGGATGGCGGCTTCGGAATGAAGATCGATATCGATCACGGCAACGGCTACCACACGTGGTACGCGCATCTATCACGCATCGATGTTGCGGCAGGCGACTACGTGCATAAGGACGAGCACATCGGGTTGGTCGGCGATACTGGTTTTTCGACCGGGCCGCATCTGCACTATCAGATCATGCTGAACGGCACGCCCGTCGATCCGGCTCCGTATCTTCAAGGCGTCCCCGCAAAAGTTTTAGCCTCACTCCCCTAGAACTCGGTCCCATGGACCTCAGTTGTCAGATTTTCTTTGTCCTCGACAAAGTGATCTGGCTCTACACGATCGTCATGTTGATCTATGCGGTGCTGTCGTGGGTGCCGGATCTCCGCGGCGGTTGGAGCCGTTGGGTCGATATGCTCGTCGAGCCTGTTTTGGCGCCGGTGCGCCGGCTCGTTCCGCCGTCGGCGGGGATCGATTGGTCATTTTTAATCGTCATTATTCTGTTGTGGGTGATCGATAACTGGCTCATTCGGCCTAACATGTTTGCCTGCTATTGACGTCACACCGTACCGAAGTTGCGGCTGCGGTCCGTAACTTTTGCATCATCGCCCACATCGATCACGGAAAAACCACGCTCTCTGACCGGCTCCTCGAGCGAACGCACACAATCAAGCTGCGCGAGATGGAAGAACAGGCGCTCGACGCGATGGATCTCGAGCGCGAACGCGGGATCACCATTCGCATGCATCCGGTAACGATGAATTTTCCGTCCGCCAACGGTCAAACGTATCAGCTCAACCTGATCGATACGCCGGGTCACGTGGACTTTTCATACGAAGTGTCGCGGTCGCTGGCTGCGTGTGAAGGCGCGATTCTGATTATCGACGCCGCACAAGGCATTGAAGCGCAAACGCTCGCCAACTATCATCTTGCGCTCGAACACGATCTGACGATTATCCCGGTGATCAATAAGATCGACTTGCCCGCAGCCGATCCCGAGCGGGTCATGGGCGAAGTCGAAGAGCTGTTGATCATGGAGAAGAGCGAGTGCATTCTTGCGAGCGCAAAAAACGGCGTGGGCATCGATGAGATACTCGAAGCAATCGTGGAGCGCATTCCGCCGCCCAAAGGGCATCGCGATCATTTGCGCGGCTTGGTGTTTAATGCCCAATTCGATTCATATCGCGGCGTGGTGAGCTACGTGCGCGTCGTTGACGGCGAGCTGCATCCCGGTACGCGGTTTATGTCGATGGCGCATCAACGGGTGTTCGAATGCACCGAAGTCGGGATCTTCACGCCGCAAATGCAGCCAACCGAAAAGTTGGACCTGGGCGGCGTCGGCTATGTGATTGCAAACATCAAATCGCTCGGAGAGATCGATGTCGGCGATACGATCACGGGCGCGAGTAATCCGGCGCATGTCCCGCTTCAGGGCTACCGTAAAGCGGTGCCGATGGTCTATTGCGGTCTCTATCCCAATGAAGGCGCCGAGTACTCGTCGTTGCGCGATGCGCTCGAGAAGCTCAAGCTCAACGACGCCGCATTTACCTACGAGCCCGAAACGTCGGTGGCGCTCGGCTTTGGGTTTCGTTGCGGCTTCTTAGGCTTGCTGCACATGGAGATCGTCCAAGAGCGGCTCGAACGCGATTACACTTTGGATCTCATTGCGACGTCGCCGTCGGTTGTGTTCCGTGTGACGCGAACGGACGGAACCGTCGAGATGATCGACAATCCGAGTAAACTGCCTCCGACGACGGTTATCGATACGATCGAAGAGCCGTACGTCAAAGCCACCGTCATAACGCCGCCGGAGTATGTGGGCTCGATTATGGAGATTACGCAAGCGCGGCGCGGGTCGCTCGGCAACATGGAGTATCTGCATGACGGCCGCGTGATTCTAAGCTACGAAATGCCTCTGATCGAGGTCATCATTGATTATTTCGATCAGTTAAAGTCGCGCACCAAAGGATATGCCTCATTAGATTATGAGGTCATCGGGTATCGTGAAGGCGACCTGGTGAAACTCGAGATCATGCTGGGTGGCGACGTGGTGGACGCGCTATCGTTCATTATTTCACGCGAACGCGCGGCCGCGCGCGGACGTGCGCTTGCAGAGAAACTGAAGGAACTCATTCCGCGCCAGCTCTTCGAAGTGCCGATCCAAGCGGCGATTGGAGGAAAGATCGTGGCACGCGAAACCGTTAGCGCGATGCGCAAGAATGTATTGGCGAAATGTTACGGCGGCGACATCACCCGCAAGCGCAAGCTATTGGAAAAGCAGAAGGCCGGCAAAGAACGCATGAAGCGCGTCGGCAAAGTCGATCTACCCCAAGAGGCGTTCATGGCGGTGCTGCGGTTAGGGTCAGAGTAGCGAGATCTTTGAGGACGTTCGTTGCGAGCGCGAACGCGGGAAAGATCGCT
>DASYYA010000007.1:0-2753 GCA_035934355.1 Candidatus Rubrimentiphilum sp. | reverse complement strand
TCGGGATGGCCGCGCAAAAAGATGATGCGCGTTCCATCGGGCGAGATCTGCGGACTGCTGACTGACACAATGCGCCGCAGGTCGGGAAAATCGAACGTCCGCCCCGAGGCCGGTATCGGAAACAGCGCCGCGATCAAAGACGCGGCAAAAAACAGTCGCATCGACGAAGCTAGTACCGTCAATCGCGCAGCGCAACCTGCCGGTTTTGCACGCTGATCAACCCTTCGCGCTCCAACGCAACCACCAGCGTCTGCAACTCCTTTGCCGAGCGGCGAAGTCCGGCCAGGTCGCGCTGCAATGCGCGCAGCGAAATGCGTCTGCCGGCCGGAAGCTCGCGTAAGCGGTCGATGATACGCCCGCGCGCATAGCGCGCGCTCTCTTTAAAAGGAAGCGACGCTTTCTTGCGTATCGGCTGTTGCGGAACCGCACCTGGCGCAGCGCTGACACAGAAACGGCGCAGCGGACAGATGGCGCACTTGGGAGTACGCGCGGTGCAAATGCTCGCGCCAAGGTCCATCAAAGCTGAGTTCCAATCGTGTCCGCGTCCGCTTGGAACCATGGTTTGTATTGCGACGCCGGGTTGCACGCGCTGCGTCACGCGGCGCACGTTGGTGTCAATCGCTGCGTCGTCGCAGTCAAAAGCGTATGCGCGCACCGCCGACGCGATGTACGGACCAACGCCGTGGAGTACACGAAGCGCCCCCGCATCGCGGGGCAACTCCCCGCCGAGCTGCGAGGTAACGGTATGCGCGATCCGTTTGAGCCGCACTGCGCGCGTGTTGTAGCCCAGTCCGCGCCATTCACGGATGACGTCGGCTGTCGAAGCTGCCGCCAACGATTCAAAATTCGGAAAACGCATGAGAAAGGCCTGATATTTTGGCAGCACGCGATCGACTTGCGTCTGCTGCAACATGAATTCGCTCACCAGAATCGCGTACGGATCGCGCGTCTCGCGCCACGGCAAGTGCTTGCGCCCATTGCGCGCATACCACGTCAGCAATGAGCGCTGTAATGCAGTCATCCGAACAGATCTTTGGCCGGCGGTCCGACGATGGTCACGCCACATTCGCGCACTTCGGCAATCTGTGCACCGAGCGTCGTATCCGACTGATCGCATGCACGAGCATTTTCTTCTTCAATGATCGTGACGTCCAGATCGCCGCGAACCGGACGCGCATCCGACAGACGCACAAGCGTACGCGCTACGCTATCTCGAGCCTCCGGTGGAAGTTTTCTCGCGACGACAGCCACCAACTCGAAACCGTGACGTTCGCGGCGGAACCGACCGCGCGCGAGCGCTCCCCGTACATACAGACCAACCAGATTGTCTCCCAGCAATTCGCCGAGTGTGCCGGCGACGCGGACAAGAAACATTTGTACATCGCGATCTGCATCGCCGACGCCGGTTGTACGCGACTCCATGAGAGCCGTATGCTTCGGCGGATGTGGCGGAGAGCCCGTCGAAGCCGGGCAGACCTGTGAAAGAGTCGATACGCCGCCCGCAACAAACAATTTTTCCGCAGATTGAGAAGCGAGGAGCGCGCCTAGCCACAGAGCTATGTAAGCGACGCAGCGACGAAGAGCTGCGGAAAAACTGCTGTTGCCCGAAGGGTTTGCAGCGCGCTACGGCATCTGCTTCGTCATCGGCTCGGTCACAGAGAATCCCAACTATGCTCCCTCGCCGTTTTCTCGCATCCGCGCGCACCGCGCTGCAAACGGCCGGCGCATGGACTCTTTTACAGGTCTGTTAATGGAACATCAAGCTGACGCCGTCGTGATCGGCGCAGGACCCGGAGGATATCACGCTGCCATTCGCCTGGGGCAGCTCGGGAAGCGCGTTATTTGTGTCGACCGCGACGAGGTCGGCGGCGTGTGTCTGAATTGGGGATGCATACCAACCAAGGCGCTGCTGCACGTGGGTGAAATCGTGCGCCAAATCGATCACGCCGAAGCGCTCGGCTTAAAAGTTCCCAAAGCGGTTGTCGAACGCGAGAAAGTCGCGGAGTTCAAAACGAGCGTCGTCAACGCGAACGTCGGTGGCGTCAAGCAACTTTTCAAATTTAACAACGTCCAATTTCTGTACGGCCAAGCCTCCTTCAAAAGCCCAACTGAACTGACGCTGAAGAAAAAAGAAGGCGGCAGCGACACGATCAAGGCGCAGTACGTTGTCATCGCGACGGGCTCGGCACCCGTTGACGTGAAAGCGTGGCCGCGCGACGGGGAAACCATCATCAACTCCGATGATGCCGTCAACCTCAAGAGCATCCCAAAAAGCATTTTGATCATCGGTGGCGGTGTGATCGGGCTCGAGTTCGCGACCGTGTATGCGCGTTTGGGCGCGAAGGTTTTAGTGATCGAAATGATGCCGCAGATTCTCACGGGGACCGACCTCGAAATCGGAAAAGAGCTGCAGCGAATCCTCAAAAAGCAAGGCGTTGAGATCATGCTCAACACCAAAGTCGGTGCAATGAAAAAAGATGGCTCGACCGTCAAGGCGACATTCAACGGCGAAGGCACCAATGGCAAAGATGAAACACGCGACTTTGAGTGCGTGCTCGTCGCGGTTGGCCGGCGCCCGGTGACCGATGGTCTGAACTTAAACGCCGCCGGCTTAAAGACGAATGATGCCGGCTTTATCGACGTCGATCCCCAGCGGCGCACCAAAGTGCAGAACATCTTCGCAATCGGCGACGTGAACGGCATGCCGTTGCTGGCACATAAGGCGATGAAAGAAGGCGTCGTTGCGGCTGAGG
>DASYYA010000233.1:0-4482 GCA_035934355.1 Candidatus Rubrimentiphilum sp. | reverse complement strand
CGATGTGAGCGATCCGGATTCACATCAGCGGTATGTCGCGCAGCAAGTGGTGGATGGCATCGGCGCCTACGGCAATGCAATCGGCGTGCCCAATATCGCGGGCGACGCGTATTTCGACGAGCGCTTTAACGATAATTGTTTGGTCAATGTCGTGGCACTTGGCTTAGTCAAAGAAAGCGAGATCATCCATTCGCGCGCGCCCAAGAATTCTGCGGGTTGGGATATCGTACTGGTCGGGAAGGCGACCGATGCCAGCGGTTTTGGGGGCGCCTCGTTTTCGTCGCTGACGTTGGAAGAAGAGAATCAGGAGGCCAACAAAGGTGCGGTGCAAGTTCCCGATCCGTTTTTAAAAAACGTGATTATGCGCGCGAGTTATCGGGTGTTCGAGTATTTGCGCGAGAAAAAGATTACTGCGGGATTTAAGGATCTGGGCGCCGGCGGGATCATGGGTTGTACTGCGGAGCTCTGCGCGGCCGGCGGTATGGGCGCGATTATCGATCTGGACGACGTCAATGTTGCCGTCGCGGGGGTACCGCCGGAGGTCATCGCTGTGGGCGAGACCCAGGAGCGCTTATGTTGGATTCTGCCGGGCGACGCGACCCTCGACGTATTGCGTATATATAATGAAGAGTTCTCGCTGCCGGAGATCGCCCGCGAGGCGCGAGCGGTGGTCATCGGCGCCGTTCAAAACGAGAAGCGGTACGTGCTGCGCCACTCGGGCGAGACGGTGATGGACGTGCCGATTGATTTACTGACCGCTCCGATTTCGGATCGGGAACGATTACCTGCGATCACGCGCCCCTCGCATGCGTCCGGGGTCCCTTCCCTCGCGTTGCTCGGGACAGGCTCGGTTGTCGCTCGGGATGACAAAGGGGTGTTCGCCTCGTTCAACGCGTGCTCGCGGGAGCCGCTCTACAAACAGTACGATGCGGTCGTGCGCGGGACGACGGTTATCCCGCGCGGCCATGCCGATGCCGGCGTGATCGCGCCGATTCCGGGCGCACCGTTCGGGGTTGCGTTAAGTGTCGGGCGAAATGTTTTCGAAGCGGTGGCGAAGGTCGTTGCTGTGGGTGCGCGGCCACTCGGCTTAACCGATTGCTTGAATTTCGGCAATCCCAACAACACCGAGCATTATGCACAGCTCGTCGAGGCGGTCGCACAACTTGCCGAAGAGGCGAAACACTTGAACTTGCCGTTTGTTTCCGGAAACGTCAGTTTGTACAACGAGTCGTCATCCGGCAATACCATTCCGCCGTCCGCAATCATCGCTTGCGTCGGCGTCGTTGACGATTTGCAAAACATCGTGACGCTGGATTTCAAACGGCCGAACTCGCCGCTCTACGTGATCGATTCATTGGACGCGATGCTTGCGGCGGTGAAAGGCCGGCAACTTCTGTCTGCACATGCGATCAGCGACGGCGATCTGCTCGCGACCGCGGCCCATATGTCTTTTGCGTCGCATAACGATTTCGGTGCGAACTTTGCCCAGAGCGTTGAGTTCACCGCGCCGATGGCGTGGCTTGTCGAAGCAAAAAGCGCCGAAACTCTCCGCCCCGCACGGCTTGTCGGAACGACGACTGCAGCCGACATAGAAGGCGAAGTTGATATTTCGATCGGCGGGCAATCGTGGGATATTGACGAGCTGTACGATGCGTGGCGCAAACCGCTTGCGGAGATTTACGCGTGAGTGCAAAAGTCGCTGTGCTGGTTTTTCCGGGGACAAATAGCGAAGTCGAAACCGTTCGTAGCTGTCGTCATGCGGGCATCGAGGCTGAAAGCGTGCATTGGAGCGATGCGGGCCGGTTACCCAACTATGCCGCGTATGTGTTGCCCGGCGGTTTTGCGTACGAGGATCGCATCCGCGCCGGCGCAATTGCAGCGCACGAACCGATGATGGATTACCTTATCGAAGCAGCAGAAGAGGGCAAGCCGGTGCTGGGCATTTGCAACGGTGCGCAAATATTATTGGAAGCCGGCCTCGTTCCGGGTGTGTCGCGCGAGCGCAAACCAACTGCGGCGTTCACGCGCAACGGCCCGTCGGGGAAGTTCGTCTGCCGGTACGTGCATATAAAACTGGCGACGGACCCCAGTCGTTCGGCGCTAACTGCCGCGCTCCCAAAAGATGCGCTGATTCCCGCATGGACGGCGCATGGAGAGGGTCGTTTGGCTGCAACGCCTGAGCATCTGCGTGAAATAGAATCCGGCGATCATCTCGCATTTGTGTATGCGCATGCCGATGGAACGGTCGATGAAGCCGCGATTCCTAACGGTTCCGCGCTCGGTTGCGCCGGACTCGTCAATAAGAAAGGCAACGTGCTTGCGATCATGCCGCATCCGGAGCGCGTGTGGGCTTTCGGCGGCGCCGCGCTCTTCCGGTCATTTGCCGCGGTCCTAAAATAAAACGAGATGCGCGGTTGCGCATCTCGTCGGCGTCGACAGCGAGGCTGATACCCTCAACTAGTCTATCACGTCTTGACGTGACCGACAACGGCCACGCGCTGGATGATGCGGGAATCGAACCCGCTCAGCGAGCGGTATCAGCCCAGCAGCCGGCACCAGCCGGATCACCCAGCGGTGCTTCAATCACGACGAACACAAATTAAAACGAGATGCGCAGTTGCGCATCTCGTCGGTGTTCGACAGCGAGCCTGATACCCGCGACTACTGTACCACACCTGGAAGTGACCGACAACGGTCACACTGGACCATGCGGGAATCGAACCCGCGCAGCAAGGGTATCAAGCTCGCCGCCGCCACCAGGCGATGGCCCAGCGGTGCGGCAATCACGACGAACGCGCAAAATAAAACGAAATGCGCGGTTGCGCATCTCGCTAGGCACGTTCGATGGTTTTTAGGACGCCTCGTACCTCGGGGCCGCTCGTGCCTCGCGGTTCCTTCCCTCGTTCCTCGGGACAGGCTCGACCTGCGTCCTCGGAATGACCTAGAGTGTGTCTAAGCGGCCGCCGTCGACGATGAGTGTTGTTCCGTTCACAAAGCTCGCGTCGTCGGATGCCATGAAACAAATCGCCGCTGCAAGATCTTCGGGTTTGCCGATTGCGCCTTCAACTTTTTCGACGCCGCTTTTTACATTAGGGTTATCCCAAAGCATCGGCGTATCGACGGCACCCGGCGCCACGCAGTTCACGCGAATCTTTTTTGCGTTCATTTCAATGCTAAAGCCGCGCGTAAACGCTTCGATCGCGCCTTTGGAAGCGGCATAGGGGACGACGTTGGCGGTCGTGGCGTGCGCGTGGACCGAACTCACATTGACGATCGCCGATCCCGGCGGCATATGCGGCGCGCCGTATTTGCAGAAGTAGAAGACCGAGCCCAGGTTTGTGGTGATGACGTGAAAGAAGTCGTTCTCCGCGATGTCGACAATCGGCGTGAAGGTCATCATCGCGGCATCGTTGACGATCACATTTATTGAGCCGCCGTACGTGTCGAGCGCTTTTTGCACGACGGCTTGCACTTGGGCGGAGTTGCCGACATCAACTTGCGCCGCCACCGCTTGGCCTTTGGCGGCGGTAATTTGATCGACGGTCGCCTGCGCCGCGGCCAGGTTCAGATCGGCGACGACGACGCGCCCGCCTTCGGCGCCCATCATTAAAGCTGTGGCGCGGCCGATTCCCGATCCGGCGCCGGTGACGATGCACACTTTGTTTTCAAACCGCATGTTGCCCCTCGACTTCGCTCGGGCGTGGTTCGACAAGCTCACCATGACACCCGGGCTCACCATGACACATTTGAGGCTTAAGCGAATGCCCCGGAGATGGCGGATTTTCGGTTTGGTGTCGCGACGGCGGACCATCAATGCGAAGCCTACGACGGGCGCGACGATATTCGCGACGTGTGGGATCGCGTGCGCGGGCTCACGCAGCGCGGCAATGCGACCGATTTTTGGAATCGCTATAAAGAGGACGTCGATCTCGCCAAGAGTCTAGGGTGCCGCATATTTCGTCTCTCGCTCTCATGGACACGGCTCGAGCCAAAGCCCGGCGCCTGGGACGATGCCTCGTTCGCACATTATCGCGACATGCTGCAATATATGCGCGACGCCGGCATGGCAACGGTCGTGACGCTGCATCATAATGTGTGGCCGCTGCACGTGCAGGCAGCGGGCAACGGTGACGGGATGCTCGATCCCGGATTTCCGGCGCGCATGGCGGCATACGCGACGCAGGTGGCGCAGCGCCTGGGCGATCTGATCGATTATTATCTGACGCTCAACGAGCCGAACCAACTCGTCTACGGTTACATCAAAGGCTTTTGGATGCGTGCGTACGCGATACCGCCGGGACTGCCGCCGTTTGCCAGCGGCGAGGAACAGATGGACGCCGTGTTGCGCCTGATTCCAAATTTATTTCGCGCGCACGCCCAGTCGCGCGCGGCGATTCAGAAGATTCGGCCGGATGCGAAGGGTGGGACCAATCCGCTCGTGTTGGGGTTGCCGCGCTGGCTGCAACACCTGATCGATCGCAA
>DASYYA010000034.1:0-1673 GCA_035934355.1 Candidatus Rubrimentiphilum sp. | reverse complement strand
GGTGTTCCACAGGCATAAATGCCGGCGAGAATGCCAAGCAACGCGATACCTAGACGACCGCGCATCCGCGCACTTTCCACGCGGCGGCGGAAAAGCACTTGAGGTTCGTGAAGCCTTTTTGTATGCGCCCTACTCGCGCAGGCTTTTTCGCCATCGCTGCGGCCATTGTGCTAACACTCACGCCGGGCATCTTTGCGATCCGACCCTCGCAGATACAGGCTGTCACAACAGCGGTATCGTTTACCGATCGCAGCGGCACTCCGTTAGGCACTGTTTTAAACAACAGCGCGCGCAACGCTATCGCCGTGCCGTTGGAACGCATCTCGCCCTTCTTCCTGCAAGCAGTGGTTGCAACCGAAGATCGCCGCTTTTACGCGCACGGTGCGGTGGATTGGGTGGCGCTCGCGCGCGCCGCATTGCAAAGTGTGCGCTGCTTGTGCAATGCCGGCGGCGCCTCCACCATTACGATGCAGTTGGCGAGAGCGCGATATAATCTGCCAGGCGGTATTCGCGGAAAACTGCTGCAGATCTGGGATGCTGCCCGGATCGAAGGCGGCAGCACGAAAACCAAAATCCTGGAATCGTACGCTAACCAAGTCGCGATGGGCGGCAACATCTATGGCGTTGAAGCCGCCGCGCGCAGCTACTTCGGTGCGCCTGCCGCCGATCTCGATCTCGCGCAAGCGGCGCTGCTCGCCGGAATCCCGAACGACCCGGTAGATTTGAATCCGCGCGAGCATCTGCGACATGCGCTGCTTCGTCAGCGCGCGGTGCTACGCCGGATGACTGAAGCGAGTTTCATCACCGCACGCCAAGCAGCGCTGGCGGCGCGCGAGGTGCTGCATCTCCGCCCGCCGGCATCGGAGCTGGCGTACGCGCAACATTTGCTTTTTCGCTTAGCCGGCACCGCGCCGGAAACGCCGGTGCGCACCACCATCGATCTTGGGCTGCAGCGCTTTGTGCAGGCGCAAGCGCAAGACGTTGTTTCGGCTTTATCCGGCCGGAACGTCACGCAAGCCGCCGCGCTGGTCGTCGATAACCGCACGGGCGACGTTCTTACGTATTTGGGCTCAACGAATTATTTCGACGATGCATATCTCGGACGCAATGACGGCGTTCAAACGCTTCGTCAGCCGGGCTCGACTCTAAAACCATTCCTTTATGAATATGCGCTCGAGCGCCGCGTCATTACACCCAACGAGATTCTCCCGGACGTTCCGACGTCGTACGCAATACCGAATGGGGAGCTCTATTCGCCCGAAGATTACACCGCGCACTTTTCCGGTCCGGTGACCGTGCGGCTCGCGCTCGCGAACTCACTGAATGTGCCGGCTGTGCGCGTTTTGTCGAACGTCGGCGTCCCGGCGTTTCTCGAACGCTTACACGAAATCGGGTTTTCACAACTTCGCCGGGCTCCCGATTATTACGGCCTGGGTTTGACGCTCGGCGCAGGCGAGGTGACGCTTTGGGAATTGGCGCACGCCTATGTGACGCTCGCGCGATCCGGCAGCGCGATTCCGCTGCGAACCGTTCTTGCCAATGCTCCGCCAAATGCCGTGCAGCTTGGCGACCCTGCGGATTGGCAGCTCGTCGCCGCCATTCTTTCGGACCGGTATGCGCGCGCCAAATCCTTTGGCGTCGGCTCGGTTATCGATATGCCGTTCCCTGCTCTC
>DASYYA010000109.1:0-3150 GCA_035934355.1 Candidatus Rubrimentiphilum sp. | reverse complement strand
CGTTCCATCGATCTTCATCTTGCTGCTCGGTTTCTACGGCTGGTATAACCGCGGCGTGACGATTGCCGCCTACATAGTCACCGTCGCGTTGTACCTCGGAGGATTGAGACTCGATCACGACTTGTTAGCGCGCTCGATCATCGCGCTGACGGGTGCGTTGCTCTTTACCGCAGCCGCTTTCAGTATTCTCAGCCGCGCGTTCTTGCAGCCGCCGGCAACGAGCGCCGGGCGCCAGATTCGCCGCAGCTTGGGATGGACGCTCAGCGCGACCGGCGTCGCCCTGCTCGGAGCGCTCGTCGTGGTTGGGATCATGAGTTCGCCGCTGGTGATGGAAGAAGTCGAACCGTTTCGTGGCGTGAAAGCGCTGCTCGCGTTGCCGCCGCTCATTGCGCTGGCGTTATATCTCTTCACCGACCGGTTCGACGCGCAACGCAAGCCCGGTAACGTCTTCATCGAGCCGGTGCGCATCTATCAATTAATCGCCGCTGCGATCGTGTTGGGCGCCGGCGCCTTGGTGCTGCTCCGCAGCGGGAACACCAGCGATATTTCGCCATCGTCGTTTGAACTGACGCTGCGGCATTATCTCACGTCGGTGATGGTGGTGCGTCCGCGCTTCAAAGAGTTCTTGGTCGGCTTCCCAATTCTCATGCTGACGCCGGCGCTGCGTATTCCGCACCGGCGCTGGCTGGGCGTGCTGCTCGCGCTGGCGATTGGGGTCGGTCTGGGTGACATCATCGACACATTCTCGCATCTTCACACCGAGCTGTTGGTCTCTATCGTGCGCGTCTTCAACGGATTTGTGATCGGGGCAGTCATCGGGATCGTTCTCATCCTCATCTACCGCGCGTTCGCATTTCGCCGCTAACGAAACCCATGCGGTTTCTGCTTAGCGGCTATTACGGTTTTGGAAACGTGGGCGATGAGGCGCTCCTCGAAGTGATCGTCTCACAGCTGCGCACGCGCCACCCCTACGCCGAGATCGATGTGCTGAGCGCGAGTCCCGCAACCATACCGGCGGAATTACGGATCGACTCCACACCGCGCTGGGACGTCAAAGCAGTTCGCGCCGCGATCGAACGCGCCGATATTGTGCTCTCCGGGGGCGGCGGCTTGTTGCAGAATGCAACGAGCGTTCGAAGCCTCATATATTATGCGGGCATCATTCGCACGGCTGTGCGCGCGCGGCGAACGACGATGATCTTCGCGCAATCGATCGGGCCACTGGACTTTTGGGGGAAGACGATCGTGCGCGAAACCTGTAAAGGTGTGGCGGCGGCGACGGTACGTGACGAACCGTCAAAAGACTTGCTCGGCTCGCTCTTCCCCAGCCTGCGCATCGAACGCACGAGCGATCCGGTGTTTCTCTATGATCCATTGCCGGCGAACGAACTCGTCTTGCACGGATTGGATCCGCAATCCAGCCCTTTTGCCATCGTCAACGTGCGTCCGGCCCAAGGTCTACGCGGCCGCATTGAATGGATCGCGCGCGCGGTCGATCGTCTGACGCAAGCCCATGGCTTACGCGTTGCATTCCTTCCGCTTGGCGGCAGTACCGACGCCGAGATCTCAACGGAGATCATTCGCAAATGCCGCACGACTCCGGTTCTGCTTCCCGAAACCCCACCGGCGCAGACGGCGCAGATCATCGGCGCAGCCAGTGTCGTTGTGGGAATGCGATTGCACGCGTTGATTTTTGCGGTGCGCAGCGGCGTGCCGTTTCTGTCGATTCCCTACGATCCAAAAGTCGCGGCGCTCACCCACGATCTCGAATATCCGCTCGAGCCGCTTTTTTCGGCGATGGCGCCCCCGGCCAAGATGCCGCTCGATGCCATCGATGCTGCAGTCGACGCGCTGTGGGAACAGCGTCACGAACTGCGCACACATTTGCGCAATGCGCGCGAACGGCTTGAGAAAATGGCAGCCCGAAACTTCGAAGTGCTCGATGACGTCATTGCCGAAAGGGCGCGGCCATGAGTGACCCTTCGACTCCCTCCGGTCGCTCAGGACAGGTTCGCGATTATCGCAACACACTCAATCTCCCCCAAACCGGCTTTCCGATGAAAGCCGATCTGCCCAAACGCGAGCCGCAGCGCGTCACATGGTGGCGGGAGGAGCGCGTATACGAGCGGCGTCTGGAACGCAACCTGCCGAACGGCCCATGGATCTTGCACGACGGTCCGCCATATGCCAACGGCGAGTTGCACATGGGGACGTTCCTCAACATGGCGCTCAAGGATATCTTTGTGAAGATCGCTTTGATCGAAGGCAAGTGGGCGAAATTCGTTCCCGGCTGGGATATGCACGGGCTGCCAATCGAGATCGAAACGCTCAAGCACTTAAAGATCAAAGATTTTCACGCGATCGATCCGCTCGAACTGCGCGCCAAGTGTAAGGAGCGCGCCCTGTATTGGCTCGATCGTCAGCGTGAAACGCGCCGGCGCATCGGCGTTTTTGGCGATTTCGATCACCCATATCGTACGATCGATCCGTCATACGAGGCGACGATTGTCGAAACGCTGGCGGAACTGGCCGATCTCAATCAGATCTACAAAGGCCTACGCTCGACGCTTTGGTGCATCGTCGATGAAACTGCGCTCGCCGAAGCGGAGATTGAGTACAAGCAACGCGTCTCGCCGTCGATTGTCGTTCGCTTTTCGGCCACGCCCTCGCAACGCGCCGAGTTTCTCAACGTCGTCATTCCGAAGCATGAGGAACCCCGAGGTACGAGGGGCAGCCAGAAGCTCTCAGTCCTCATCTGGACAACCACACCCTGGACGCTGCCGGCAAACGCCGCGATCGCGGTGCGCAGCGACGCGACGTATGGACTCTATCGCGTTGGTGACGAGGATGTGATCGTCGCGGAAGCATTAGCAGCGCAAGCGCTTGGCGATCGCTTCGAGCAGGCGAAGAAGCTTGGCAGCGTGCAAGGCAGGGCGCTGGAAGGTTTGGCCGTGCGCCATCCATTTATGGATCGCGATGCGCCGATCGTGCTTGCGGATTACGTCGATCTGGAAACCGGAACCGGCGCGGTACACACGGCGCCCGGACACGGTGCCGACGATTTTGAAACCGGCGTAAAATATAATCTTCCGATCATTAATCCGGTCAATTCACGCGGCGTTTTTACCGCCGAAGCGGGACCGTATGCCG
>DASYYA010000198.1:0-8385 GCA_035934355.1 Candidatus Rubrimentiphilum sp. | reverse complement strand
TGCGATTCCGGCTGCCAAAGTGCGAGGTGCGCTCCTAAGCGAGCCGCCGCACGCCGCCGCCGCGATCATCAGCGCACTACCCGCATCGACTGCGGCCGCGATTCTCGATACGTATCCGTCGCATGAACGAGAGGCCATTATTGCGCGCATGCAACGGCCCGTTTCGCCTCTCCTTACCGACGCGGAGAAATGGATTGGACAGACCTAACGGATTTCGTGCGTTGGCAGACCTGCTACGCCCGAAACAAGAATCATCTTGCCCTTCCGAAACGGTTGGGGAGCCAAAATCACAACCTCAACCGGACGAAGTTGCCGCATCGCGGGAGTTGCGCCTCTTTCATGCGCGGCTGAGAGAAGCTGTCGAAAACGCCGCACGCATACTGTGTCAGGACATTGCAGCCGAAGTTGTCGCGCGAGAGCTGCAACTCGCGCCCGCACAGATCTCCAATATCATTGCGCGGGCGCTGGCCCGTTACGAGAAAGAGGATCCTGTTTGCGTTCGCGTCCATGCTGACGACGTCGGCCTGGTATCCGCTCCGATTCCGATTGTTTCCGATGCGCAGTTACGCCGCGGAGATGCGATTTTGGAGCTGCGCGACGGATTCGTCGACGTGTCGCTCGGCGTTCGCTTGGAATCGGTACTGGCGGCTTTGTGATTGCGCATGGAAGGGTCACCGCAGCGAGTACAAGCGCCGTGGAGGCGCGACTCCCGGCGGCTTCGATTGGAGACGGCGTTTGTATTAATAGCCGTCACGGCAGTACTTACGGCTCGATAATCTCGGTCGCGCGAGATATCGTTTGCATTGCGCTTGCGGGGCCGAATGCGGGCATCGCACCGGGTGATTTGGTACGGAGAGACCTCGCCGCAACCCGCGCGCCGCTCGGGCCGAGTGCCTTGGGTCGCGCGTTCAATGCAGCGGGCAATGCAATTGACGGAAAAAAATATCAGTTCGTACGACGCGCGCTCCGCTTACAAGCTCCCTCGCCGCAATACAGACGTGCGGTGCAGCAGCCCCTTTGGACCGGCATTTGCGCGATCGATGCCTTGTTGACGATTGGAAGGGGAGCGCGTATCGGCGTCTTCGGCGCTCCGGGGACAGGGAAGTCGAGCCTGCTTTTATCCTTAATGCGCGATGCGCGCACCGACGCCGTTGTGATTGGACTCGTCGGTGAACGCGGGCGCGAAGCCGAAGAGTGGATCGCTGCGCTGCCCGATTACGCAACGATTTTTTGTGCGACCAGCGATCGCTCCGCCGCCGAACGCGTATCGGCCGCACGAGCAGCGATGGCGCAAGCTGCAGAGTTGCGAACACGCGGTCTCAACGTGCTCCTCATCCTCGATAGTCTGGCGCGATATGCCGCGGCCCATCGCGAGATCGCGGTGGCCGCCGCCGAACGCGTTGGCAGAGGCGGATATCCACCGCGTGTCTTCTCCGAACTTGCCGCGTTTACTGAAATAGCCGGAAGCTGTGAAAACGGATCAATTACATTAGTTGCGACCATCCTCACCGACGGCGACGACCGCGACCCGGTGAGTGAAGCTGCGCGCGCACTTTTGGACGGCCACGTGCAACTCTCGACTGAGCTTGCAAGCGCGGGAAAGTTTCCCGCGATTGACATCCTCGGTAGCGTTAGCCGGACGATGAACGCTGTGATAATCGATTCACACCGACACGACGCGACGATGCTGCGCGAGGCAATCGCGGAGCTGCACCGTACGCGCGAAGCCCGCGCGGTCGGAATAATGCCGGCCGGCGACTCGACACTGCGCGCGGTCGCACTCGAAGATCGAATCGATGCTTTCCTGTACAATCCGGCAGGGCAGGATCCCGGTAAAACACTTTCACAGCTCCACGATCTAGCCGAAGCGCTGGGTGAACCTGAATGGAACTTCCAAACAGCGTAGCCTTGGTGTTGCGGCGCATCGCGCAGATTGAAGGCGCGCCTAGAACGGCCGTCTCGATTTCAAATGCAGACCCTTTCGAATCATTCGTCGCAACTGCACGCCAACTGCCGAAAAACAATGCGCACCTCGACGGCCTGATCTCACGCGTGGCCCAACGTTGGCGACTCGACGGTGCGCTTATGAAAGCCGTTGTCGCTAACGAATCGAGCTTCGATTCCAGTGCCACCTCGGCAACCGGCGCAATGGGGCTGATGCAATTGGAACCTGCGACTGCTTCGGAGCTCGGTATAAGCGACCCATATGACGCTGCGCAGAACCTCAATGGCGGCGCTCGGTACTTGCGCGGCCTCCTCGATCGCTTTGGTCAAAAATTGCCCCTCGCGCTGGCCGCCTACAATGCGGGTCCGCATGCGGTCGAGAAGTATGGCGGTATCCCGCCTTATGCTGAAACCCGCGCTTACGTCCAGAACGTGCTCGCCAGTTACCGCCACTATAAGAAGCGTCCGTAGAGGGGTTTTCGCGGCTGCGAGCGCCTTGGTGTGCGCGCTGCCGATGGTTGCCACCGCTCCGGCAGCTCCGACATTGGAAAGTGTTCTAGCAGCACGCCGCGACGCGATCGCCGCGTTGCACACGCGCGATCCGAAGACACTGGAAATGTCTGGAACGGTCGACGGTGTAGCGCTGCACGGGTATTTTAATAGTTGGCGCGCCGGAGGGAACGAGCGGTATGAAGAGATCACCGGCGTGCGCCTGCAATCGACGTATCGGCTCAACGGTCACGAGTACATAGTGAACGAAAACGGCGTTGTCCGGGAACTCCGCGGGCTATTGCTCGCGCGTCAGCGCACCGAAGATTTCATCGAAAACGGCGATTTTGTTGCGCAACCACAATACGACCGGTTTTTGGGCACGCAAGAGCTTTCGGGCGGCCGCGACGTCTATGCCATGAGCGTAGCACCGCCGCAAGGCCAGCAAGAAACGGTATATCTGGATCGAGCCACGTCGATGATCGATCGCGTTGCCTACGACGACGCCGACGGCCAAGCCACGGTCGATTACTATGACTATACAGTTCTGGGCAAGGTGCTCGTCGCAAAACGGACCGTTGAGTCCAATGGAGACCATCAATTCGATTTGACACGCCGCACGACCGAGGTGATTGCCGATCAACCGATCGGGGCCGATTACTTTGCGCTTCCGCCATCGACGGTCGTGCAAATCGATCGTCCGATCACCGTTCCATTGGAAATCCGTAACGACCATTGTTATGTGCGTGTGCGCATCGCGCAGCATGATTACACGTTTTTGCTGGATAGCGGAGCACAAGCGATCGTTTTGGATGCGCAAGTGGCACAACAAGCCGGTTTGCGCCCCGAGGGTCAGTTAGAAGTTGCGGGTGCGCAACGCACCGGCGGCCTCGGCGTTGCTGCTCTGGATTCACTGCAAATTGGTACGGCGACGCTTCCCGTGCATATGGTTACGGTGATCAATCTTCATGGCGTCACCGGCGCGCAGTCGCTCGATGGCATCCTCGGATATCCATTCTTTGCAGAGACCGAAGCCCGAATCGATCCGGACGCGCAGACGTTGACCTTCGGCAAGCCGGGATCGCTTAGCGAAACCGGTACCGCGTTTGCGATCGATGACGATCGCGAATTGGTAGAACTGCAAGCGAAGATCGATGGTGCTGATGGACGCTTTGTAATCGATACCGGGAACGCCAACGAACTATTGGTGTATGGGACCTTCCTACGCGCCCATGAGGGTTTGATTCCATACGCCGGCGGTCGCTTTGCGGGAAACACTGGCATCGGCGGATCTGCGCAAGCAGTCGCAGCAGTTGTCGATCAACTCGATATGGGTCCGTATCATTTTTACAACCGCTACGCTAACATCATGCTGAGCACGCAAGGCGCGTTTGCTGACCGTTTCGACGCCGGCAATATCGGCATGGGCGTGTTGCACAACTTCGTGCTCACGTTCGACCTCCAAAACGGCCGCCTTTACGCGCGGCCAGCGGCGCATTTCGATGACGGCCGTTATCGAGGCCGCGCCGAATAACCGTCGCCTTCTGATCATGTTTTTGCAGCTCGGCGGACATACTGTGCGCCTAGCGTGCGAAAATGACGATCACACAAGAACTCCAATTCAGTGTTCTGAGCGCGCCGGTCGCGCAGACCGATCGCCGCAGCCTTTCGCAAGCGTGGTTTTCCGCGCTCTATTCTGTAAAAGATCCTTCGCGTGGAAAAGCGCACGTAAAATCCAATCCAGGGCAGAAAAGACAGACGGTCTGCCGGTCCAGCCTCGTTCCGCCTAAAGAAGGCGTGCATCGGAGCACTCAGTCGCGCAGCGTGGCTGCGCAGCGCCGTTCTCCGCGCGTTGGGATTCCCGTCGAGCGTCGCGCGCCGCGTCTTCCACTCACAAAAAGGATCGAGGAGTTTGCGCGGCAAGTTCGTCCGCAAACCGCGTCTGCCACCTTCGTGCTTGACGGTAAACTGGGCCGCGTCGGGATCCTTATTCGGTGTAACGGTTCGCGCATTCGATTAATGGCGATTTGTTCCGAAAGCGCCAAAGCCGAGGTCGCAACGGCTTTAACGCAAGCAGCATACGCTCTCGCATCGCAAGGAATTGCGCTGTACTCCGAAGCGCGAGGCATCGCGTGCTGATCTCCGATTCGACCGCCAGAGCTTTTGAGAATGTGGCTGCGCGACAGCGCGATCTGATGCAAGCGTTTACGCCGGGCGCAATTCCGTGGCAGGGCGATGTTGCAGCGCCCCACAGCTCCGATTTTACACTTGACCCGCTTTCCGTGTCGCTCCCCGCGGACGCTTATTTGGTTTCGCGCGACGATGCCGGCCGGCTGCTCTTCACGCGTGACGGCTCACTATCGATCCGCGATGGAACGCTCGTCGATCAAAATGGCCGGGCGGTTTTAGGGCGCCAGAACGCCGGCGGTGCACTCGTTGAGCTGCGCATCGGGCGCGTCGATGCCGCGCTCGGTTTCTCACAAGGCGCGCAAATCCAACCCGACGGCACCGTTACATACGAGCGCATGACAATCGATCCTCGAACCGGTGCACGCGAACCCCGCAGCGTTTCCCTAGGACGTTTGGCTCTGGCGCGATTTCCTGCCGGCACGAGATTGTCGACCGCAGACTCACTGCATGCATTTGCGCCACCTGGAGTTGCGCCGCACATCGGGTCTCCTGCCGACGGAAGCTTCGCAGCATTACAAACATTTTCGCGCGAACGTAGCGGCATCGACATCGATCTGGGATTGCAGCGGCTTGAAGAAGCTTATACCGCTCTGGACGCACTGCGCGCCGCCGGCGCCGCGCAAGGCAACGTTCAGAAAACCGCCATGGATCTTTTAAAATGAAGGTGCTTGGTTTCGAACGGAGTGCGCGCTCAGAAGCCGGATATGCCCTTCGTGAAAGACGTTTTGACGATCGATCGTCGTTGCCGATAACCGCCGCGTGCCTGGTAGCCAACAGTATCCGCGAAAAGCTCGCCGCATTGTTTCGAACATCTATGTCGTTGCGTTTGTTGGAACCGGTCATACCGAGTCCGGATGCGTGGCCTGCGATTGCCCGCGATGCGGAAGTCTTTGGCTTCCGCGGTCAACTGTGTGATGCCGCTATCGTTTTACAACGCGAGGATGCGCTCACGCTCGCTGCCGCACTCTTCGGAGAACCGCAAGAAGCGGCGCGAGCGCTCTCGCCTCTCGAGAACGAGCTACTTTTTCGAACGGTTCAGACGCTCGCGTCCGCACTAACGCCCTTATGCGGGCTGGGATCGCAACGCCCGGCGCGTATAAAAAGTCTGCGTGGATTCGTGACGTATTTCGAGCTCTTGCTTGAAGCGCCGTTCGCCGCCAGAATCGGCCTCGCGATGTCGCGCGATACTCCAGCCGTGGCTGCCCCGGAGATTACTCCGGTAATGCTTGACGATGTCACCGCTACATTAAGCGTTCAGATTGCGTGTGGTTACGTGGGCGCCGCTACGTTATTACAACTACGTCCGGATTCGTGTTTAAAACTTGAAACGCGCCTTGGCGATGCCGCTGTGTTGCGCGCAGGCTCACACGTCCTTGGGCGCGGCGAATGCGGCGAATTCGACGAGGCCCGGGCACTCCTTTTGCAATGAACGCCAATCGCGATCTCGAGTTATTGAACGATCTTTCCGTCCGAATTTCCGTGGAAGTTGGAACCGCGCGGATGCCCATCGGCGAGATCCTCAAACTCGGAACAGGTTCGCTCGTCCGGCTCGATCGCTCGGCTGCCGAACCCGTCGACTTGCTCGTGAATGGTAAACTGCTGGCCCGGGGCGAGATCGTAGCGCTCGACGATTCTTACGGGCTGCGCATTACGGAACTCATCCGGTAGCATGGACGGCATCGTAACGCTCGCAAGCCGCTCGCACGCAACGTTGCCACTCGACACGCTCGCGGCGTTGACCCTATTAACGATCGCGCCATTTGTTCTCGTCATGTCAACGTCATTTGTGCGCATTGTTGTCGTACTCTCGCTTGTGCGGTCCGCGATCGGCGCTGCTGCGCTCCCGCCTAATGCTGTTCTCACCGGCTTGGCCCTCGTCTTGACGGCCGTTATCATGACGCCGACATTCACGCGAATCTCGCACGATGCGATCGATCCATACTCGAAGGGTCAAATGACACAAGCGCAGTTTCTAGATCGCGCGGCGGCACCGCTTCGTGATTTCATGCTTCGGCAAGCGCATTCCGCCGACGTGGATCTCTTTGGGCGCGTAGCGCACCGCAAGTCCGAAGCGCCGGGCCGCGCTCCGCTCTTCGTCCTCATTCCGGCATTCGTCGTCGGTGAACTGCGCGACGCTTTTGCAATCGGCTTTGCGCTTTATCTGCCGTTCGTGGCGATCGACCTTGCGGTCGCGTCCATCTTGATGGGGCTCGGAATGTTCATGCTGAGCCCAACGGTGATTTCGTTGCCTGTGAAGTTGCTGCTCTTCGTAATGGTTGATGGCTGGGCGCTCGTCTGCGGAGGCGTCCTCTCGAGCTTTCGTTAAAAGAAGACCATGCGGATCAGCGATGCGCTCGCGGCCCGGCGCCCATTTTTCTCGTTTGAGTTCTTTCCGCCGCGAAACGACGAGGCGCATGCACAGCTTCTCGAAACCGCGCGCACGTTGCGCGAACTGCGGCCGGCGTTTGTTTCGGTGACCTATGGCGCGGGTGGTTCCACCCGTGCCCGTACGGTCGAGGTTTCCAAGCAAATTCGGAATGAAGTCGGCCTGGACGTGATGGCGCACGTGACGTGCGTGGGAAGCTCGCGCTCGGAGCTGCGCGAGCTGCTGAATGATATCGAAGCGGCCGGCATTGAAAACGTTCTCGCGCTGCGCGGCGATCCGCCTCGCGACGCGAAGGAATTTGTACAGCCGCCGGGCGGATTTGCACACGCCAACGAGCTCGTTACGATGCTTAAGCGCAACTACCGGTTTTGTATTGGCGGAGCGTGCCATCCGGAGAAGCACCTCGAAGCTCCTGACATAACGACCGATATTTTCAACTTGCGCATGAAGGTGGATGCCGGCGCCGAGTTTCTGATTACACAATTGTTCTTTGATAACGATAAGTATTTCTCGTTTGTCGAACGCGCTCGCGCCAAAGGAATCCGAGTTCCGATATTGCCCGGAGTCATGCCGATTACGAACTTCGAGCAGATTCAGCGCTTCACCGCGCTGTGTGGCGCTACGATTCCCCCGAAGCTACTGGTTGAGTTGGAGGCGCGTCGGGCGGAGCCCAAAGCAGTTGAAGATCTCGGCGTAGCCTTCGCTACCCTTCAATGCGCCGATCTGTTAAGACGCGGAGCTCCGGGCATTCATTTCTATACGTTGAACAAATCGCCGGCTAGCCGCGCCATCGTGAGCTCGCTGCTTGCGGCGACCGCGTGGCGCGCGTCCTTTGCCGTAGCTCAATAGCAATACTTCGGTAATATCCCGTGGCTAGCGTCTCGCTATGGAGGCGTTCGCGGCGCTGCTGCATCAAACGCTGATCGTTACAGCGTTGCTTTGCCTACCGGTTCTCGCCGCGGCGACGCTGGTCGGCGCTGCCATCGCAATTCTTCAAGCCGCAACGCAAATCCAAGAACAAACACTATCGCTGCTTCCCAAGCTCATTGTGGTTGCCGTGTGCGTTGCAGCATTCGGTACGTTCGGCATGCACCTATGCGCAGAGCTATTCACCAACGTCATTGCGCAGATTCCGCGGCTGGCCGGCAGTTGAGCGCCACCGCGCTCCTGGTCTTTGCCCGCACGGTTGGTTTCGTTTTTCGCGCGCCCGGTTTTTCGCATCCGAGCGTCCCTTCGATGGTACGCGCGGGCTTTGCGCTGATGCTTACGTTTGCACTGTTGCCGGCAGCGCACGCCCCCAGACTGGACGGCGTGGCATTGGTTGCGGCGATCGCTTTGGAGTGTGGGATCGGCGCGGCAATCGGTATCGCGGCATC
>DASYYA010000178.1:0-15990 GCA_035934355.1 Candidatus Rubrimentiphilum sp. | reverse complement strand
TTGCGCCAAACGGCAACGCGCGTGCCGACGTAACTATAATGATGCACGGCCCAAAACGCGACGATTGCAAACAGCGCGCAGCTCCCAACGAGCAGATCGATGCGCCGCGTGCCCGCGTATAACAACACCGCAAAAGTCGTCAACAACAACGTCGCCATACCGATGTCCCGCTGCAAGATCAATATCGCCATGGATAATCCCCAACCCAGAATCAGCGGCCCTAAATATTTTAGATTCGCACGAATCGACCATGGACGCGCGGCAGCAATCACGTCGGCCGTCTCGGCGAGATACGCGGCGAGAAAAAAGACGATGAAGAGCTTGATTAACTCAACCGGCTCGTACTGGATGGATCCCAGCCGAATCCACAAGCGCGCGCCATTGACTTCTTGCCCAAAGATCAACAGTAGCGCAAACAGCAGCAGCGAGAGCAGTACCCATAAATATTTGATCGCAGCCATGCGCCGGAACGTCGTGAATGCGGGACTAAAACCAATGGCGAGTAAGAGTGAGATCAGAAGCCAATATTGTTGCTTGTGGGCAAGATCGCCCGATAGACGCGCGATTGCAAGCAGCCCGAACGCGGAAAGGACCACCGCGATCGCAGGGAGCGCATTATCGCGAACCGTTGCGCGCGGCTGCACCATCACCCAAACGATCGCCACAATAGCAAGGACGGTCAATAACCAGGGCGGACCAATCGTGCGTGGCGGCGCAAACGACAGAATGAAAGCCGCGACGGCCAATGCCATCGCGATCGGTAAGAAACGCGCCGCTAGCGCAGGCAGAGCAGCGCGTAAAAGATTAGGGTCGCCAATCCTCCGATCAATATCGATGGCGTGGTGTGCGCCTCGAACGGCACAGTCACCTCTGCTTCGTTGCCCGCGGTAAAGGTAATGATCAGGCGTTCAGCATTCTGCGGCAGCGCGCGGCCGGCCAAAACGAGCGTATCACCATCGGCAAGCGCAAAGACCGAGATTGCGGGTGCGAGCGAATGCGCCAAGCCGAGTGCACCGACGAGCACCGGCAGGCCCGCATCGTCGAACGCATCGTTTTGCGTCAAAAGAACCATCGAGCCGTTGCGTGCCAAATATCCGGCGGTGGAACCGATATGCGCAAGATAGACGCGCGAGCCGATTAACAACGCTGCGGTCAATGATGCGGCCGCAGTGACATAATCTTCGTGCGAGGCGCTGCGCGCGTGGATCTCGCTGTTCACGTGGAGGATTGCAGACGTTAGTGCTGCGACGACCGTGCGCGAGCGATGACGCAACTTGCGAAAACGCGTGCTATGCGCACGCCGCTCGAGTTCGCGGCGTAAACCGTGAAGGGCTAGCGCGGCCGCCGGCTCACCGTCGATCCGCCCAAAGCCATTGGCAACCGCAAAAATATATGCGTCGGACGCCAGACGTTCGGAAAGGCAACACACGCGGTCGCCGCTGACAGCAACGTTCATGGGGACGGCGCAGCGGCGATCACTTCGATCCGCGTATTTCCCACATCGATATGATCCCCAGCTTTGACCTCAATGCCCTCATCGCGCAGGCGCCTTCCATTTAAATAGGTGCCGTTGCGGCTGTGGAGATCGGTGAGGTACAGAATGCCGCGCGCTGCCTGGAGCGAAGCGTGCCGCCGGCTCACCTCGGGGTCGGCAAGGGAGATCTGTGCGTCGCCCGAGCGGCCGATGATCCGCGCCGGACGCCCCTCGCCGACCGTGAACGTGGCAACTTCACCGTCGAATGCGAGCTGCACGTCCAGATCGACGGCGGCACGCGCCGGTGTCAGCCGGCTACGGCCCACGATTATTCCAAAAGCGCCGAGCGCGAGTAAGACTTCGAGAGAGCCGATGCGCATCTGTGCTGCAAATGTCATGAGCTGAGAACCTCGAGTTCGGCTTTCCCAAAAGAGATCACATCTCCGGCATGCAACTCGCGCGAATCGATCCGTTCGCCGTTGACGTAGGTGCCATTCGTCGAACCGCCGTCGTGCGCGATCAGGACGCCGTCCTGCACATCGAGTAATGCATGATTGCGCGAAACGCTCGGGTCGGGGAGATGAATGTCGCTTTCCGGATTGCGACCGACGCGAGCCGCTCCCGTAACGCGAAATTCGCGCGCAATGGTAACACCGTTTATGACCCGCAAAACATAACTCGGTGGATGTTCGCCTCCGCTACGCTCGCCATCCGTAACGACTTCGACCGAACCCGCAACTGTTGTGCGGTCCTCGAGCAGTTCCACGCGCGGCGACGCTTCAAAGACTATCCCCACGCGTTCGGCCATGTCGGATAATAAATCGCTCCATTGCTGTTCTAAGTATGCGCGGTGCGGTGCCAAACGATCGTAGTCCTCGGGGTGCACGTAGACCAGATACCGTTGCGGAGCGACGGCGCGGTCTTCAATGTGGCGTGTGCGCGCCTCCATCGTGGCAACGAGTTTGCGCGCGATCTGCGCGGGTTCGAGATCGCTTGGAAACATGTTGGCAAACGCGCGCTCGACAAATGCTGCGCACGCTTCCTCAACGCGCGTAAAGAAATTCACAACCGGCGCTCGAGCCGCGCGATATAAAAGCCATCGCGCCCCTGCAGGCCCGGCGGAATCAGGAGGTCGCCGAGTTCCGTTTGGACTTCGGCGTAGCGCGATGGAACCAAACCGCGCTGGACGTTATGCGTGCGCAGCATCCAATCGACCACTTCGGTGGTCTCGCGCGGATCCGTCGAACAGACCGCATAGACGATTGCGCCGCCTTCAAATAGCTGGGGCGTCAACGATTCGAGTAGAGCACGCTGCGTCAACGCGAGGCGCTCGCCGTCGTCAGGGCGTTTCTGCCAGCGCGCTTCGGGATGGCGTCCGAGCACGCCGATGCCCGAGCACGGCGCGTCCACGAGTATCCGATCGGCTCGGCCCGGCAAAATCGGAGCCGTGGCATCGCCTGCGATTGGAGCGACGGAGAGATCGGAAGAAGCGGCGCGTTTTTCGAGCGTTGCGATCTTGCGCGGATCGCGATCGATGCAGATCGGCGCTTCGCCGCCGGCTAAGCGCGCTGCGATTTGCAGCGCCTTGTTCCCACGGCCGCTGCATGCATCGACGACGCGCTCGCCGGGCTGCGGGTTCAAAATGTCAACGACCATCGCGGAGGACTCACTTTGGCGCCACCATTTGCCGTCGCCCCCAGCCTCAGCCGCGGCAATCGCCGATCCATCGTCGACCAGCACGCTGTCTTCCGCCAGCGCGGAAGCTTGTGCGCTCGCGCCTTTTTCTGCAAACCACGCGCAAAGCCGATCGCGGGTCTCTTTTTTTCGATTCACCACGACCGCCGGCTGTGCGGGCGCATTGCATGCCGTCAGAATCTCCTCGAGGCGCGCATCGCCAAAAACGAGTCGCCATTGCCGTACCACCCACGTCGGATAAGAGTACACTGTGCCGAGATAATCGTCTTGGCCGCTGAAATCTTGCGGCGCCGGCGTTGCGGCCGGATCGCGTAAGAGCGAACGCAGCACTGCATTCACGAGACCGGCGGTCCCGCGATGACCGTACCGCTTGGCAAGATTGACCCACTCACTCACAACCGCATGCGGCGCCCCACGCGTGAAGCGCAACTCGTAGGTGGCGAGGCGCAAGATTTCGGAGATCGCGGGCGGCAGTGGCTTGCCGCGTTTACCGATATATGGGTGCAAGATCCATTCGAGCAACCGCCGCATCTTGATCGCGCCAAATGCCAAGTTCGTGGCAAACGCACGATCGCGGCGATCCAGTTGCGCCTTTAACGCCCAGTAGTCGAGCGACTCTTGCGCGCCACGTTCGGCGGCACCCTGAGCCACATGCAGCGTGACTTCACGCGGGGTCATGCGGTCGTTTCAGCAACGGCAGCGCAAACGCCGCACCGGTTTGCGGCCCCCGATTGGGTGCGATAACTTGCAAGATATTCACTGCCGTATCGCCGGCTCGCACGACGACGGCGTTTCCCCGAACGCCGACGATCCCGCCCGGCGCGACGAGCGGGCGATCCCATCCACCAAGTTCGGCATGTAAAACCTTGACGGGGACCCCCGCGATAGAAGCTCGCGCGGCGGGCGACGGCGATAGCGCGCGCACGTGGTTGACAATGTGCTGCGCCGGCCAGCTCCACTGAATCTCGAGATCGCCTTTTTGCAGCGGACGCGTTACCGTCGGCTTGCCGCTTTGCGGCGTCCGCAAAAATTCGCCGCCCCGCGCGAGATCGATCGCATGCCCCAATACTTGCGCGCCGAAGCGCGCTAAGCGATCGTGCAATTCGCCATACGTTTCACCCGGAAGAATCGGCATGCGTTCTTGCAACACGATGTCACCGGTGTCCATACCCTCGTCCATGAACATAATTGTCACGCCGGTCTCTGTTGCACCGTCGCGGAGCGCGGATTGAATCGGCGTCGCGCCGCGGTAGAGCGGCAAGAGACTCGGATGCACGTTCAGCGAGCCGAGTTCTGGAAGATCGAGCACTTCCTTGGGGATGATCTTGCCGTACGACGCGACGACGAAAAAATCGAAGCGGTTTCCGCGTAATTCTTGCGCGAAGTTTTTGAGCGACGCCGGTTGATAGATGGGCAATCGAAGATTCTCTGCAACTGTTTTGACGGGCGGCGGTCTGAGTTTGTGGCCGCGTCCCGCGGGGCGGTCGGGTTGCGTCACGACGCCGGCGAGCTCGGTGCGAGCCGAGGTCATCTCCAAACTCGGTACCGCGAAATCGCTGGTACCGAAGAAGAGCGTCTTCACACCGCTTCTTCTTCCTCTCTGGTCTGCGGTTTGCGCAGATTCTTGGCTTTATCGATGTAGAGCACGCCGTTGAGATGATCGATCTCGTGCTGCAACGCCTGCGCGAACAGATCGTTACCTTCCAGGCGAATCTTTTCACCGTTGCGGCCGAGTCCCGTCACGACGACACGTTCGTAACGCATGATATCGCCGATAAGTCCCGGCACCGACAGGCAGCCTTCGTGCAGTTCGACTTCTTCTTCCACCCTTTCGATCTTGGGGTTGATCACGACGTGTTTCGTGCCCTCGGGATGGTCGGGATCTTCGCCGGTATCGATGACAAAGAGCCGTTTCGAAACATTGATCTGCGGTGCAGCCAGCCCGACGCCGGGCGCGGCATACATCGTTTCAAACATATCTTCGATGAGCTGCTGAAAGAGCGGCTCCGAAATCTCTTTTGGATTCACTTTCTTGGCGACTTTGCGCAGCACCGGATGCCCTTCTTTAACGATCGGACGGACAAAGCGCATCATGCGTTGTTCGCCTGACGCCGTGCGCGATACGTAATGTGCGGACGTAGCCGGTGGCCTACCGGGATGCGCGGGTGTTCAAAATCAAGCGACGGTTCGCGCTGCATACCCAATCGCTGCATCACCCGTTCCGAACGCGTATTGGGCGTGGCGGTCATCGCAAAGATCTCATCGCACCCAAATGTTCCAAATCCGAGATCGAGCATCGCGCGCGCAGCTTCGGTCGCATAGCCGTGTCCCCATGCCGCAACCGGTAGCCGCCACCCGATCTCCTTAGCCGGCGTAAACGGCGTTTCAATGGTGATGTCGTCAAACTCGACGACTCCACCAAAAAGATCCCCGCCTTTAATCTCGATGATCCACCAACCGTAGCCATTGTCTTCGTTGCGTTTGCGCATCTTGGCAGCCATCGCATCGGCTCTTGCGCGATCCCAGGTTGCGGGGAAAAACTCCATTACTCGAGGGTCCGCATTCATCTCGTACCAAGGATCGAGATCGGCATCGCGCCATGGACGAAGCACCAGGCGCGCCGTTTCGATCGTCGGAAGCATGACGCTAAAGAATATAGCTGGAGAGGTCGGCGTCCTTCACGATGTCTTGCAGTTTTGCGCGGACATACGCGGCGTCGACAACGACTTCGTCACGCTTCTCGGGAGCTTCGTAGCTGACGTCTTCCAGCAAGCGCTCGAGCACCGTATGCAAACGGCGCGCTCCGATATTCTCGCTCTGATCGTTGACCTGCATCGCAAACTGGGCGATCTGTTCGATCCCGTCTGGCTGAAAGTCGACCGCGACACCTTCACTTGCCAATAACGCCTTATATTGCTCGGTCAGCGCGTTCTTGGGCTGCGTGAGGATCGTTTTAAAGTCTTCGGCGGTCAGCGAGTCGAGCTCGACGCGAATTGGAAAGCGGCCCTGCAATTCAGGGATGAGATCCGACGGTTTGGTCATGTGAAACGCGCCCGCTGCGATAAAGAGAATGTGATCGGTTTTCAGGGTTCCATGCTTGGTCGCCACTGTGCTGCCTTCAACGATGGGCAGAATGTCGCGCTGCACGCCCTCGCGTGAAACATCCGGGCCGCGCGCGCCTTCTCTGCCGGCGACTTTATCGATTTCATCGATGAAAATAATGCCGTTTTCTCCGGCGCGGCGTAACGCTTCGCGTTTGACGGCATCCATATCGATCAATTTCGCGGCTTCTTCTTGTTCGAAGATGCGCCGCGCTTCGGCGACCGTGACGCGTTTTTTCACGCGCTTGCGCGGCAGCATGCTGCCGAGCATCTCGCCCAAATCGCCGGCGCCGCCTTGATCGAAACCGGGTCCGATGACCCCAATCGGCACGGTTGTGGCTTCTTCAACTTCGATTTCGACCAGGCGCACGTCGTAAAAACCGCGTTCGACGTCGGAACGCGCTTGGTCACGTGTCCGTTGCACATCTGCGTTCGAGGGAGCTGCAGTTGCGGTTTGCGGCTGCTGTTGCTGCTGGCCGCCTTGAAAACTGCCGCCGAAGATCGAGCCAAGCGTCGCGGCTAAGGCGCTCGGTTGTCCTTGCGCCGACGGTGGACGCGTTTCGGGGTGAAGCACATCGACCACGCGCTCGACCGCCATCTTTTTAGCAACCTCTTCCACTTCGGCGCGCCGCTCGTCGGTCACCATGCGAACGGCCTGTTCGACCAAATCGCGCACCATCGATTCGACGTCGCGGCCGACATAGCCGACCTCGGTGTACTTGGTCGCCTCGACTTTGATGAACGGCGCGCCGGTTAACGACGCCAGCCGGCGTGCAATCTCTGTCTTGCCGACGCCGGTGGGCCCGATCATCAAAATGTTTTTCGGAATGATCTCTTGGCGCAAATCTTCGCGCACGCGTTCGCGGCGGTAGCGGTTACGCATTGCAATCGCGACCGCGCGCTTAGCTTTTGCCTGTCCGACAATATATTTGTCGAGTTCCGCGACAATCGTGCGCGGAGTCAGCTCCAGTGCATGCGGTGCGCCGTTCATAGGGTCTCCACGTCAACGTGCTCATTGGTATAAATGCAAATCTCGCCCGCGATTTCAAGCGCCTTGCGCGCGATGTCTTCAGCGGAGAGATTGGTATTGCGCATGAGTGCTGCGGCCGCCGCCTGCGCGTAGGGTCCGCCGCTGCCGATGGCGGCGATGCCTTCATCGGGCTCGATCACGTCGCCGTTTCCGCTTAAGACCAGCAAATGCTCGGCGTTACCGACGATCATCAGCGCTTCAAGACGGCGCAACGCGCGATCTTGGCGCCAGTCTTTTGCGAGCTCGACCGCAGCACGCGTGATGTCTTTATACTCGTTGAGCTTACCCTCGAATTTTTCGAGCAGCGTAATGCCGTCGGCGGCGCCGCCGGCAAAACCCGCGATCACCTTGCCGCCGGCCACTCGCCGTACTTTGTGCGCGCCGTGCTTCATGATCGTTTTGTCGAATGTTACTTGACCGTCCCCTGCGACAGCCAGTTTCCCATCTTTGCGCACGGCCAGAATCGTGGTTGACCGGATTTTCATGCTCTTGTCAAGTACCCCGCGACCGCCTGCGGAGTTGCAGCCAGACGCTGCGCGAAGGCGCGCATCGAGGCGATCGCTTCAATTGCTAAGCGGCGGCGCTGGTCTTTTTTTGGTGCGGCCGCAATATACGCCCACGTTACATTTGAGGGTTGGAAATCGTGCGTTTCCGCGTTCTGCAAATGCCCGACGATCGCGCTAAAGGCGGTATTCGCTGGGAAGTCGACGGCCGGCAAATCGAGTATTTGGCAAGCCGCATGGATGCCGGTCATCGCGCCGCAGGCCGCAGCTTCGACATAGCCTTCGGCGCCGGTGATTTGCCCGGCAAAGTAGAGTGCTTCGATTCCGCGAAGCCGCAAGCGGGAATCGAGCAGGCGCGGCGAGTCGATGAACGTGTTGCGATGCATGACGCCCAGGCGCAGCCACTCCGCGTTTTGCAATCCCGGAAGTTTGCCGAACGCTGCTTTTTGTGCGGGCCATTTGAGCCGCGTTTGAAAGCCGACCAGATTATAAGCGGTGCCGTCACGGTTTTCTTTGCGAAGTTGCACGACTGCGTACGGAGTTTGATCGGTGCGCGGATCGCGCAAGCCGACTGGTTTCATCGGACCAAAACGCAGCGTGTCGTCTCCCCGATCGGCCATCTCCTCGATCGGCAAGCAGCCTTCAAAATACCGCGTATCCTCAAACGGTTCGGTTTGATGCCGAGGCAGGGTGCGCAAATCGTGAAGCAGCTGCAGATACTGTTGATGAGTGAGCGGGATGTTGAGGTAATCCGCACCGTCGCCTTTGTCGTAGCGCGACTTGCGATACATTTGCGACTCGTCGATCGAATCCGCGGCGACGATAGGTGAAGCCGCATCGTAGTAGTGGAGGCGCTTGGAGATGACGCGATCTAAACTCGCGAGCAAGCTCGTACTGGGCAGGGGGCCGCAAGCAACAATCGCCGGTCGATCCACCGGAATCTCGCAAACTTCTTCGCGACGCACCGTAATGCGCGGATGCGATTCGATTGCATCTTGCACCGCTTGCGAAAACTTGATGCGATCGACGGCAAGCGCACCGCCGGCTGGGACGGCATTGGCGCGCGCGCACGTTACGATCAGCGAGTCGAGGACCGCAAGTTCCTCTTTGAGTAAACCAACGGCATTCTCGAGCGCGGCGCCGCGAAACGAGTTACTGCACACCAGCTCGGCGAGATCTGCGGATTTATGCGCAGGTCCGCTGCGATGCGGACGCATTTCGAAGAGCTCCACCTCAACGCCGTGGCGCGCCGCCTGCCAGGCCGCTTCGCAGCCGGCGAGTCCACCGCCAATCACGGTCAGCGTCACGCCGAAGAGAGCACCTCTTGCGTCGGCGGCAATTCCGCCGAGAGCGAGCTCACATCGTGGGTGCGATCCGCACGACATTCAAGTACAACGGTCCCGCCGCGCCGCGTTTTGGCAATGACGTAGGAGCCGCAAACCGGACAGCGATCGGCGAGCACGCGATCCCACGAAACAAAATCGCATTTGGGATAGTTTGCGCAACCATAGAAAATGCGCCCTTTGCGCGAACGCCGCTCGACAACCATTCCCCCATCCTTGGGACATTTCGCGCCGGTATCTTTCAGAATTGGGCGCGTCGTCTTGCATTCCGGATAGCCGGTGCACGAAACGAATCGGCCAAAACGACCGGTCTTGATCACCATCGGACGTCCGCACTTCGGGCAAATTTCGTCGGTGGGTTCGTCGTTGAATTCGAGTTTTGGGAGTTTTTCTTCGGCAGCTGCGAGTTCGCGCGCAAACGGCACGTAGAATTTTTCGAGCAGCTGCACCCAATCGGCTTGACGCTCGGCGACTTTATCGAGATCGCCTTCCATCTCGGCGGTAAAGTTCGGATCGACGACGTCGGGGAAATACTCAGCGAGCAGATCGTTGACCGCAAACCCAATCTCCGTCGGCTCGAAGCGACGATCGGACTGCCGCACGTAGCCGCGGTTCTGAATCGTTTCGACGATCGTGCTGTAGGTTGACGGACGGCCGATGCCGTTGTCTTCAAGCGCTTTTACGAGCGAAGCTTCGGTGTAGCGTGGCGGTGGCTCGGTGAAATGCTGCTTCGGATCGAGAGCGCGCAACGTGAGCACTTCATTTTCTTGAAGCTCCGGTAAGCGTTTAGCGTCGGCCGGTTGTGCGTTCTCCTCGGACTCTTCGTACAGCTTGGTGTAACCCGGAAACTTCATGACGCTGCCGGCAGCGCGGAAGATGTAATTCTTCGCTGCGATGTCGGCCGTCGTTTGATCGTACACCGCCGGCGACATCTGTGAGGCCACAAAGCGTTCCCAGATAAGCGTGTAGACGCGTAACTCGTCGCGCTTGAGAAAGCGCGCTACGAACTCGGGCGTGTGATGCACTAGGGTCGGACGAATCGCCTCGTGCGCATCCTGCGCACCTTCACGCACCCGATGCGCGCGCCCGCCGTAAAACGGTTCGCCGAAGGTTTGCGTGATATAGTCGCGGGCCGCGTCGCGCGCTTGATCCGAGATGCGCGTGGAGTCGGTGCGCATATAGGTAATGAGGCCGACGGTTCCTTCGTCGCCGATATCGACCCCTTCATATAACCCTTGCGCGATTTGCATCGTGCGGCGAACGCGCAAGCGCAACTTGCGCGAAGCTTCCTGCTGCAACGTCGAAGTCGTAAAGGGCGCCGGCGCGTTGCGCCGGCCTTCGCGTTGCTTGATCGAGGTGACGCGATACTGCGCGCCCTCCAGGTCGGCGAGGATTTGGTTGGTCTCGGCCTCGGTCTGGATGTCGAGCCTTTCGCCTTCGCGCGAAAAGAGCTCCGCGGGGAAGACAAAATCCGGTTCACGTCCGGCGGTAAGCTGCGCGGCAATCGTCCAGTACTCTTTGGGGACAAACGCACCGATTTCACGTTCCCGATCGACGATCAGCCGAACGGCAACGGACTGCACGCGGCCGGCGGAAAGGCCGCCGCGGACTTTCGCCCAGAGCAGTGGCGAGATTTTATAGCCCACCAGACGGTCGAGGATCCGGCGCGCCTGCTGCGCGTTCACCCGATCGATGTCGATGGGCTGCGGATGTTTGATCGCCGCCAGCGCTGCTTCCTTGGTGATTTCGTGTAGCTCGATACGTTTGGGACGGTCGAGTTTCAAGAGCTCCGCCAAATGCCAGGCAATGGCTTCGCCCTCGCGATCGGGGTCGGTCGCCAGATACACGTCCGTCGCCCCTTTCACCGCCGACTTGAGCTCCTTGATCACTTCACCCTTACCTTTGATCGTAAGGTATTTGGGCGTAAACCCATGCGCCACGTCGACGCCAAGCGTACTTTTGGGCAAATCGCGCACGTGTCCGACCGACGCTTTGACGACATAACGCGCAGGCAAGAACTTCTTGATCGTGCGCGCTTTGGTCGGCGACTCGACGATAATCAGGGGCTTTTTCGCTGGGGCCATTTTCGCGCCTAAGTATACCGCCCGCGTCAAGTCGCGGACAAATCGGGGCCGTTTTTCGCATTTGCAATTTGCGGAAAAACATTCTATGATGCAGCACGAGCGCAAAAACAATGCGCGCAGATCGAAGGGAGGAATAATGGATTCCGATCTGATGCAAGACGGCGGGATGATGGGTGAGGAACCTGCCGCCCCGAGCCGCCGCGGACGCCGTAAAGGCGCACGCAAAACCGGACGAAAAGCCGGCGGCGGACGAAAGAAAGCTCGTAAAGGCGGGCGCAAAGCCGGTGGTCGTAAAAAGGCCGGCCGCAAAAAAGGCGGACGCAAGAAGGCTGGACGCAAGAAAGGCGGACGCAAAAAAGGCGGACGCAAAAAAGGCGGACGCAAGAAGGGCGGACGGCGCAAAGGCGGCCGCCGCAAGAAACGCTAAGGGAAATACATGCGAGAGCGGTCCAAAAGTGGCCGCTCTTTCATTATAATAAGCCGATGGAGATACAGCGTTTTGAGCGCGATGGATTTGCCGTTTTTCCCGGTTTTAAGAGCGCCGGCGAAATCGCCGCCGTCCGCCGGCGCGCCGAAGAGATCGTGGCGGCATTCGACGGCCGAGCTTCGGTCTTCAGCACCCACGATCAGGTCGAACGCAGCGATGAGTATTTCCTGACTTCAGGCGATAAAATTCGCTGCTTTTTGGAAGAGGACGGGCGTACTGTTAACAAGATCGGTCACGCTCTGCACGACCTTGACCCGATTTTCGATCGCTTCTCACACGGTACCGAACTGGACGCAATTGCGCGTGCAGCCGGCTTAAAAGAGCCGTTGCTTTATCAATCCATGTATATCTTTAAGCAGCCGCAGGTCGGCGGCGAAGTGGATTGGCACCAAGATGCGGCGTTTTTAAAAACTGAGCCGCAAACCGTCACCGCATTTTGGTTTGCGCTCGAGGACGCCGATCGCAGCAACGGATGCTTATGGGTGCAGCCCGGCGGACATCGTTCGCCGTTGCGTTCTCAATTTGTCGTTCGGGGTGGCAAAGCGCAACTTGAGATATTGGATCGCACGCCGTGGCCCGATCTTTCCGAAGCGATACCGCTCGAAGTCGAGCGCGGCACGCTTGTCGTATTTCACGGGCAGCTCCCGCATTACAGCGCGCCCAACCGTTCGGCAAAATCACGCCACGCCTATACGCTGCATGCGGTCGATGCGACGGCAACGTACGCGCCGGAGAATTGGCTGCAAAGATCGCCGGACTTACCGCTGCGCGGCTTTAGCTAAGGGTCGCCGTTCCGAGCGCGGAACGCGCTTGGTTAACATTGAGGCTCCCGTCCAGCAAGGCATCTAAGAGATCCGAGCGTTCGCGTCCGCGAATGGCGTGGAGCTCCGTTCCGAGTTCGTGGGCGACGTTTGCAAGCAGTGCAACCTCGTCGGGAGCATAACTTTCGCCATTGGATCGGCGCGCGCATACGAGTGCCCCGGTAAGCGCACCGCGAACCGCGAATGCAAACGCGAAACCGTCTGATCCGAGGGCGCTTCTTACGTCGCTGAGATCGACGCACGTGCGATTTTTGCGCAGACGCACGAATCCGAGGTCGTCGATATCTACGAGCGGCGGCGCAGCATGGCCGCTCGCTGCGGTAAGGCGATATCCATCCTCGGCGCGCTCGAAGATCGAAACGCCCGTTGCGCCTGAGGCTTGCCGTATGTCGGCTGCCGCACGTTGCAACAGTGCATCGGCGCTCTCCATAAACGGCGCTTCTTCCGTCAAGCGGCGCAATGTGTTTGCGGATTCGTGTTTGCCGCGAAAGACTGTGCGCTCGATGGCGATTTCAACGCGTTTGTGCATCGCGTTGAACGAAAAACCCAGCCCGAGCGCGACAATGATATCGACCGCGATGCCAATATTGCGACTCGCCGCCGCTGCATGCAAAATGTTCTCGAGCAAGATGAAGATCCCCACAACCAACGTAGTAAGGATCGTATATACGAGCGTGCGGTTCAGCACGAAGTTCACATCGATGATCCGGTGACGGAGAATTGCATAGGTGCAACCAATCGGAAAGACCAGCACCGTTACCCATTCGAATCCGGAGAGATGAATCGGATGAACGACGATTCGGTTTATCAGATTCAGCAGAACTCCCGCGCGGCTAATCAAGAAGGCCCAAAAGACCCAGCGCACCCGCTGCCGTGCGAGCCCGCGGGTCTTGGCATATGTCAATGCAAAGAATGCAATGACCACCAGTTGCGACGCCACAAACGCGGTGTTGGAAATCCAGGGAGTGACGGGCAAGAGTTCGCATCCGGTAACGGCTTGTGCTGTTGCGTCGATAACGTTGACGATCAACGCCGGAACTATCGTCAAGACCATAATCGATCGTGTGAAGAGTAATGTGCGCGGTGAGACGCCAGTAGTCACGGCCTCCACGACCAAATACAAAACGAACGGCGAACCCGTCCAAAACAGCGCCGTGACGATCGCACCAAACATTTGGCCGCCGAGCGGCAACGGGCCCCACCAGGCGTCGGGTAACGCAATGCCAACCGTCAAACACCATATGCCAAGAATCAACGATGCGCGATCTTTGCCGCGCCATAATACCAGCATGGAAATGGCTAAGAGCAAAATCTTAAACGCCATTTGACCTGCAAAGGTCCAAAGGTCATTGGCATGACGCAGTGTGTAGGGGATAATCAGTCGCTGATTTCCACGTTGAACCACGGTGGGCACAACGTCGCCTGCGCGCCCGGCTTGCGTCGGCGTGTAATGGAAGACTCCGGCAACGCGCGCAGCCATGCTTATCTGCGGCAAAAGAATTACATCGCCCGGCCGCAGCCCGGCGGCCAGATCGGCGCTGGTCGGTGCATCGACACGCACTGCGCACTGTAACGTCGTTGAGGCCAGTGGGCCAAAGCGCGCGCTTTGCGGCCACGAGAGCGCTTCGGTCAGCAGCAGCGCCGATGCAATAACCGAACATGCTGCAGCGCTAAGCACGCGAGCACTCATCGCGCCTTTCCTTCATGTAGGAACGGCGGCGTTCCTAGCCAACCGTTTGGCTTTCCGTTGGAAAGGAGCTTGGCTTTGCCGTTATCCAGAAAGCATTTCGTTACCGCTGCAGCCCTAGGAGTTTCTGCCGCCGCTTTACGTGGCAGCGCCACGGCCGGTGAGCCGTCCGACCAAAGAGTGCCGGTTCATTTTCATGTGCTCAAACCAAACGAATACAATCACGCACTGATGATGAAAAAACTCAGCACCAACAACAAGAACCGGCAAGTGTTTCAATCGGTGAGCCCGCTACTGGTCGCGCCAGGTGTTGCGAGCCTATACATTCACATGCAGAACTCTTTGAACGCCTACCAGTTTTCATTTGGGATGGGACCTGGAAGCCTCGCAGCGCTTGGCGTGTTGATCGGGCCCTCTATCGTCTACGGACTCAACGATGCGACATGGAAGAAATATAACATCGGCGCCGCACTGAATCTGGCGGCAACGAACATCTACTATCGCGCGACGTCCAATTTAAAAGCGTCAGCTTCTGCTGATGATCCGAACGGACTTTACCAAGACTGGAGCGCCCAAGCGATCATGAAACGCGGTGGAATGTTTATGGTCTGTCATAATGCCACCACCGCGGTGGCAGCGTTGTTTGCGCAAAAATCAGGCAAGTCCACCCAAACCGTGCTTGCGGATTTCGTAAAGAATCTTTTGCCCGGGTTCCAACTTGTGCCCGCGGGCGTTGGCGCCGTTCAAGCGGCGCAGGAGATGGGCTGGAAAATCTATCCGATAATCTGAATTGCCAGGTGGGCAGGCTTAGCCCGCCGGACAGTTTCCATTGAACGGTTTGCCGGCAAAGCGATCGGCGATCCAGCTGCTCACGCCATCGAAGCTTAACGCCATAACGCTGTCGTGAGAGGCGCCCGCGACACCATTCAGCTCGACTCGCGATCCGTTGTGGCAGAAACTCGAGCGCAATATGTCGGAGTCTTCGTACGGAACGGTGAGATCGTTCGTGCCTTGTTCGATGAGCACCGGGTACCGCAAGTGCTGTTGCGAAGGCTCGTTCGCGATGAAGTCTTGCATCAGCGCGCTCGATCGCGCGCCGGGCTGAAAGATCTCGGCCGGGGAAATAGTGCTCCATTCTGCGGAGTGCATCAAGGAGCCGGCGCAAGCACTCTGCAGCGACGGTAATAGCGCAATGCCTTTCGGGGTCAATACGTTTTTGAGATCCACTCGAGGATCGGCCGACGCAATTCCCTCGATCATCATTCCGAGCAGTGCAAGCATCGGTGTCGGCTGCTGGTTGAGCGTCATGGCGCCAAAAAAATCCGGGATATCCGAGCCCGGCGCGTACGCGACCGCTCCCAAAAAATGGAGCTCCGGCGCCCACGCGCCCGCAAGCGACGCAACGAAGAGAGCGACCGTGCCGCCTTCCGAATGCCCCATCGCTACCCAGCGATCGCTGACGTTCGGATCCAAATGCCGTGCCGCGCGAACGATGTCGATCGTATCGTGCGCGCCGGAAACGCTTGCAAAATAGGGATGTAACCCCGGGGTACCTTCGCCCTCGTAATCGGTTTGCACTATCACGAAACCGCGCGCAACCCAACGATCGAGAAGGACTTGCTCCTCATTCTCCTTCGTGAAATTTGAAGGTGCGCATTGAGGCGCATTTCCCGTAGTTCCGTGCGCCCAACTGATGACCGGCCATCCTCCGGGCGGCGGTGCTCCGTTCGGTATGGAGATCACGCCCGACACCGCGACGTCGTGC
>DASYYA010000174.1:0-10369 GCA_035934355.1 Candidatus Rubrimentiphilum sp. | reverse complement strand
CGCCGCCGAAAGCGCGGAGGGGCAATGGTGCGCGGGAAGCGTATCGTTTCACTACCCTTAGCCTTCCGCAGCTTACGCCATTCTACGAAGCGTTTTACGTGCGTGGTCACAAAGTCATCCCGTCCGTGGAACTTACGCCGTTCGCGTTAGCAGTTTGGTTTATGGACGATGGCTGTAGGAGCCGCAGATCCATTTATCTGAACACCCAACAGTTCGACGAGGACAATCAGAGGAGAATGATTGATATTCTGGACCGACAGTTAGGATTAGCAGCCACGCTCAATCGAGACAAATGTTATTTCCGCATTCGCTTAAGGGTTAAGAGCATCGAACGATTCAGGTCTTTGGTCGAACCGCATTTGCTTGCCGGGTTCTTTTACAAAATGCCGCGCATACCGGCTTGAGGAGATGCTCAAACATCATCGAGATGCGTTTCTCGAAGAGGAGCCTCGCGGCGGCATCATCGGCGTTTCGGATCACGGAGGTTGGGCGGTGCTGGTGACAGTGGCGCGCGATGGGACGCTCCTTGATCGGCGCCGCGTAGAGCTTGTGGACGATGAGCTGCCGGGTCTACCGCATCACCACGAAGGCCAGATGCTCCCGATGGGTCAGGCTGTCGCGTTGGTCGAGCGGGTTCGCGTTTCGGCGGAGAGACATGCGGTAGTTGCATTGGATGCCGTCGCGATGGCCGTGCCGGCCATCCTCGGCATCGCGCTTCGGAGCTGCCCACAGCTTCCGCCGACAATTGCCGAACGAATCACGGACTATCGCGCACGAAACGTAGCCGATTGGGTGATGTACCGCAAAGCTCTTGCCTCCGCCGCCGAGGCGCGCGGTTGGCCCGTCCATTGGTACGATGCGAAAAAAGTGCTAGCTTCGGCGAGCCAGGCATTGCACACCGAGGCCCTCGACGCTTACTTTCTCCAATTGCGAAGGGCAGTCGGGCCTCCGTTTACCAGAGATCACAAGCTCGCAATGGCGGCGGCCATTGTAACAGCTACGGCCCTTTGATAAGAGCATCTGAATACGGGAAGCCCGCGGTGAAAGCCGCGGGCTTTTTACTTTTCGTCGGACGATCGTTATTTCGTGCATGTACTTGATGAGGTCATCTTCTTTCCGAAGAACGCTCCGCCAAAGGTTTCCGTGTATTTCTTCGCGGCGAAGCGATGTACCACAAGCGTTAATCCGGTCCCGTTTCCGGCAACTTGGGAGAATGAGATCGTGGACTTACCCACCGTCCCCATCATTGTGAAGTAGCCGCCCGTGGCGGTAATAGCGCTGTAAAACCATTTATTTTGACGGCTGTCGAACGTCGCAATGCCGGAGTTCGGGTTGGCGCCGGTGCTCGACACCTGCATCGCGCCGCCGTCGAGCACGGGCGTGAAAAAGGTGCTGAAGTGAGATTTACCGCTGACGCAGTTCCAGGTGCCGGCCCACATGGCAACGGCTTGTTTTGCGGTCGGGGTTGAAGACTTGGGCGCCATCTTTTTCGATGCGCCGTAAGCCACACCGGCCGTACTCAGGCAGAGGGAGATTGCGCATAGCGCAAAGAGCGAACGCTTCAAAATGAAACCTCCTATAGCAAACTGGGCTGGGGCAGTTCGACGCGAATCCAGGCTTTCCTAATGAAAGCCGCAGTTCTCAACGCGCCCGGCCCGTTAACCGACGCGACGGTAAAGATAGAACAACGCGCTGTGCCGGAGCCCACTCCGGGAGAAGTACTGTTGAAAGTGCGCGCCTGCGCGATCTGCCGCACGGATCTCCATATTATTGAAGGCGAGCTCACGGCGCATAAACTGCCGCTTGTCCCTGGCCACCAAATCGTCGGCGAGGTCACTGCATGCGGAGCGAACGTAACGGTCGCCATTGGAACGCGCGTCGGCGTCACATGGCTGGGTTCGGTGGATGAAACGTGCGCGTATTGCCGGGCCGGTGCGGAGAACCTGTGCGATCACCCGGTATTCACAGGTTACGATCGCGACGGCGGATATGCGCAATACGCGACGGTGCGCGCGGATTTTTGTTATCCATTACCGCGGTCGCTCGATGATGTGCACGCGGCACCGCTGCTCTGCGCGGGAACGATTGGTTTTCGCACGATGCGCGTCGCGGGCGTGGAGCGCGGCGAGCGAGTCGGATTGTACGGTTTCGGGGCGTCGGCGCATTTGGTTTTGCCGGTATTGCAATCATACGGGTGTGACGTGTTTGTCGCGACGCGCGGTCAGCGGCACATGGAACTCGCCAAGAAGATGGGCGCCACATGGGTGGGTGAGGCGCTCGAAAAACCGCCGGTGCAGCTCGACCGCACACTGACCTTTGCGCCTTCAGGCGATGTTGTAATCAGCGCGTTAAGCGCACTGCGGAAAGGCGGTGTCGTGGCGATCAATGCCATTCACCTCGATCGCATTCCCGAATTCGATTACGACAGTCTGCTTTGGGGTGAGCGGCAGATTCGCAGTGTCGCCAACCTGACTCGAGCCGATGCGATTGAATTCTTGGCGCTTGCCGTGGAGATCGGGTTGCACCCGGATGTCGAGATCTTTCCGCTCGAAAGAGTGAACGACGCGCTTGCGCAGCTCAAAGAAGAGCGACTTGGCAGCGCAGCCGCCGTGCTTACTCCGCCGGAGGATTGATCAAGCGAAAAACGCGCGCGGCGTAGAGGATCACGAGAAGGCCGGCGGCGATTGCCACAAGCGGCCACGTCGGATAGTGCAAGAACCAACTTTGCACGCCAAGTCCGAGCATCATGACGATCGTGCCGTAGGCGTTGAGCAGTTCGTTCTTGCGCCATAGACCGACAACCATCATCACCACGCCGGCGAAGATGACGATCGTTAGTGCGATGTCGACGAGCTGCGCGATTTCCAATAGTCACTCACGGGTTGCATGAATGTCCTGGTTTTGCGGGTCAGGCGAATGAGCAATAAGACGGCGATCAATCCGGTCACGAGCGCCGGCAGCGGCCAGGGCGCTGCGTGAAGGACGACCTCTTGTGCGAAGACGCCAAGAACCGCGACTAACAGTCCGGCGTTCCAGAGCTTGTCGCCTTCGCTTGTACGGTAGAAGATGCCGAAGACGGCCACCGCGACGCCGATGGCAACCATAATCGTCAGATAATGGACGATGTCGAAAGCGTTCACGATCCCAAATACCTCACAAACCACGCCTCCCAGCGGCGATAGATATCCTCGACGCGCACCGGATCGCGCGGAAAGTGGCCGACAACCGGATAGACGACAAATTGCACCGGAGTTCCGGTGGCCCGGACCTCGTGGTAAAACTCGTACGCCAACGGTGTCGGCACTCGAAAGTCGCCGGCATCGCTCATAATAAGTGTCGGCGTTTTGACGTTGGAAGCGTAGCTCAGCGGCGACTCCGCTTCGAATAGTTTACTCTGGGCTGCGCTGCTCCAGGGCGATCGACCGATAAACAGCGGCGTGAAATCCTTGGCATCGGTCATGGTGTCGTACTGCACCCAATCATTAACGGCCGCACCCGAAACCGCTGCGCGCCAGCGGCGATCCTGCGTAATGAGCCACGACGTCATCAGGCCGCCCTCGCTCCATCCCGAAACGCCGATACGTTCTTGGTCAATGGGAGCGCAGCGCAAAACTGCTTGCAGACCCGCTTCAATATCGCGGCCGGGGACGCTCGCGATATGTGGAACCGTCGTGCGCGCAAAACGCAAACCGAGGTTGTCGCTGCCGCGATAGTTCGGCTGAAAGACATACCAACCGTGGGCGGCCATGACTTGGACGAAGCCGGAGTACCCGGTTGTTGACGTGCCGGTCGGACCGCCGTGAATGTACAGCACGAGCGGCGCGCGTTTGTTCTTTGTGGAGGGCGGTGCGGTAAGAACGCCGTCCGCGGTCATGCCGTCGAAGGTACGCCAGGTGATCGTCCGCGTCGTACCCAGACGATAACGCGTAATCCATCCATTGTAATTGGTTAAACGGATTGGTGTTCGCGACGCCGGCGGAAGCACGTACAATTCCGCCGGATGTGTCGGCGAGGACGCGGTGAACGCGACCGTTCCATTGCGCGAGACATCCACGAAGCCGGCGCTGAGTAGACCGAGCGGAAGCACCGACACATTCCCCACCGGTGTCACCCGGAAAAGCCGGCGCTGTGTTGTGTCGCTGGCGGCAACGACGAGCGATCCATCGGGCATGAAGCTGTACGGACCGACATTACGGTCCAACCGGGCTGTAACGCTATGCGGATGATCGCCCTTGGCATCCGCTAGCGCGAGCTCGCTTTGCATCGCGCCCTTGGGGTTGGCAAAGGCAAACGCCATGCGGCCGCCGGGGCCGCGCTCGGGATCGAATTGTGTCTGCGACAGCGCCGGAATGGGCGTTGCGCGGCCTGACGCGACGTCAATACGTACGATTTCGCGCGATAAGAACCGGTTAGGATGGCGATGGTCGGTGATCCGCGTGACAAAAATGCTACGGCCATTATCGGCGTAGGTATAACCGCCGCCGATACTCCAATCTCCGTCGCCGATGCGTTTGGCGGTTCCGCCGGAACTGCGAATTTCATAGAGCTGTTCTCGCGTCGGATCGGATTGATCCGTCCACGCATTGTCGGTCACTTCGAAGCCGTCTTCATGCGCCTTAATGGCTTTCTGATTCGGGGGTTCAATATTTGCGCCATACGCGAGCCCGCGGCTGTCGGGCCGCCAATCAAATGAATTCACGCCGACTTTATCGTGCGTGATCTGTACTGGTTCGCCGCCATTCATCGGCAGAAGAAAAATCTGTGAAACACCTTGCTCGTCGGGCTTTTCGGGAGCGCCCTGCGCCGTATACGCGAGCCGCGATCCGTCGGGCGACCACTCGATTTCGCCGAGATTCGAAACGTCGTGCAGCAGCGTTCGTATCCCGTGCGTGCGAACGTTCACTAAAATCACGTCAGCGTGCGTTTTATCTTTCTCATAGTCGTTGCGCCGGACGATCAGGGCGACGCTGCGCGCGTCGGGCGAGATTTGCGGGGACGCGAGCGAAACGGTTTTGCGCAGGTCAGCGAGCGTCAGCGTCAGCGCGGCCCCGGCAAGTATCATTTCATCCACCGATCGAACCAGCCGGCCCACGCGCGCAATACAATCTCGCGTCCGACCGGATCGCTTGGGAAATGTCCCGCACGCGGGAACGCCATGAATTTCACCTGCGCATGCCGGTCGCGTAGCGCGTGGTAAAACGTGTAGGCCTGTGAAACAGGGACGCGCTGGTCGCGGGTGTCGCTAAGAATGAGTGTCGGCGTTTTTACATTGTCAACGTACGTGATGGGCGACTCCGCCGCATACGCCGCCTTTCCGGATTTGCTGAACGGAAGAACGCCGTTGAAGAATGTTTGTACGAAGTTCTCGTTGATGTCGGCAAGCAGCGCTTGCTGATACCAATCGGTAACCGCTGCGCCCATCACGGCAGCGCGCCAGAAATTCGCATGGCCGATGAGCCACGATGTTTGTAGGCCGCCGCCCGACCAGCCGGAAACGCCGATGCGATTTTCGTCGATCATGCCGGTCGCTCGAAGCGCGGCAACAGCCGCCAGATTATCGCGCCCGGGGCCGCTCGCCACGTCGCCGACAATGGCCTGTAAAAAAGCATCGCCCATATTGTCGCTGCCGCGGTAGTTCGGACGGAACACGAAATAATCGCGAGCCGCCAGAACTTGAACGAGCTGCAACCCTTCGAGTCCACTCAGGTCCCACGTCGACGTTGACACCGGACCGCCGTGAATGTCGAGGATCAATGGATATTTGCGCCCCGCAATATAGTGCACGGGATACGTCAGAACGCCATCAGCCTTTGTTCCGAGATCCGTCGTCCACTCAAACGGCTCCGATCGCGCGATCGCAAACTCGCTTATCCACGCATTCTCATTGGTCAGCTGGCGTGGCGTGCTTGATCCAGATGCAAGGTAATATAATTCGCCGGGATGATCGCGCCGCAATCCGATAAACGCGATAGCCCCATCCTTACCGGCGTTCGGATCCGAAAAATCAACGTCGCCCAATGCCGCGCGGGAGCTCGTTGCCGCTGATGCAACGGACGTGTGCCATAAAATGCTTCGTACCGCGTTGGTCGTCCCAACAATCAGGTCCGATCCGTCCCAATCGTATGAGTGCACGTTGCGGTCGATGCCGTTGCGCGAATTGTAGATCTCGTGACCGGAGGCAAGTGAACGCACCGAGAGATCCGTCTGAAGGTAGAGTGATCCGTGCCTCGGGCTGGTCACTGCAATCATCGACCCGTCCGGTGAGATTTTAGGGTCGCTGTCTACGCCGAACCCGAGATCCGAGCTGGCCTTTGACGCAAAATCATATGAATACGTCGTTTGTGATCTAAAGCTGGCAAATATCGGATCGGGTTGGCCCTGGTAATAGAGTTTGGTCCCGTCGGGCGACCAAACGGGCGCGGAACCTTTAACAACGCTCCAGCTTCCGGATGTGAGGCGAGTGGCGCGGCCGCCGCTTGCGTCCACGAGCCACAGATGTGCCGGCTGCGGCGCTTCGCGTGTCAAATAATCGTTGTCGGTGATAACGACGGCGTCCAAGTGTTTATCGATGTCTTTTTGGTTAGGCGCCTCGTCGTCGCTGACAAAAGCGAGTTGTTTGCCTGAAGGTCGCCATGCATATGATTGCACCCCACTTTTGGCGTCGGTGATTTGCAACGCATCTCCGCCATTCATCGGCATTACGTAGAGCTGCGGAGGTTTGCCGGTCTCGGGCGAGGCGAGAAGGGCAATGGCGCTACCGTCGGGCGCCCACTGTGGATTGTCCACGCCGTTTCGGCCGTGCGTCAAAACACGAGAAGAAGAGCCGTCCACTTTGACCAGCACGAGCTCGGATCGATTTCGATCGGCGTTCCAATCGATCGTGGATCGAACGTAGACGATTTGCTTACCATCGGGAGAAATCCGCGGCGATCGAACCGTTACGACGCGACGCAGATCTTCGAACGTGATCAGCCGGCCGGCCGCAGCTTGCGACGGGATGCTCGCGGAAAGAATTGCAACAAAAAAGAGCGCTGCTGAGAAAGCGTCATAGGAGCGCATGAGTTGCGCGCTTCGCGGAGTCGGGTGGCGGCCCTGCTACGAGCTTTGCTGCGCCGGAAGTTCCTCGGACGCCACATAGAGCGTCCAGGGTTTGTCGGGGTGATGATCCCGCGGGAAAGTGTCATCTTTCTGTAATGTGACACGATGCCCGCATTCCGAACATTCGTACTCGCCGCTCACCGGCACCGGATCGCCGGCCTTGCCAAAAATCTCTGCCATGCGTGAGTTGTACCCGATTATCTCGGGCGAATGCGATAAATCGCTCCGGTGTCGTCGTCGGCCACAAAGAGATCGCCCTGAGGACCAATTGCAATGCCTGTCGGCCGTCCAATACGCGTGTCGCTTCCATCGGCTTGATAGCCGCCGATGAATTCGCTCCATTGCTTGTCGGGATTGCTCCAATCAACGCCGACCGCCGGCGAGTCGCCGTGCATCGGAATAAACACAACGCGAGGCGCCACAAACGGCGGGCCATGCCAGGAGCCGTGCAGCGTGACAAACGCTCCGCCGTCATAGCGCGACGGAAAGCGGTAACGTCCGCCGGGATGCCTTGGATAAAACACCGCACCGATGGGTGTCGCATATGCGGGCATCACAACACGCGGAATTGCGGCGTGGGAACAATCGTGACCGGATCCATTCGGTTTACGATTCTCGTAACAATACGGCCAACCGTAATCGACTGGCTGCGGATGAGCCAGGACGTCGTCAAATATCTCGTACGGATGACCTGGCGGAAGATAATCCTGACCTGCAACCCCAGCCCAGAGCGAGCCGGTATTTTCGTTTGTCGTTAATGCGATCGCGTTGCGAATGCGGTGGGCGACGATCGTATACTTGCCGTTACTCACCCGGCCGATCGTCGCTCGCGTTTGATCGAGATCCGGCTGACAAGCGTCGCACGAAGAACCAACACTTGCGTAAAGCGTGCCATTGGCGACCGCCACCGAAGTGGTAACGTGATCGCGCGCTACGCCTGACGGACGAACAGATGCCAACTTTTCCGGAGAGGTACGCGCATGCAGGTCGCCGGTTTTATACGGAATGCGCCAAACGCCGAACTGCGTTCCGACATAGATCGTATTGTTTGCAAATGCGACGCCGGCGGCAGGCGAGTCATCGAAGTGGGCAAAGACCCGCGGCGCACCCGCGAGGTTTGCGCCATCGGCATGCGGCACGAGATAAACGTCAGCGCCGGTGGTTCCAACCAAAAGATCGCCGTTGGGAGTTAGAGCCAGTTCGCGAGCGCGATCGACTGTCGTGACTCTACTGATCGAAAAGCCTGAGGTGACGGAAGGCCCGCCGCTGCTCGCGCCTGCGAGAAGCAACGCCGCAGCCAACGCTGCTTTCATTGCCTAGATCGTTCCCGCGAAACGCGTCACCTTGGCAAACCATGCACGGAAATCAGCAGCGCTCAAATTCGTGCAAGCCGCTAACCGTGAGAGTTGCGGTTCCTGAAGATCGTCAGGCTCAAGGCGGATCATGTAGTTGCGCGCAACTTCATACGATTCCGTCGTAACGTCAACCATACGCACGCGCACTCGACCGGTTGCGGGATCTTGCAGTTGGGCAAGCTGCACCGGCACGACGCGACCGCCCGACAGCGCGATGAGCGCTCCGCTTCCGCCATCGAGGAGATAGCGCACCGCGCCATATCCGAGCGTTCGCGTGTATTCAACATCGAACGGAACGGGTTTCGCGCAGCGCAATTCGTACCCGATATCTTTCGTGACGATCGTCGTCGCGGCGCCGATTTCGTCCAACCGCCTGCGTACCGCATCGCGCAAGAGATTTCCAATCGGAACGTCTGCCAGTCGAACGTGACCGTACGCGTCGCGTGCGACGCCTTCCAGTGCAGCCAGTTTTTCCGCGGAGAGCCGTTCGGCGATACCCTCGGCAACGATCGCGACACCGTGCCCGTGATTGTTGGCCATGCGCTTGATAATGGCGCCGACAATGGTGTCGACGACCGCATCGAGATCGAGCTCACTATCCGGGAACTCTTCGGGAATCACGGCCAGCGTAGCGCCCGCGGCTTTACACATTCCGAGTGCGAGCGCCCCGGATTTCCGGCCCATGCTCACCACCAAGTACCAGCGCTCCGTGGTGCGCGCGTCCTCCATTAAGCTTTCGATAATGCCGGTGCCGACCGACCGCGCCGTTTCGAAGCCGAATGTCGGTGCGTTGTCGGGAAGGGGGAGATCGTTGTCGATTGTTTTCGGAACCGTCGCAACCCCGATGCCGCCCTTGGTGGCCTCGGCGATGCGTGTCGCTCCGTACGTCGTGTCGTCGCCGCCAATGGCGATAAGATACCGGACGTGTAGCGAACGCAGCGCGCCGACAGCTTGCTTTAACGTCTCCGGATCTTTCGCCGGATTGGTGCGTGATGTGCGCAAGATCGAACCGCCGGTAGAATGGATGCGCGAAACATCCTCGATGCGCAGCTCGGTGACGAATGAACTGTCGCCCTGTGCGAGATGGTGATAGCCGTCGTAGATGCCGATAACGCGCAGACCACTGTTGACTGCTTCGATCGTCGCGGATGCGATAACGCCGTTGATCCCGGGCGCAGGTCCGCCGCCAACCAGGATGGCCAGAGTATCCGCGCTCATAAACTCTGGAGTATGCGCGACCGCTACGATGCCCTGCTGTTCGATCTCTACGGCACGCTGGTGGACGAAAGCGGGGAGGCTTTGCCGGGCGCAGCCGAGGCGCTGGAGAGCGTGAGAAACGGACCGTATGCGATCGTGACGTCTTGTCCGCGGCGCTTCGCATTGCGCTTATTGGAAAGCGCCGGCCTACGCGAGCCGCCGGTGATGGTGGCGGCTGAGGATGTTTCGCGCGGCAAGCCCGCGCCCGAAGGTTATTTGCGGGCGGCCGAGCGGTTGGAAGTCGAACCCGAGAATTGCTTAGTGCTAGAAGACAGCGCTCACGGAGTAGCCGCGGCCCGTGCCGCGGGAATGGACGTTGTTGCCGTCGACCGCGATCGTTCGCTTCGCGATCTTTCCTTTAAAATAGAAGAAGACGGAACTATCGCTGTGCGATAGCTCCGCCTTTCTCGCGAGTTATTTTGGTTAGGGCAGAGGTGAAGGCGACGGCGCGGGATTCCGATCCCGGTCGCGGCCACGTTCGCCACCGAAGCGGCCGCGCGCTTGTTGCATCTGGGTCTTGAGTTGGGCTTGCTGCGCCGGCGTCAGAATTGCGGTGATCTGCGAACGCAGTTGTTCGCGCGCTTGCGGATCGGGAGCACTGCCGCGCGGATGCGCTTGGCGATACTGATCGATCAGTTGCTTGATCTGCGATTGCTGCT
>DASYYA010000172.1:0-8040 GCA_035934355.1 Candidatus Rubrimentiphilum sp. | reverse complement strand
GCACAGAGACGCTTAAACGTCTCCAGGTTTTCCTTTGGAATATCCAGGTCGTCGAGCCGCGGAACGGTGCTGTGATGACCTAGCAGTCGAATCGCCAACTTTTCGCCATCGATCGTGGGCACCGAGCTTACGCGCGCATCGAACATTGCTTGCGGAAGCTCGATGTCATAGCGTCCAACTTGCGGCTGCCGGCGGTCCGCAATATCCATTCCCGCCAGCAATTTCACTCGTGAGACAACGTGCGCGTACAGGTTGCTATCAAACTCTTCGGTCTGATGAAGAATGCCGTCGACGCGCTGGCGCACGCGACCCCCACCACTGTTCGGTTCGATATGAATATCTGACGCGCCGGCTGCAATCGCGGCCCGGTGAATGCGATCGACCGCCGTGACGGCGGGCGCCTGGATCTCCGTTTCGGCGCCGATCGCCGGATGCTGCGGATACAGAACGCTTAAGCGGGCGCGAATTGCTTCGCGGGAGCCCTGAAGCGCGCGCACGTGCATCCCGGTCGCATAACGAATTTTCTCAATAATTTCCCGGTCATCCGTGTTCGCCATCGCGACGGTCAACTGGTTTCCATCGCTTTGTAACGACAAAACGTCGTGACCGACCGCCAGGGAACGCGGAACCTTGCGCAGCGCTTCAGGCTCTACGGGAACATTTGGAATATCGAGCGCGGCCGCGCGATCGAAGTCTTGCAGAGTCACACCCGACCCCTTTTATGGCAGACTGTTCAGCTGGCCGTATGCAAGATGTAACACATCTGCAACGCCACGGCAAGAAGCCGTTCATAAATCTTGATGGGAAATATTGCCCTGTGAACAACTCCCCGCACGCCGTCGTCCGCGGAGGTGAGGAGCATCAGTACGGGTATGCTACCTAGAGCGTGCGCGAGATTACCGTCATTTGTCGTGTACAGTCCCGGCGAGGCTTGCAGAGCTATGCGCGATTGCTCGACGAGCTGCCGCGGCGGGGCGTGCACATTATCGCGGCGCACACGGTGCGCAAACGCAAAGATCTCAGGCGCACGATTGCACAGGCGGTAAAGAACGGCGCCGGCGTTATTGCGGTAGTTGGCGGCGACGGCACGCAAACGGCTGCCGTAGCCGAGCTCGCGCACACCCAGGCAACCCTGGCTGTTGTTCCTGGTGGAACCGGCAACAGCTTCGCGCTGAGTTTGGGCATCGACAGCTTCGAGCGCGCGATGGACGCCATCGTGTCCGGAAAAGAACGCCAGGTAGATGTCGGCGTCGTCAACGGCACGAGATTTGCGAACTTTGCCACGATCGGATTGTTTGCGCAAGCTGCGGACGACACATCGAAGCCGCTCAAGCGTATCCTCGGACCGATCGCGTACGGTATCGCGGTGCTGCGCGGTTTGCCCCGCGCGAAGCCGTTCCGCATTCGGGTTTACCGGCAGGGCGGCGAACTGGATTTTTGCACGCACCAGGCGATCGTCGCGAGCGGAAGATTTTTCGGCTGGCAAGCCCTAACGCCGGATGCGAGCGTGTACGACGAAAAACTCGCCTTCTTTGCCGCGGAAGGCGCCTCCGACGGCGATGTCTTAAAAACCAATGCGGCACTGCTGCGCGGCGATCAGACACAGCTCGAAGGCGCGCACTACTTCTCGGCAAAGGCAATTGACATCCGCACGAAGCCGCGGCAACCACTCAACATTGATGGCCACGCCGCCGGCAAAACGCCGGCTAAATTCAAGGTCGAGCCGCGAGCGCTACGCGTGCTCGTTCCGTGACGCGCGCGCAAGAATATTACGCGGTCGCGATCGTGCTTTTTGTGCTCTTTGTAGCACTTGGCGAAACTGTCGTGCGCCGGCCCGCGCTCCGCGTCGATCGCGCGGCGCTCTTTCACTCACATTTTACATATGGAGCCGGTGTGCTAACGGCGACAGGACGTTCACCCTTCCTGGTTACCGCTTCAGTCATCGCGGCCGTCATATTCGTGGCACTGCGACTGCCGTTATGGATTCCGCTTGTCTTGATTCTTACGCAGATGCTCAGTCAAACGTTAGCCGAACTCTTTAAGGCGCACTATCGGCGCGTCCGGCCGGAGTATTGGGTGGTCGGACTGGATCCCGGAAAATCGTATCCCAGTGGGCACGCGGTGACGGCCATTGTATTCTTCGGCGGGTGGGCGTGCGTCGTTGCATTTACTATGCTGCCTCCGTCCGTAAAATACGCACTCGTGGCAATTTTGATTGCTTGGGCGATCGCTATCGATTGGTCGCGCTTAGCGCTGGGCGCGCATTATCTGACCGACGTCGCGGGCGGAACCCTCCTCGGATCGGCTTGGGTTTGCGCGGTCATCGGTGCATTACACCAGACCGCGCTTCCCGTTCCCTAGCAGGCCTACAGGCCTGCCCTAGCCCCGATACCGCAAAAACGCCGGCACTTCAATGTCGTCCATATTGACGGGCGACACCGTGTCGAACCGCGTGTCGGCGAAATTGAACGAGTTTTGCGTCCGACCGTAGCCGCGTTGTGTTCCGAAGCCCGCCGCAAGCACCGTGACACGCACTTTGCCTGTCATCGTCGGATCGATGCCCGCGCCGAAGATGATCTGCGCGTCGCCATCGACGGCGCGACTAATCATCTCGGCGGCCTCATTGACCTCGTACATCGCCATGTCAGCGCCGCCCGTGATGTTGAAGATCACGCCGCGCGCACCTTCGATCGTTGTCTCGAGCAACGGCGATGCGATCGCTTTTTGCGCGGCATCCGCGGCGCGATGCTCGCCGGTACCTTCTCCAATGCCCATCATCGCAGTCCCGGCATCGCTCATTACGGTCTTGACGTCGGCGAAGTCCAGGTTAATCAATCCCGGCTGCGTGATCAAATCGGAGATGCCGGCAATCCCTTGGCGCAGCACGTCGTCGGCAAAGGCGAAGGCTTCATTGAGCGGCGTGCGTTTCTCGATCACTTGCAGGATGCGTTCGTTGGGAATGGTGATCAGCGTGTCGACCTTAGGCTCGAGCTCGGTGATCCCGGTTTCGGCGACTTGCATGCGCTTGCGCCCCTCAAATGCGAACGGCTTAGTGACGACCGCGATCGTCAACGCGCCGGCGTCGTGTGCCAGCTCCGCAAGGATTGGCGTCGCTCCGGTGCCGGTACCGCCGCCCATCCCTGCAGTGATAAAGACGAGATCCGCTCCGTCGAGGATCAGCGAGAGGTCTTCGCGTGAATCTTCGGCGGCTTCGCGCGCGAGCACCGGATTTGCGCCGGCGCCCAGCCCTCGCGTCAGGCCCGAGCCAATCTGCACCGTATTTTCCGTCAGTGCATTGCGCAACGCTTGCACGTCTGAATTCACGGCGTAGAACTCCACGCCGGTCAAACCGGCTTCAATCATGCGGTTTACCGCATTGCAACCGCCGCCACCGACTCCGATCACTTTAATCGTTGCGGCATGTTCGGGAACGTAGCGCTTGGCTTCAGCCATTATAATAATCTCCTTTTATTTAGTTCCAAAGATCGCTTAACCACGAGCGGAATTTGGCCAGCACGGACGGACTTCGTTTGGTGTATCGATGGTTTTCGGCCCCGCCATTAGGACCGAACAGAATTAATCCGATGGCGGTCGCGTATTCCGGCTGCTTCATTGCTTCGGTGAGGCCGCCGATCGCATCGGGCGTTCCGACGCGCACCGGCAAGCCAAAGACTTCTTCTGCGATCGCGTCGATGCCGATCAAGTGGGCGCCGCCGCCCGTCAACACGATCTCACCCAACACGAGATCGCGCGGCACGTTCTCGATGATCTTGGCTTTGCACATGCGGAATGTTTCCACCACGCGCGGCACGACGATCTGCCGCAGCTGTGCGGTGGTAGCTTCACGCGTGCTGCGCCCATCGAGTGTCTTTACCGGGAAGAACTGCTCGTCGCCGGCCGGCGCGGCGCCGTAGACGCGTTTGATCTGCTCGGCTTCGGCCGCTGTCGTTTTTAACCCAAGCGAAATATCGTTGGTAAGAATATTTCCGCCAACCGGTATCGTTGCGGTGTACATCGCGCCGCCGCCGCTATAAACCGCGATGTCGGTCGTCCCGCCCCCGATGTCGAGCAAAACGACGCCCACTTGTTTTTCTTCCGGCAAGAGCGTGGCCGCCGAACTCGCGAGCGGTTCGAAGACCAAACCCGAAGCTTCGAGACCGGCGCGATGCACGCACTTAAGCACGTTGGTAATGAAGGAAGAGCCACCGGTAATAATGTGGGTGTCCACTTCCAGCCGGCCACCGGCCATGCCAACCGGATCCTCAACGCCATCCTGTCCGTCAACGGTGAAGTAGCGCGGCAGGGCGTGCACGATCTGCCGGTCGGCCGGGACGCTGATAATTTTGCTGGCCTCGACGACGCGGTGCACGTCGCCCGAGCTCACCTCGCGATCTTCGTTTTGGACGGCAACGACCGCGCGGTTGTTGGTGCTGCGAATATGCTCGCCCGTAATTGCGACATACACGTCGCCGATATGAACGCCGGACATGCGCTCGGCTTTTTCGGTGGCCGCCTCAATCGATTTGATGGTCTCTTCCAAATCGGTGACGACGCCCTTGCGCATTCCTAGGGATGGCGCTTCTCCGTAACCGATAATCTCGAGTCCCTGAGGCCCGTTCGCGGCGACGACGGCACAGGTTTTGGTCGTCCCTATGTCCAGCCCCGCGACGGTGCCATGCTTCATTCGCGATCCCTCAAACCCAATATATTGTGGCCCGGCGTGCTAAACCCTACTACTTATAGAGCCCTGCCGGAAGAATCTCCCCACGGGTTTGAGCGGCGCGGTCCTAGTCCTTGCGAGCAACCTGTGGGGGCTTGTGGAGAGTTGTGCAGCGGCTCGGAGATGGGGTATTATCTGTGCTTATAGACCTCGACGACAACGGAGATCCTTTCGTGCGCACAACCATCAGCCTATTCGTCCTCCTCGCGGCCCTCGCGGCGCCGGCCTTCGCCCAAACGACCGCTACCGCAACCCGCTCAACCATCATCGATCCCGCGCAGATGCCTGACGGAACCTATACAGCGACCGTCGAGAAAATTCTGGACAGCAAACACATTCAGGTTAAACTGTCGAACGGATCCGAAACGACGTTGACGACCGTGCGTGAGAATGTTGACTTCAGCAAAGCGCAGCCGAACGAGCAGATCCGGTTCTCCGTGATTAAAGGGCTCGTGGCTGTGTATGCGCCCGTAGCCCCCTAAGGTTCCTCACTACCGGTAAACGACAACTGGCGTTCCCGGCGCTCGCAGATCGATCGCCGCGATTTTTCGCGTCCCGATCTGTGAGAGGATCGGACCGATCAAACGGATCTTGCGCGCCAAGTCGTCGTCGTCGCCCAATAAGAGCGCCACGTTGCGGGGCGTCGTCGCAACGAGTTCGTTGAAACGATCGTAGCCGAGTTTTGCGACGATCACGTGCGCCGCATTCAACCGGTCGTAATCGTCGCGCAGCCGCAGGACCGCGCGATCCAGGATGAAGGCGCCGGGTCGCGGTAACGCAACGTCCGTTGCCAGTTCCGGCAACGCTGCGGTGAATTGCGCATCCAAAACGCGCAAGTCGTGATCCACAATGGCGCGTCGCGCACCGCTTACAATAGCGGCAAACGGAACACGCTCGGTCACGCGGATCGTCACGCCCGCGGGCAAGCTCCGTGCGATACTAACCGTGCCAATCTGCGGAATCGCGGCGATGCGTGCAGCGGCAGAATGCATGTCTTGCAGCCAAAGGTTCTTCCGCGCATTGATCGCTGCTCGCCGCGCAATCAAGCGCGACGACACTGCATGGTTTCCGATTATAACCACATGTTTTGGCCGAAGCGCCGGCCACCGCACAGCAAAGTATCCAGCGACTCCTGCCGCGATCACCAACATAAGGAGCAACAGCCACATCGATCGCAGGCGCGCCGCCGCGGATCGTTTGCGCCGTTTCATTGGGGAACCTCTGAAGGTCCCAAGACGAATCGTTCGAGCGCTTCGGCAACGCCGTCATGCTCGACGTCTCCGACGATCGCAGCGCTTACATCGCGCAACTCGGGCGGTGCAGAACCCATCGCGACGCCGAATCCGGACGCTTGCAACAACGGCTTGTCATTCCACGAATCGCCGATCGCCATCGTTTGCGCGACCGGAATACCCAAACGGTCGGCAACCAGCACCAGTGCCTTGCCTTTATCCACGCCCGGATCCATGACTTCGATAAACCAAGGTATGCTGCGCGTCACGTATGCGCGGGAGCCCAGCGCTTGCGCCACGCCGTCAATTTCGCGATCGACAACGTCGGGTTCCGCAATGACGCACCCCTTGGTCGCATCGGTAAATCGGAACTCCTGCGCGAGAGACGGCACGACGATCGGCTGCACCTCCGAGATCTTTGCATACAGGTCCGAGTAACGGTTGCGCTCTTCGCAATAATAGCGATCGTTCTTATAAAGCTGGATGTGGAGGCCACGCCCGCGCGCGTAAGCTGCCAGTTCAAGCGCGACCTCATTGCGCAGGGGGCGATCGAACAGTACCGCGTCTTCCTGAGGATCGATGACCGCCGCGCCTTGGTAACAGATAATCGGTGAAGTGAAACCGAGTTTGCGCGCAAACGGCAGCGCCGCGCGATACATTCGGCCCGTAACGATACATCCGAGGGTTCCGCGCTTTTGCATGGCCTCTACGGCTGCCGCCACGCGCGGGCGGATCTGAAGATTCTCTCCGATCAGCGTTCCGTCGAGATCGAAGGCAACTAATCGCGGTTGATTCAGCTCGGCAGGCCTTCGCGCACGTTTTCTGCGCCCACGATGCGTTCGAGTTCTAATTTTGCGCGCAGATCGGCCGCGATGCCGCGCGGCAGGCGTTGGAGTCGATCGCCGACGCGCAGCACGAGCGGAATTGTTCCAGGCCATTCATCCAGAACCGCGGCCACGCGATCGACCTGATCGCGATGCGTGACGTTGATCTGCCAGCTCGCCGGATCGTTCGTTTTCACCGGCCGTTCGAAGCGTTGCGCTTCGCTCACGCCGACAGAGAGTTCCAGGGGTGCTTCTTCTCCCGGCTTCAAACCCACGCGCTCGCGCAGACGCAAGCGGCCTTTCACGATCACGATTTCATCCGCGTCAAAATACTCTTGAACGTCCGGATAGATCTTCGGAAACACAATACAGTCAACGCTGCCCGTCATGTCCTCAAGCGTGGCGATCAACATTTGCTGACCCGCCTTGGTGAGCGTTCGGCGGGACGCCGATACCATGCCGGCGATGCAGACGAAACTATCGTCAGAGCGTGAGTGCAAGTCTTTAATCGGCATTGCGCCGGCGCGCGCGAGCGCACCCGAGACATCCGCGAGCGGATGACCCGACACGAAGATACCCAGGGTCTCCTTTTCCCATTGCAAGAGCTGTAAGGGTGTCGGCAGAGTTACATGTCGTAGCGTTTGTGCAGTGGAAGCCGATTCGGGCGATTGCGATTCGCCAAAGAGCGAAACTTGGCCGAGCTCGGCATCACGCGTCTGGGCAGCAGCGAGCTGAAGCGCAGTTTCAAGTGCTGCCAGTTTCTGAGCGCGATTTCCCGGAAGACAATCCAGCGCGCCGCACTTGATCAGCGCTTCAAAAACGCGACGGTTGATCTGCTTTCCATCAACGCGCTGCGCGAATTCAAAAAGATCCGTGAACGGCCGCTCCTCGCGCGCTTCAAGAATCTGCCGTACCGCCGCCTCGCCGACACCTTTAATCGCCGAGAGCCCGAAACGAATCTGTCCGTCAACCGCGGTGAAATCCACGCGCGAAGCGTTCACGTCCGGCGGCAGCACCTCGATCCCGATATGCTTCGCTTCTGCAATATACTCCACGAGCTTATCGGTACGATCTCTCACCGAAGTCATCAGCGCGGTGAAATACGGGACCGAATGATTCGCCTTTAAGTAAGCGGTTTGGTAGGCGATCCACGCATACGCCACCGAGTGAGCTTTTGGAAATCCGTATCCCGCAAAGGGTTCGATGAACTCGAATATCTTCGCGGCGAGCTTCTCATCGAGCCCGCCGTGCTCGACGGCTCCCG
>DASYYA010000166.1:0-6930 GCA_035934355.1 Candidatus Rubrimentiphilum sp. | reverse complement strand
CCCCGACGGAGAATTGGTGCGGATTTCCGATGCGCTTGAGTTTGCGGAAGCCGCCGGGTTTGAAGTGCGCGATGTGGAGAACCTGCGCGAGCATTACATGCAAACATTGCGCGCCTGGGTGAAAAATCTGGAAAACCATCGCGAGGCAGCAATCGCCGCCGCCGGCGAACAATCGTACCGCGCATGGCGACTCTACATGGCGGGGAGCGCGCAGGGCTTTCGGACCGGAAGAATCGGTGTCTACCAGGCGCTGCTCGCCAAGCCCGCAGAAGGCGGCCGGGTGAACATCCCCGCGACGCGGCGCGATTTGTACGCATAGTCGAAGGGCATAACGCCCTACCCTAGTATATTAAAATTATCATATGGCCCCATATCAAGCGCCGTTGCGGGACATGTATTTTGTCCTGCAAGAATTAGCTGCGCTCGACGAAATCGCAAGACTTCCGGGATTCGAAGAAGCGGCTGAGGTTATGCAGCCGGTGCTGCAAGAAGCCGCGACGTTTGCAAGCGAAGTCCTCGATCCGATCAATCGTAGCGGCGACAAAGAAGGCTGCACGTGGCGCGATGGCGCCGTAGCCACGCCCAAGGGTTTTAAAGAAGCGTACGCGCAGTTTGCGCGCGCCGGCTGGATCGGATTGTCGGTTCCATCTGAGCATGGCGGCCAAGGAATGCCGACCGTGCTTTCCGGCGCGACGCTCGAGATGTGGAATGCAGCGAATCCGGGATTTGCCAATGGGCCACTGCTGAATCAAGGCGCTATTGAAGCCATCGAATTGACCGGCTCTCAGGATCAAAAGCAGCAGTACATTCCGAAACTCGTGTCGGGTGAATGGATGGGTACGATGTGCCTTACCGAACCGCAAGCCGGTTCGGATCTCGCGCAAGTTCGTACCAAAGCAATTCCCGAAGGCGATCATTATAAAATCACCGGACAAAAGATTTTTATCACGTTCGGCGAGCACGACATGGCGGACAACATCATCCATTTGGTCCTCGCGCGTCTTCCCGATGCGCCGGCGGGAACCAAAGGCATCTCGATGTTCATCGTTCCGAAGTTCTTGGTGAATGCCGACGGAACACTCGGCGAGCGCAACGATGTCTTTTGTGCCGGCATCGAACACAAACTTGGCCTCAACGCCAATCCGACGTGCACGCTGAACTACGGCGAAAAAGGCGGGGCCATCGGCTATTTGATCGGCGCGCCGAACGAAGGCCTCAAGAACATGTTTATCATGATGAACGCCGCGCGTTTTAGCGTGGGGGTTCAGGGCTTGGCCATTGCGGATCGCGCATATCAAAGCGCGCTTCAGTACACACGAGAGCGCGTGCAATCGCGCGACGTCGCCTCGGGTTCGCCAGAACCGCGGCGCATTATCGAGCACCCCGACGTGCGCCGCATGCTCATGTCGATGAAGGCGCAGATCGAAGCGATGCGCGCGCTGGCGTATACGACGGCTGCGGCGCTCGACCGCGCCAACAAGGATCGCGATCCCAAAGTGCAGCGCGACAATAAAGCGTTCGTCGAATTAATGATTCCGGTCGTCAAAGGCTGGTGCACCGAAACGGCGGTCGAGGTCTGTTCGGTTGCGCTGCAGGTTTTCGGCGGACTGGGTTACATCGAAGAAACCGGCATCGCCCAACAGTACCGTGACGTGCGCATCACCACGATTTACGAAGGCACGACCGGAATTCAAGCGCTCGATTTGGTTGGACGCAAGCTCGCGCAAGATATGGGCGCCACCGCTGCGGCCGTCATTGCGAAAATGCGCGAGTGTCATGATGAGCCGACAATAAAAGCGATCGATCAATTGGAACAAGCGACCCGGGCGATCGGCATGAACGCCATGGGCAACTTGCATACCGCGATCGCCTGCAGTGTCCCGTACCTCAAACTGTGGGGCATCGTCGCCGGCGGCTGGCAGATGGCGCGCGCCGCCAAAATCGCCGAAGCAAAGATTGCCTCGAACGATCCTGACAGCGATTTCTACAGAGCCAAACTTACAACGGCGAAGTTTTATGCGACGCACGTTTTGCCTCAGGCGAGCGCGCTTGCGCGCGAAGTGATCGACGGCTCAGCCGACGTCATGTTGCTGGGTGAATCGCAATTCGACTTGGATCGAAAGGCCTCAGTGCTGACGTGAATCGCGTCATCACAATCGACAACCCGCCGGTCAACGCGCTCTCGTTCGCCTACACGGAAAAACTGCTCAAAGAGATTGAGGCTGCGGAAGCTGACTCGGCTGTCACGAGCATAACGATCGCCGGAGCCAACGGCATCTTTAGCGCCGGTGTCGACGTAAACGATTTCCAGAAAGCCTGGGATCCGAAGGCCAAGACGGTGCGGGATGTCATCGAAGCTATCGAACGCAGCGATAAAGTATTCGTCGCCGCGATCGACGGGTTGGCACTCGGAGGCGCATGTGAACTTGCGCTCGCGTGCGATCGCCGCATCGCCACCAAACGTTCGAAAATTGGTCTTCCCGAAATAAAGCTGGGCTTGATTCCCGGAGCGGGCGGCACTCAGCGTCTGCCGCGGCTCATCGGTGCGCAACCGGCACTCGAGATGATGCTCAAGGGCGATCCGATCGACGCGGATCGCGCCCTCCAGCTTGGTTTAATCGACGAGGTTGTGCAAGAGGTCATTCCGACGCTTCGACTTTGCTCAGCACAGGCTCCGGAGGAACCGCGAGGCACGAGCGGCGAGAGCCCGCAGCTAAAGAAACGCCGCGTTTCGGAAATGCAAGTGAAGCTCGAGAAAGGCGTTGCGGCGTTCGCGCTTCCGTATATCATCGCGGTCGCACACAAATCCGTGCCGCGCGAAGAACAAGGCGGATTGGCAGCGCACAAGCTGATCGATGCCGTGCAAGCGGCGTTCGAGCTGCCGTTCCCACGCGGGCTCGCGCGTGAGTACCGGCTCTTCGAGGAACTCGTCGGCTCCGAACTCTCGTTGGCATTACGTCATATTTTCTTCGCCGAGCGCGAGCTTTCAAAAATCCCCGCCCTTCCGAAAGCGGAACCGCTCGAGATTCGATCGGCGGGTGTGGTTGGTGGGGGAACGATGGGAACCGGCATCGCAATTGCGTTTGCCAATGCCGGCATTCCGGTAACCGTCGTCGAGCCGAGCGGCGAGCAAGTGGCGAAAGCCCGCCAGACGATCTTCGGAATGTTCATGCATCAGGTAAAGCGCGGGCGCCTCACGCAAGAAGAAGCTTGGGCGCGCGGGCAGTCGATCGAATTTACGGATGACTACAACGCGCTGGGCGATCGCGATCTGGTCATCGAAGCCGTCTTCGAAAACATGGCCGTTAAAAAAGAAGTCTTTGCGAAACTCGATAGCATTGTGAAGCCGGCCGCCATCCTGGCTTCAAATACTTCGACGCTCGATATCGACGAGATGGCATCGGTCACCAAACGTCCCGCGCAATTCTTAGGACTGCATTTCTTTGCGCCGGCCAATATCATGAAGCTCTTGGAAATCGTGCGCGGAAAGGAAACGTCGGCCCAAACGCTCACCACCGCGTTTGCACTCGCCAAGCGGCTGCGCAAGGTTGCGGTACTCTCCGCGAATGCCTTCGGCTTCATTGGCAATCGGATGTTCTTCGAGTACACGCGCGAAGCGGTCGCGCTGGCCGAAGAAGGCGTCGCGCCGGCGCGCATCGATGCGGCGATGAAAAAATTCGGCATGGCGATGGGTCCTTTTGCGACGTTCGATCTCTCCGGGGTCGACGTGTTTTGGCACGTGGCCCAAGGTCGTCCCGATCTCACGCTCGCGCGGACGCCCATATTGGATCGCATGTACGAGCAAAAGCGCCTCGGCCAGAAAACCGGCAAAGGTTTTTACCGCTATGCCGATGGCAGCCGCGAACCGATCCGCGACGAAGAGATCGAAAAATTGTTTTCGGAATTAGCGCGTGACGCCGGGGTGAAGCCGAACCCGGATATCAGCGACGAGGAGATTGCGCGGTGTATCGTGAGCGCGCTCATTGCGTCGGGCGAAGAGATCTTACGCGAAGGCGTCGCGCTGCGTCCCGGGGACGTGGACATTGTGTGGATCTACGGTTACGGATTTCCGCCCTACCGCGGCGGCCCAATGTGGTACTCCAAACACGCACGAGTGCTTGCTCATGCGTGAAGCTGCAATTGTTTCTGTTGCGCGCACCCCGATCGGCAAAGCGTTTCGCGGCGCATTCAATCAAACGCATGGCGCGACACTTGCGGGCCATGTCGTAAAGACGGCGGTCGAGCGCGCGCAGCTCAAGCCTGAAGAAATAGACGACGTTATTCTGGGAGTCGGTTTGCCTGAAGGCGCAACGGGCAACAACCTGGGGCGCGTTGCCGCGTTGCGCGCGGGCTTGCCGGTAAGCGTACCGGGCACGACGATCAATCGCTACTGCGCCTCGGGCTTGCAAGCGATTTCACTTGCCGCGCAGCGCATCGCGGTTGACGGCGCTAATGCGATTGTGGCGGGCGGCACGGAGTCGATCAGCATGGTGCAAGGCGTGATGAACGTCGAAGGATTCACCGAGGAGTGGATGTTGCGCCACGAACCCGACGTTTATATGCCGATGCTGCAAACGGCCGACTACGTTGCTAAAAAATACAATGTTTCGCGCGAACGCCAAGACGAATATGCGTTGCAAAGCCAGCAGCGAACTGCCGCCGCGCAAAAAACCGGCGCATTCGATGACGAGATCGTCCCGCTGCCAACCTGGAAATACGTCGAAGATAAAGAGAGCGGGCGCGTTCAGGAGGAGCACGTCACGCTGACGCATGACGAAGGGAACCGCCCCGACACCACGCTCGACGGCCTGTCGAAACTCAAAGGCGTGCTCGATCCGGCATCTACCGTAACCGCCGGGAATTCGTCGCAACTCTCCGACGGAGCCGCAGCCGTCGTCGTGATGCATACAAAGCGCGCCGAAAAGCGGGGTCTCGAGCCGCTTGGATTCTATCGCGGAATGGTTGTCGTCGGTAACGATCCGGAGGAGATGGGAATTGCTCCGGTGTTTGCGATTCCGAAGCTGTTAGAGCAGCACGGCCTGAAGCTTGATGACATCGATCTCTGGGAGCTCAACGAAGCGTTTGCCGTGCAGACGGTGTATTGCCGCGATACGCTCGGCATCCCCAACGAGCGATTTAACGTCCACGGCGGCGCGATTGCAATCGGACATCCGTATGGCATGTCGGGAGCTCGTATGACGATGCACGCGTTGATCGAAGGCCGCAAACGCAAAGCGAAGTATGTCGTTGTGACGATGTGCATCGGCGGCGGCATGGGTGCCGCAGGCCTTTTCGAAGTCGCTTAAGCCGAAGGCTTCGGCACCGGCGATCCACTCGCGCCCGCTCGCGGTGCGATCGAGCCGGATGGCGCGGGTGAGGGCGTTGGCGTGTGGCGCATGGCGATTGCCCACGCGGGATCCGGACGTAGCGGTAATCCGCGTGCAAGCTGGGCCGTTGCTTCTTTCGAATAACGCGTGTTCTTAAAATGGGTGCGCACAAAATTCAGCGCGCGCGCCGCTTGCGTTCGCGCATCGGTTCCCGGCAAATCTTCGTAGAGCTGCGCGAGGTTATAACCCGTGGACGCAAGCCATCCGTCTGCTGGATAACGCGCCGCCCACTGGTAGTACGCCTCAGACGCAAAACTCGCTAAGTGCGCTACGTCCTCCGGCAGAAGTTTGTGATTGAAGTAGCGCCCTCGCAGTTGCGCGATCTGGTAGCGAATGCGCAGAGCGCTCATCTTTAGCCGTCCGAAGTAACTGTCAGCGGGCGCGTTGTTGGCCGGCGCAGCAACGCCCGAGACCAGGCCGAGCAAGACGAGAGCGGTGATAGCTTTCACCACGGTAGTATTCCCTAAGAGGTAACTGCTTTTAACGAACGCAGTGTGCGAATTTCTTCGCGCAGCGCTTGAGCTGCGATATGATCGTAGGTGACGGCGGCGTTATTGACGAGCGGTACAAGCGCGCGTTCATCATCGGCATCGAGATCGGCGCCGTCGGCGTGCGCGCCGAAAAGCGCGAAGCCCGCAAGCTCTCTACGGAAAACCAGTGGTATTGCGAGGACAGCCGCATCATGGCGGTCGGGCGGAGCTTCTCGCATCGGCACATCGCCCACGCGAACGCAATCGAGCTCGGCGCTGATGAAGGATACGAGCGAATCCGACCCAGGCAAAGCCTTCGCGGGTTCGTGTTTCCACCCGGCGCACCGTTCGAGCGCGAACTTGGTGCCGCGGCGCATATAGAGCGCCGCGCCAGTCAATTCAAGAACTTCAACCGGCAGGCGCGTCAGGTAATCGGCGATCGCAACCGGATCGTCCACGTGTGTCACCGCTTTTGCGGCCATCGCTAGCCGCGTTTCCGCAATGTGACGCTTGCGAAAGATGACCCTATCGACAAAAGCGTCGATACGGTTGCGCATGGCGTGGAAGAAGAAACCGAGCAATAAGGCCGCGACGATCTCGACGGGCAGGCTGAACCGCGATTCCATCGTTCGCGACAAGAAGAGATCGATCAACGCAAAAATGCCGACGATCACCGTCGTCAGCAAGCCATAAGCCACGGTGCGGCTGACCACGAAATTGATATCCACAACGCGTTCACGAAAAATCGCATACGCGACGGCGAGCGGGAAGATGACTTGAGCGGTATCGATCGCCGTATGCACCCAGTACGGCTCGTAGGCCGGCCAAAATAACGTATCGATGATGTCGATAATCACCCAGAACACAAAACCCGCTGCGATCCAATGCAAGCGCTGCCGCAAACGCAGCGTTACATGCGAGTACGCATCGAATAATCCGAGGAGCGCAACAATCGAAGTGAAGAATGAGCACCAGGCGGCGAGCTGCGGCAACCCCCGATTGTTGTTGAATATGATGTACGGGGCTGCGGTCGCCACACCCAGCGCGACCGTAAATGCAATTGCGGCCCAACG
>DASYYA010000159.1:0-11720 GCA_035934355.1 Candidatus Rubrimentiphilum sp. | reverse complement strand
AAACCGAGCGTCCGCGAACCAGTGCGGGCTTTGGTGGCGGTGGACGCCGTCCGCGGCGTCCACGACGCCGACCCGAGTAAGGAACCTCTGAAGAAGTCGCTGCGCCCTCCGTTTGCATCGCGACGGTGCAGATGCGAGGCGACAGCGAGGAAGCATACCCGCTGCGGTATGTGACCGAGACTGTCAACGACGCAGGTGCGCCGTCGCGGTGCAAACCCTTGGGGCAACGGCATTTTTGCCGCAGCTCAGCGTTGCTGCGTCGCTCACATAGCACTGCGGCTATTCTTCCTCCTCGCGCCTCGATCTGCGGCAAAACTGCTCGTTGCGGAGGGTACACCGGCTTCTTCAGAGGTTCCCTCGATCATCGACGAAAGCACGCCATTGATGAACCGGCCGGAGTCTTCAGTCGAAAAGCGCTTCGCCAGTTCTATGGTTTCATTGATCACAACCGGGCGCGGAGTATCCGGACGATGCTTCAATTCAAACGCGGCCATGCGTAAGAGCAAACGATCGATCGTCGGCAATCGTTCGATCGTCCAATCCGTCAGCAGCGGCGCAATCACTCTGTCGCTCTCCTGCGCGTGTGAAAGCGTTCCCAGCACAAGGTCCTGTACGAAGAACCGGTGCGCACTGTCCGCGGAGGAGAGCAAATACTCGTCGAGCACTTCCGACGGGTCGCGGTGCCCGACTTCCACCGAAAACAACGCTTGCAGCGCAATCTCCCGACTCACTCTTCTAGTAGGCATGCGGTGCTACGCTGCGGCCTCGCGACGCATGAGTTCTGGTAAGAAGTCGATCGCATAGTGGCCGTTGCGAAAAGCATCGGTCGCGAGTATCTGTAGGCACTGATCGATCGTCGTCTTCACGCCTTCGATGACCGTCTCGCGTAACGCGCGTTCTATCCGCGCGATTGCGGCCTCTCGCGTTTCGCCAAAAGCCACGACTTTGGCGATCATCGAATCGTAAAACGGCGGCACAGCGGCTCCCGAGTACACGTGCGTATCAACGCGAATCCCCGGTCCCCCAGGAAAGACGACATTGGTCAGCGTGCCGGCCGCGGGCGCAAAGTTGTTGCGCGCGTCCTCGGCATTTATGCGGCATTCGATCGCATGGCCGCGCAGCCGCAGATCGCTTTGCGTATATCCCAGCGGCTCGCCGGCAGCGATTCGAATTTGCTCTTTCACGAGATCGATGTCGTACACCATTTCCGTTACCGGATGCTCTACTTGAATGCGCGTGTTCATTTCCATAAAATACGCGCGGTCGCCACTGACTAAAAACTCGAGCGTCCCCGCATTTGTGTAGTTCACGGCTTTGCCCGCTTTTAATGCCATGGTATGCAGCGCATCGCGTGCCTTGACGGAGAGATTGACGGCAGGCGCTTCTTCGATCAGTTTCTGATGTGACGGCTTTTGGATCGAGCAATCCCGTTCGCCTAAATGCACACGCGTACCAAAATTATCGCCCAACACTTGCACTTCGATATGACGCGGATTGACGATCAATTTCTCCATATAAAGACGGCCGTCTTTAAAGGACGCTTCGGCTTCACTACCGGCTGCCGCAAACGCTCGCTCGAGTTCGTCCGGCCCGTTGACCGCGCGCATGCCTTTCCCGCCCCCACCGGCAGTCGCTTTGAGCAAGACCGGATAACCGAGATCGCGCGCAGCTCGCCGCGCCTTATCGACTGATTCGAGGATATCGGTTCCCGGCGTTATCGCGATGCCGGCTTCGCGCATGACTCGTTTCGCCGTCGCTTTATCGCCCATCATCGCGATCACATCGGGCGCTGGACCGATGAACGCCAAACCGTGATCGGCGCAAATCTGGGCGAAGCGCGCGTTTTCGGCGAGAAACCCGTACCCCGGATGGATTGCGTCGCACTGCGTAATCAACGCGGTCGAAATAATATTTGGAATATTCAAATACGAGCGGGCCGCGGGTCCCGGACCTACGCAAAATGCTTCATCTGCATGACGCACGTGCAGCGATTCCCGATCGGCTTCGGAAAAGATCGCGACCGTCTTTACCCCGAGTTCGCGACACGCGCGGTTAATACGTAATGCAATCTCGCCGCGATTGGCAATCAAAACTTTTTTGAACACTAGTGTGCTGCCTCGGGAGTAGCCTTACAATCGTCGCGAGCACCACCCCGCGCAGGCAAGGCACGATGACCGACAATATCCGCCGCGATATGCGAGCGAAGAGCAACGCGGCCTGCGCGAAGGCGTTGCCGCGACCCGGAGGGCCGGGATAATTTCCGGCTCATTCGTCGTTGCTCGTCAGTCATAGAACTCTGGCTATGCTCCTTCCTCGCGCCTCAACTGAGCCGGAAATTATCTTCGGCGATTGCAAGGGCACTCCTGAGACAACACACTAGGAAGCTCGGACGATCTCGAAGAGGACCTGTCCGTATTCAACCGGCTGCCCCTCATGGCAACAAATCGATACCAGGCGGCCGGGGCCGAGCGAGCGGACGGGATTACGAATGCCGAGCGCTTCGACATACGCGAGTTCGCGATCCGATTCGATGTGCTCGCCTTGGGCCGGAATCGGCCGGCTTAAATGAACGATGCCCACGAGATCCGCTTTGATGGCCTCAGCGGGCGGCGTGTTTTCTTCGACCGCAATCTTCCGCGCGCGTTCACCGCGATGCCGCGGCGCATGTGGTGCGACTTTACGGCGTAATTCAATATGTTCGCCGTCGCTCTCAATGCGCAAGCGCATGAGATCGGTTTCGAGGAATATCCGCACCAGCGAGCGCACGCGCTCCAGAAGAGGATCGGGTGACATGGAGGGCTACGGGTTCGCTTCGACTCCTTCGCGTTCCGCTGCGGGCAACGCAGCGGCAGCCTCGGCGTATCGCGAGTCAATTTCAGCGAGTGGAATCAATGCAAAAGCGCGCTCGTGGAGGCGCGGATGCGGAATCCGCAAGCCCGGTTGGTCGAGCTGCACATCCCCATAAAAAAGAATATCAAGATCGATAACGCGCGGACCCCAGCGCGCGCCGGGCGTGCGGCCGAGCTCAGTCTCCAACTGTTTTAAACCATCCAGAAGCTCGCGCGGTGTCAACGCCGTTTCGATAATTGCCGCAGCGTTGACGAAATCGGGCTGATCGGTTTTGCCCCACGGTTTCGTGCGATATAAACGCGAGCGGGCCACGAGCGTCCCAAGCCGCCCGAGCGCATCGATTGCCACGACGACGTTGGTCCGCGCATCGCCACTATTCGCTCCGATTCCAATTCCGGCGCGCGTCACCGCGAGACAGATGCCGGGTTATCGCGTCGCAGCGTAACGGAGGGCGTCGCACCTTCAAGGACATGGGGTTTCGCGATTGTGATCTCCGCGCGTGCGATTCGGGGATCGTGAAAGAGCGTGTGCAAGATTTCGCCACCCAACCGTTCGAGAAGCGCAAACGATGTTGTCTCCACCACGTGCGCAATTGCTTCGCGTAATCCGGCGTAGTCAATGGTATCGTGGAGGTTGTCACTCGATTCCGCCACGCGAAGGTCGACTTCGAGTTGGACGTCGATCTCAAAGACCTGCGCCGCGTCACGCTCGCCGGGGTTGGCTCCGTGACGCCCGTGCGTGCGAATCTCATCCAGACGAATCAGATCCATCCGTCAGGTCTCCAGTCTCGCACGATCGCATCGGCAACGCGAACGACATCACGCGCTTCGGATACATCGTGCACGCGGACGATATCGATGCCGGCCGCGACTGCGAGCGCCGTAGTGGCAGCGGTGCCATACGCACGGTCGCCGGGTTCGCGTCCGGTCAATTTGCCGATTGTGGATTTGCGCGACGTCCCGAGTACCGTCGGGAAACCCAGTGCCGGCAACCGATCGAGCCATCGCAGCACCTCAATGTTCTGGTCGGCGGTTTTTCCAAACCCAATCCCCGGATCGAGCATGACATGCTCCGGCGGGATGCCCGCGGCTACCGCACGTTGCCCCGCATTCTCGAGAAACCGCAGCACGTCGTCCATAACGCTGCCGGCATATGTCGCTTCAGTTTTGTTGTGCATCGCGACGACCGGCATTTCCAGTTCCGCGGCGACGGCGAGCAACTCGTCGGGCAATCCCCACACCGAGTTCAAGATATCGGCGCCCGCGCGTTGCGCGGCTCGCAAAACATCGGGCTTATACGTGTCGGCGGAAAGAAATGCAGACGGCAAACGCCGCCGTATTTCAGCAATGACCGGAAGCAGGCGATCTTGTTCTATTTTCGCGGAGACCGGTTGATGACCCGGACGCGTCGATTCCGCGCCGATATCCAAAATATCGCTGCCCCGCTCCAACTGCACGACGCCATAGGCGGCCGCCAGATCGGTCTCTTCGATCCCGTCGCCCGAAAACGAATCGGGTGTCACGTTCACAATGCCCATGAGATACGTTCGCTCACCCCAGCGTAGCGCCCGATCCCGGATGTGTAACGAACCGCGATTATTAACGCGAGGACTCAGTTGCAAGGACGTTTTCCATCCACCATTCGCGCAATTCCGCTACAACGAACGTCGACCCGGTGACGACGACGATGTCCTCGCCACCTGCGTTGCGGCGCGCAACGGTGAACGCTTCGATTGGATCGGCGATCGCGCGTCCCCATAAGCCTTCGCTTTCAGCCAAGCTTGCAAGACGCTGCGGCTTGATGGCAGCGCGTCCACGCGCATCGAACGATGTGAATATAAACGAACTGGGCAGCTGCGCGAAGACGCGCAGCATCGCGGGCGCGTCTTTACTCTCGCCGACCGCAGTGACAAATGTAAAGCGCTTGCCGGCAAAACGCTCGGCAAGCGCAGCCGTCAAGTGTGCAGCTTTATCGGGATTGTGCGCCACATCGAAAACAACGCCGGGGTGCGACGGAAAATACTCCATTCGCCCCGGCAGATCCAACCGCGAGAGCCCTCGCTCAACCGTAACCGTCGACGGGCGCAGCGTCTCCGGCAGCTGCTCGAGTGCAAGGACCGCACATGCCGCATTTTGCTGCTGGAAGGCACCTAAGACCGGCAGCACGAGCTTGTATTTTGCGTCGTCAGTCGTTAGCGTGAGGCGCTGACTGAACGGCTCGGACTCAATATCCGAAATAGCGATGCGATCGGGAACGTAAATAAATGGGGCACCCACTTCCGTGCATCGCGCTTCAATGACAGCGCGCGCACCCGGATCCTCCACGGCGCTTAGCAGGGGCACGCCCGGTTTAGCGATTCCCACTTTGTCTGCGGCAATCGCCTCGAGCGTTTCGCCAAGAATCTCAGTATGGTCGAGCCCAATGTTTGTGATGACGCTCACCAAAGGAGTCAAAACATTCGTTCCGTCGAGTTTGCCGCCGATCCCAACTTCGACGACGGCAACATCCACGCGCACCTCAGCAAAATAGAGAAAGGCTAGAGCCAGCAACGCTTCATAATAGGAGGGCTTCGTAAACTCGGCTGCAACCCGATCCGTTGCAGATATCATCCGTTCTACTAACTCGGCAAAGCGCTCTTCGGCGATCGGCTGGCCGTCGATCCGCGCGCGCTCGGTCATCGAGCGCATGTGCGGTTTGGTATGCAAGCCTGTGCGTTTTCCCGATGCGGTCAGGACCGAGGCCAGCATTGTGCACGTCGATCCTTTTCCGCTCGTACCGCCGACGTGGATCGTCGGATACGTATTTTGCGGATCGCCAAGCGCGCGCAAAAAACTGCGCATGCGGTCCAAACGGTATGGCTCGCGGCGAGAAGCGGATTCGTTGATCAGATCCGAGATGTACGCTTGCGCTTGCGCGAAATTCACTTCCGGCTTTCGAGTAACTCGACGGCGTGCGGGAGGACCGCAAGAATCACGCCGAGTGACTCATCCACGGCTTTCGGACTACCCGGCAGGTTGACGATCAGCGTCTTGTTGCGCACCCCTGCCAGCGCACGCGACAGCATCGCTGTCGGCACCAGCTTCAACGACGCGGCGCGAATCGCTTCGGCGATGCCGGGAACCTCGTAGTCGAGAATCGCCGCAGTCGCTTGGGGCGTACGGTCGCGCGGCGAAAGCCCGGTTCCTCCGCTGGTGAGCACGATCGAAGCCGTGCCCGAATCGCAAATATCGATCAGTTCCGCCTGCAACGCAGCCGTATCATCGGGCAGCACCTTCTCGCGCACGACTTCATAGGCGCGACCCAATTTTTCTTTCATGACCGGAATACATGCATCGGGTCGTCCTCCCGAAGCTGCGCGATCCGAGAGCACGATCAGCGCAACGCGAGGCGCGCTATTTAGGCGCGATCCATGTTCCACTCTTGCCGCCCGTCTTTTCCAAGAGCGCAATACTTTCGATCGCGATGCCTTTTTCAATCGCCTTGGTCATATCGTAAATCGTCAACGCTGCCACCGACGCCGCGACCATCGCTTCCATCTCGACTCCTGTTTGCGCCGACGTGCGCGCCGCCGCCTCGATCACAAGCACGTCGTCGTCCCACTGAAAGTTCACTTCCACTTCACCCAGCGGGATCGTGTGCGCAAGCGGAATGAGCGCAGGCGTTTGCTTTGCCGCAAGAATGCCGGCGAGGCGCGCCGCGCTGAGCGCATCGCCTTTTGAGAGGCCGGCATCGCGAAGCGCTTTGGCCGCTGCCGTTCCAAGCCGAACGCGAGCTCGCGCGCGGGCAGTTCTCACCGTTAGCGCTTTCTGCGAAACGTCAACCATGGCAACCTCGCCGCTCGATCGGAAATGGGTCAAGTTGCCGCCGGTGCCATTCTCGCCCAAAGCAGACAGAGCACCGCGAGAATTGCGTACACAATCGTATGTTTCACATGCCGCGTTCCATCGAAACCAAGGATATGGCTAAAGTGCGCCGCTCCGGTAAACGCAAGTACGGCGGCAATCAAAAAAATGACAAACAGACCGATGGCAAGAGCTTTCACTGAATAACCCCCATGCGCGCAAGCGCGAGACAGGCAGCGCCAAAGAGTAAGCAATACCAGCCGAACGGGCGCAAATCATTGCGGCGGAAATACCGTACCAAGAAAGCAACCGAAGCATACGCCGCGATGCCGGCGAGAATGCCTCCGATAACCGCTTGGACGAGCACGCGATGACCTCCCGGTCCGCCGAGATCGCCGATCTCAAAGAGTGCGGCCGCCAAAATCACCGGTGTCGCCAGCAAGAATGAATAGTTCGCTGCATCTTCATGATTAAGATCGAAAACCAATCCTGCAACCATTGAGGCGCCCGAACGCGAGATGCCAGGAAACAGCGCAAACGCTTGTCCAATTCCAACGCCGAAGCTCTGCGCCCACGACAATGACGCGATCGGTTTGTCGCGCCGCCCCATCCGCGCTTTCTGCTGCTTGCGCAAATACTCGCCGACGAACATCACGCCCGCATTGATCATTAAAAACACTGCCGCGAACTCCGCGCTGCCAAAGAACCGTTGCACGGTGTCTTTGAGCAGAACTCCGGCGATGCCCACCGGAATCGTGCCGGCAATAAGTAGCCATGCCAGTTTTTCGTCCGAATCTGAAATTTTTCCGCGCTGCACGCTGGCAAAAAAGGCGCGTACGATCCGCACCCACGTGGCGCGATAGAAGATCACCAGCGCCAATGCCGTTCCTAAATGCAAGACCGTCACAAACGCCAAGAAAGACGGATCGGATCGATTGAAATGCCAGTGCAGCAATGCCGGAATCAAAATCGTTTGTCCAAGACTACTGATTGGAAAGAGCTCGCTTACGCCTTGCAAAAGCGCGAGCGCCACGGCTTGGATAAACGTCACGCGGCGACGTTACCTCGCTCTGTATGCGATCGCCTCTAAACCGGTGAGCAGCGTGGGACTCAATCCGCGAAATGTAATTTCGAATGACCAAACACAATGCCGTAGTGACCTCTTTTTAACTTCGCGGATTGAGCCCCATGCTGCTCGCCGCTTTCACGGTTGTTACCAAGCAACGAACCGGACGGTGAATGTATAGACGCTTGCCACGCCTTTGCAAGCAATGTATTTTGGGGAATAGCCGGCATTTCGCGCCATCGCAATCGCGCCGGCGTCCAATCCGATGTTGCCGGACGAGCGCGCAACTTTGGTGTCGAGGACGTGGCCATCGGCATCGAGCGAGACGTCGATCGCGGCGACGCCGCTCACGCGGCTGGCGCGCGCACTTGCCGAAAGTTGCGCAACGTCGGGCGTTGCGGCTAACGCCGGACTCGCGTTTGGCCTGGGACAGCCAGTGGCTGGTGTCGCCCTGGCCGGGACGGGTCGCGGCGTCGGTTGCACAGCTACCGCTCTCTGCGCACTCGCGTTGCCCGCATGCGAACGCAATTGTGGGACCGAGATGTGCTTTGGCGATTTTTGCGCTTTTTGTGCCGACGCGCGTAAAGGCTTGGGCGCAGGCGTTCGTGCCGGCGGCGGCGTCGTACGCGATATTTGAACGATCCGCGCTTTGGTGATCTCTTCTTGAACCGGCGCCACCGGATTGCGCCAGTACCAATCGGCGGCGATCAGCAAATGCAGAAGGATCGAGATCGCAAAGGCTGCGATCAGGATCTTGCGATTGCGCGCGTTATTGATTCGGGTCGAACGTTACCTTGAAGAGGTAGTCGCCGGTCACTTTTTGGCAGTTGACAATCTTCGGCGAGTACGTGGACTGGCGTGCCGCCGAAATAGCTGCTTGATCGAGCGACATGTTGCCGCCGCTTTGGAAGATTTTTGTACCGAGAAGCGCTCCCGTCGGCCCGACCGTGACTTGCACTTGAACCGTGACCGTGCCTAAGCCGAGCTCGCGCGCACTCTCCGGATAGTCCGGTGAAACTTGCTGCACCACGGTCGCGTCCGCATAGGGATTGCCGCACGACGGTTTGGGCGTTCCAGGCGGGGCCGTGATCGCAACGTGCGGTGCTGCAGTTCCGACGCCTTGCGGTACGCCCTGTTCGGATCCGGACTTCGGCGGAATGTACCGGTTGGTGGTCGTCGACGAGCTTGATTTGCTGGTCGTCTTCGGCACGTTGAGTCTGAGCTTCGGTTGAGGCTGCGTTTGCGGCGGTTGCGTCGCTTGCGGCGGCGGAGTCGGCGTCGGCGGTGGGGTCGGCGTCGGGGGCGGCGGCGTCGGCACTTTCACCACGATTTTCTTGGTGACTTGTACCTTTTCGACTTCTTGATCTTGGTTGTTCTGCTTTAGCCTCGGGAAGATCGGCGCGGCAACCAAGTGGATCAGAACGGAAATGACAAACGCCCAGCCCAAAAAGCTGCGGACCCGCGTGTTGGTCGTGAGCATCTGGTGCGGCATTAGTGCGCCGCCACCGGAATAGCATTGCAATCGTCGCGAGCACCGCCTCGCGCAGGCAAGGCGCGATGAGCGACAATATACGTTGCGATATGCGAGCGAAGAGCAACGCCGCCTGCGCGATGTCGCTGCCGCGACCCGAAGGGCTGGGATGCTTTTGCTCCGATTCGTCGTTGCTCGTCAGTCACAGAACTACGGCTATGCTCCTTCCTCGCGTCTAGAATCGGAGCAACATCATCTCCAGCGATTGTAAAGATACTCCGGCGGCAGCGCACTACGTCTTGCTTCCCTCGACCTTGTTAGCCAAACCGAATTCGGTTAGATTCTCGCCGCGGGCAGCGTCCATAACTTGCAATACAGTTCCGTACGTGGCGCGTGGGTCGGCTTTGATGATCACGGTTTTGAATTTATGGCCGGTGTTATTTTGCAGGTCGGCAAACGCCCCTTTGGCTTCCTGAATGGTCACGACATTCGAGCCGATTTCGATCTTGTTGTCTTTGTCGATGATGACCAAGATCTGCGATGGAAATACTTTTTGCCGGTTTTTGGCCATCGGAAGCGGCGGCTCTTTGGTGACGGCTGCCAAAATGATGAAGATGATCAGGAGAACCAACAACACGTCCGTGAAGGGCGTGATGTTGATCGTTGACATGACCTCTTCTTCACCTTGACCAGTGGAAACAGCCACGACGTTTTTACCTCGTCCTTAAGAAGTAACGAACCCGACGTCCTCGAGGCCGGCTAGACGAGCCGCATCGAGAATACGGATGATGACGCCGTACGGCGCCTTCGCATCGGCGATAATCGAAACGTGTTTGTTGCCGCGCTTGAGGCGATCGATAACCATCACGTTATAGACGCCATACTGATCGGTTTTGACGCCATCAACAAAGATCACGCCCTTATTGTTGACGTCAACTTCGATCTCGTTTTTCTTGGGTGGCGTCGGATTACTCGAATTATTATTATTCGGCAGCTGCTTCTCGAACCCAGGAGGCGTAAGCAGTGCAGCCAGGATCATGAAAATGATCAGCAGGACCAGCAGCACGTCCGTGAAGGGCGTGATGTTGATCTCTGCCATCACTTCTTCGTCCTGTTTTGCGGACAGCAGTCCCATGGCGAACCTCTAGGAGATTACTTGGTTGCGCCGGTGGGTTGGTAGAGATCGGTTGGGATCGGCGAACCTGTGTTGTGGAAGTGCAGCATCTCGGCCATTTGATTGGCCGCCACAATCATCTCTTGATTGTATGTCTTGATGCGGCTCTTGAAATAATTGAAGAACACAACCGCGATGACTGCGATGATCAGACCGCTTGCCGTGGTGATCAACGCTTCCGAAACGCCGGCCGCCACAACCGAGGGCGTCGAGTTCCCTTTGAGCGCAATGTCGTCGAAGGCCCGAATGATGCCGAGCACCGTACCAAACAATCCGACGAACGGCGAGATGACCGCAATCGTACCGATGATTGCCAGTCCGCGCTCGAGCGAATTGAGATGTTCCATCAACGCGATGGAGAGCGCGTCGGTGATATCGGCGCGGTTCTTTTCACCGCGCAGCAATCCGAACTCCAGGATTTTGGGAAGCATCCCGCGCTGCGAGCGGCAGACCTTAATTGCACCGTCGATGTCGTCTTGGGCGATGCGCTGTCCGATCGCTTTCAGTAGGCCTTTGGTATCACCGTGCTGCTGGGCGAAGAACCACAGTCGCTCGATCACGATAGCCAGACCCACGATTGAGATGAGCAGGAGCAGGTACATATCCCAGCCGCCCCTGTTCATGAATGCCATGAAACCGCCAAACACTATCTAAGTCCTCCCGTAGAAAGCCGCACCATTGGCCTCGTCCCGCGTAAAGTCCTGGTACATTTATTTGATGTTCTGCTTCAGAAAGTTATCGATGTTAAGTGAGAGTGCGATGTTGCCTTGTGCTTGCGCCGCCGCCTTCGCCTTGTTCAGCGCGGCCACAGCTTGCGTCTTGTAGTCAGCTCGCGTCTTACCGCCGACGATCCATGCTCCTGTCATCGCCACGCCTAAGGCGAAATTTGCAAGAGGGTCGTTTGGGTTGAGCGCCAGCGCCTTGTCCGCGTACGGTTTCATCTTGGTAATGTAGTCGTTAGCCGTCGTTGACTGGATCTTATTTAGCAAGTCATTTTCTTCCAACGCTGCGGAGGCGTAGCCTGTGACCTGCACGCCCGTATCGCCGTCCTGAACCGCTTTCAGGAAATCGTTGAGCGCTTCTTGGTGGTTGCCGGCGCGGGACGCGGCGTTGCCCGCGGCCAGATCCTGATTGCCGATCAGCCGCTTCGTGGTCGTGTTGCCGGGATCGATCTGACTGATCTCTGCCTGAATGCGTGAGGCCGACGCCGAGTCGTTCGCTTTCAGGTAAGCTTGAAGTAACTGTGAATCGATGTTGACTTTGCTCTTGACGTCGGTCTTGGGATCGGCAAAAGCCGCCGCACGAGCTTTTTGCAGA
>DASYYA010000110.1:0-9461 GCA_035934355.1 Candidatus Rubrimentiphilum sp. | reverse complement strand
CTTCTCGGATCGAGGGTTAGGCTCTCGCCCTTTGTGGCTGAGCTTAGCTTCAGTATTTTAATAGCGAGTGGGGGCGGCGTGGCACTCAATTCGAGAAGTTAAAAAGAGCTCACTAGGGCATTTGTCTGGTCATTCGAGATTGCATTTCTCGAATTGAGTCCCACGCCGCTCCCGCGAGCGTCCTTACATTTCGCCTTTAGCGTTGGCCTTAGACGGATGAACGAGAGGATTCGCTGACGCGAATGCGCCGCTTGGGTTCGGGATGACCCACATCTCCATATCCCACATCGCCGGCAGCTCGAAGATCTTTACCACCGTTGACGGATCTTTGACTTTGCCCATTTTTACGAGCGTCGCGACTTGCGGATGCTCCAAATTGCCGCCGGCTGCCATAAATGACATTCCGGAAACTGCGAGGCCGTACTTCAGCGTTCCGTCGGGATTGCGCGCTATCCAGTGAATGTGTCCGGTGCATGGACGCCGGCAGAATTTGAACCAGCGCTGCGGATTGACGCCCCAAACCTTCGGGGGTCCGGTGTCGGGCATTGTGATCGGACGCGAAAAATCCGCGCCGAGCAAACGGCCTTTCACGTCGTACCAGAGCTGCGTCGGGTGCTTAGGGGTTTTACTCGTCCAATTGAGATCCGTGTAACTGATTGCGCCCGTGCTGTCCTCGTTGTTGTAGCGAAAATAACCGGCTTTCTCGGCCGCTGCCGGATTGGGGAAGCGCGCGTTCAAATCTTTGGTGACAGAATTAACAAATGCGAGCTCGCCGGGTAACGGCGTGTCGGGAATCTTCGCGGGCGTCGCAGCAAATAAAAAAACCGCGAGTGCAACAAGCACACGTTTCATAGGCAACTCCGTTTAAAAATTACGTGGTTTGAGGTTTGGGTTGAACACTCGCCGACGGCTTCGGTGCCGGCGTTGAGAACCCCGCGGGCGTCGCGACGGTCGCCGGCTTGAACGGCGCGGTCGGCGTGCCGACTCCGCCCTGAAGCGGTGGCGGCGTCACGATAGCGACTGCGCCGCGAACTGCACGGAGTTCGGCTCCGGTGCGTGCGCGGATCACGGTACCCGGATGCAAATTGACTTCCATTCCCTTACGCAACATGTGATACAGGTAGTGGTACGGGATGAAAATATCTTGGACCGTGTCGCTAATTTCGCGCGTTGACGCTTGACCCGCGGAAATGTGCGGATCGATGTGCGCCGTCGGCGTGACGAGCGGCAACGAGCTGCCGTTGGCGAGCGCCAACGGTTCAATGTAAATATCAACCGAGCCATCGACGTTACCCATCTGCGCGCCTTGCGTGTGGACGACCGTGATCTGCACGGGTGCATTCTTGGGTGCGACCGTTATGCCGCCAACGACGATCGGATCGCGCAAATGTGCGCGCGCCGTAGTGCCGGCTTGTCCGCGGGAACTGATCGTGTCGTCGAGCACCAAGAAAAGGCTCGAATCCAGCGGCAGCGCGTTTTGGTTGGGCGCCGGTGAGGCGCTCGCGCTGGAATGCATTTCGGGCACAACGATAGCGCGAGCCGTTTGCGGACTCGCGCTGATTGCGGCGGCTAGCGTCGCTACCGCCAGCAGCGAACCGGCCAGAGCCGGCTTAGCTGGCTTTCTTTTGACTCTCTGCGGCGGCAGCGGCTGCGGCACGTTTACCCTCTTCAATGAGCTGTTTGACTTTTTGGCCGCCTTTTTGGCCGATCTGCTCGTAGAAGTTCGGGCCGTAGCGGTCGCGCGTTGCTTCGCCGCCCTTTTTGCCGCCCTTCTTACCGATCTGTTCGTAAAATGCGTGGCCGTGCGCGTTCTTCGTCGCCTGGCCGCCTTTGCGTCCAATCTGCTCGTAGAATTCGGGTCCGTACTTTTTCTTGACGGTCTCGCCGCCTTTTTGGCCGGCTTCACGGACGGTCATGCCGCCGGCTTTCTTCAGTGGGCCGTTGGGGGTGTTCATATGAAGTCTTATACCTCGGTTCTTTGCGCCGCCCCAGAAGGACGGCAATCTCATGCTCCATATACTAGAACGCAAGTTCGGCCCTGAAAGTTGGTTCTTGCGTGCTCTTGCGTCTGTTTTTTAGCTTAATTCTGGCGAGCGCTCCCATCGAGGTAGCGGCCGCCTGCCAGCCTCCTGCGGGGTTCGCCGTTGAAATGACCCGGTTCGAGGCCGCTCGGACCCTGGGCAATGGAGCCCTTGCCGGCTTTCTCCGGTCGTGCGATCCGGCCGTTGCCATTCGCGCGGCCCTGGCGATCGGGCGCAGCAAGAATCCCTACGGCGTGCCATTGCTGCTACCGCGTGTCCACGATCGCAACCTGGCCTTGCGCGCGATGAGCGTCTACGGGCTCGGGCTCATTGGCACGGGCAGCGCTGCGCCAGCCGTTCTGAGCGCGCTGCTACATGACAACGCGGGTCCGGTGCAAGTGGCGGCGCTCGATGCGATCGATCGGCTCGAGACAGCACGCACGCTTTCGACCGGCCAGGAACAACGCGCGGTTCGCCGCATTCGCGAGCTGCTGGGGACCGCCGACGTGATCGTGCGCGGGCGCGCGGCGACCACACTTGAAGCATTTCATTTAAGCCCGCTGGCGCCGCAAATCGTCTCATCGCTTGACCGTGCATTTAGAAGCGAACCCGACTCGTATGTGCGCTGGCATATTATGTGGACACTCTTCCGCGCGTACGCGAAAGTCGCGTCGGTCGAAACGCTGCAACGCGGCTTGCAAGATTCAAGCGAACTGGTGCGCATTGCGGCCGTACGCGCGTTCGGGCGCCGCGGTGATAAAACCGCGGTCGCATATCTGCAGCCGCTGACCGGCGATCCATCATGGCGCGTGCAAGAACAGACGCTCGAGTCGATCAAAGTGCTGCAAGGCGGCGCGCTGACCGACCACTTAAAGGCAATTCCGCACGGCGTTCGCACGCCCGCGCCGGTCGCGGATCCGTGGGCTTCCCTTCCCGTATTGCCGCGCACGCCGTCGGCGAAACTGGCACAAAAACCATCCGCCGCCCGGATCGATTCGCGCCTCACGCTTAATCCTACGACGATAAAACTTTTTACCGGTCCGGCGAAAGGGCCGCATCCGCGTGTCCGGCTGGTCACGACGCAAGGCAATATTTATCTGGAACTATTTCCGGAGTGGGCGCCATTGACGACCGAAAATTACTTAAACTTGGTCAATTCCGGCTATTACGACAACAATGTATGGTTCCGCATCGTGCCCGACTTCGTCGTGCAAACCGGCGACCCCACAAACACCGGTAACGGCGACGCCGGGTACATGATTCCGGCCGAAGAGAATCCGATCGAACAGGCCGGCTACGTTCTTTCAATGGGAATGAACTACACCAATCCGCCCAATGCACATGCGATTCGCGATTCGGCCGGAACGCAGTTTTATATCACGTTATCGCCGCAGCTGCATTTGGATCGCGATTTCACGGTCTTCGGACGCGTTATTGCAGGCGCAGACGTGCTTGGCAGATTGATCGAGTCCGATAAAATCATTCGCGCCGAACGGATCGCCGATATCAACGAATGAGATTCGCGGTTTTCATTCTCGTCGTGGGTGCGTTGGGAGGATGCGGTTCGCCGCAGCGTCTGCCGGTGTCGATTCCGCGGTGCGATGCGATCCAAGCCGAGCGTTCGATCACGTTGACGGCGACCGTTCAAAGCAATGCGACGAAACCCATCGATGGAATCGTACTCGCGGTCGATTTCTACCGGAACTTTCGTTACGTTCGGCTGAGCGCGGTTTCGCGGATCAACCCCGAGCTACTGCCCGGAGCGCAACGCGACGTAACGTTTATCGTTCCATCAACAAATGCCACGGCGCAAGGGCACGCGATGCGCTGTTTTGCCACGCGCCTGGCCTACTCCGATGGAACCTTTACCAACGTCACGCCTTCTCAATGAAACTAGAAACGAGCCGCAGCCAAGGGTAACCGGGTCGCGATAAAGTCCGATATGCGACCGGCCGGTGGATCGACGTTGGCAAGCGTCACGATCGTATAGCCGTCGTCGCAGATTTTTAGATCGCCGGCCATACCTGGTGCTCCGCCATTGTGCCCGAAACAGCGTAAACCATTGTGCATCTCGTCGCCAAAGCCGAAACCATATTTGAACCCGCCCGGCATGGCAACTTTGCCGGTCGTCATCATTTCGGTATAGCGCGTGTTCAGGAATTTATGTGCAACAAGCGCCTGTGCGAACTTCAATAGGTCGCCTACCGTAGAGTATCCGCCACCGGCTGGACTTCCACGATAGCCAAGCATATTGGAATTGGGAACCCACTGGAGCCGATCGTTGAGCGTGTAACCAACACTGCGGTTTGGTACGGCCACGTGTTCCGGCTCCGATCCGCTGGAGGTCATGCCGGCGGGAAGATAAATGTGGTCGCGCACGTAGGCGTAATAGTCTTCGCCGGATACCTTTTGGATAACATCTCCTAAAATGATGAATCCATAGTTACTGTATGCGAAACGGCTACCCGGCTTGAACTGCGGGCCGCGCTTTCCATAAAGGTCGATGTAATCTTGGAGTGAACGGAGTTTGAGACGATTTTTTTCGTACTGAGGGCCGAAAATATCTCCGGTTCCACCAGTGTGCATCAAAAGCTCCCGAATGGTGACGCTCGAGGCTACCGTCTTATTCGGATAGTCCGGCAGGTACGTTCCAACAGAGTGGTCGAGATCGATCTTTCCCGACTGGACGAGCTGCATGATCGCTGTCGCCGTAAACATCTTATTCATCGATCCAATTCGGAATCGCGTATTCAGCGTATTTGGTATCCTTTTAGCGCGGTCCGCAAACCCAGAAGCTTGCGCGTATACCACCTTCCCTCGCTTAGCGATCAATATTGCGCCGGCGAAGCGTCGCGCCGCCACATCTTCCGTTATTAATTTTTGTGTTGTTGCAATGAGCTGCGACTGTGGGAGGTGCTCGATCGTCACGTCAGCGGGACGCTGCGCAGGCTCTAATGTAAGTTCGCGAACGTGGTATGGCGGCGTGTTCTGCAGCGCGAAGTCAAGCTGGGCCATCTGGTCAGAGTCGTGTTCCTGGATGAGAACCTTCAATCGTGTTTTGAAAGACGCCAGGATTTTGCGGATGTCGAACCCACCCGTCATGAATTGAAACCGCAACTCGTCGGCGATCGATGCTTTCGCCGCTGCGGGATGGTACTTGCGCAAGTAAGCCCTAATCTTCGCCGGATCCCCGGTATTGAACGCCGCGAGCCACGCGCCGAAAGTGCGTCCAGCGGGAGTGTCTGGCAGGCGCGGTGACTGACGACTAGGTGTGGCTGCTAGGGTCGCAAACACAAAACCCAGGACCAGGATCGTAAAGATATAGCGCATATTATGGCATCGCTCCGGAGCAAGACACCGTGACGCAGTACTGTGAGACATCGCGGTGCAACATTAAAACAGTTTCTTCGTATCGAGAAGAATTGTCACCGGGCCGTCGTTAACCAGTTCTACGTCCATCATTGCGCCGAACTCGCCGCGCTCCACGTTTAAGCCCTCATGTTTTAAGAGTTTTCCGACGAGCTCGTAGAGTGGTTCGGCCTTTTCCGGCGGCGCCGCGGTAATGAAGGATGGGCGCCGGCCTTTGCGCGCGTCGCCGTGGAGCGTGAACTGCGAGATCAGCAAGATCCCGCCGCCGGCTTCGCCGACGCTGCGATTCATCAAGCCAGCATCGTCGCGAAAGATGCGCAGGTTGGCAATCTTTTCCGCCATCTGTTTGGCATCGTTCTCGGAGTCGTCCACTCCGACACCGAGGAGCACGACCAGACCGCCTTCGATCGCGCCGATCGATTTGCCGTCTACTCGTACTTCGGCGCGTGACGCTCTTTGAATTACCGCACGCACTTAGCGCGAGAACATCGACGAGAGCGCAAAGAGCAAGTTTTCTTTGCGTTCGGCAACTCGGCGATAAAAATACTTCGCCCAGTGCGTGCCAAACGGGACATAGACGCGCAGCCGATACCCTTCGGCAACGAGTTCGCGCTGGAGCGCCGGCCGTACGCCGTAGATCATCTGAAACTCGAAGCGGTCGCGTGCAATGTTGTTGGAGCGCACAAATGCTTTGATGGCTGCAATGAGCCGCCGATCGTGCGTTGCAATGCCGGGATAGTTTCCTGATGTGAGCAGTTCGCGCGCACAGAGCAGGTACTGCTCGCGAATCCGCGGCATCTCTTTGTAGGCAATCGCGGGCGGTTCGTTATAGGCGCCTTTGCAAATGCGAACGCGCGCGCCGAGTTGGATCATTCGTTCGACGTCGCGCGGCGTGCGCTTGAGATAGGCTTGAAGTACCGGTCCGACGCTGCGATGCAATGCGTAGGCGCGTTCGAATAATCGGAGCGTGGCGCCGGTGACTGCGGAGCCCTCCATGTCGATGCGCACGAAGGGATCGGCATTTCCCTGTGCTTTCTCAATGATTGCCAGCAGGTTTTCGAATGCAAAGTCTTCGTCGATAACCAGGCCGATCGCCGTCAGCTTTACCGAAACGTTCGTATTGAGTTCCGAACGTTTGATCTCCGAAAGCATCTCCAAATAAATATCTCGGGTCTTCTCGGCATCGCGCCGCTCGAATATGTCCTCGCCGAGAAAATCCAGCGACGCGCTCATTCCCGCAGCGTTGAGCTGCGCGACTGCCTCGAGCGCAGTTTCGATTGTTTTTCCGGCAACGAAACGCTTGGCTAAGAAGAAGAAACGGTTTTGAAACGCCGAGTCGGGCGCGAAAACGCGATCAAGCACGATCAGGTTATACGACGCGCTGTCGCAGAGCCCATTGAAGTGCGATGATAGCCGCGGCCAGGACCACGAATCCGTAGCTCAGCGCGAGTGCCGCAGCCACACCTTGCGCGGACAACGTGACATAGAGTTGCACGGGAAGCGCCGTCGGATGGTACGCGACGATCGAAGTTGCGCCATATTCGCCGATGGCGCGCATCCATGCAAGCACAATGCCCGCGAGCAAGGTAGGTGCCGCCAGCGGCAATGCAACGCGAAAGAATACCGACGAGGACTTCGTCCCCAACGTGAGCGCAGACTCTTCATAGATCGGATCGATTGTCGAGAAGGCCGCGGTAGCAACGATCGCGACAAATGACCCTGCAACAAAGAATTCCGCGAGCGCCACTCCCCACAGCGAGTCGACAAACACAACGCCATGTTGCGCCATGAATGCCCCGAGCGATGTTCGTCTGCCAACCGTTTGAAGCAACATAATTCCCGACGCAACGGGCGGAAATGCTAAAGGAAGTGCCAGCAATGCAATAGCGATCGCGCGGACGCCGCGCGCGCGATGCGCCAGCGCATAACCTGCAGGAACTCCGAGAAATGTCGCAACGCCGACGGCAATTGTGGATGCAAGTAACGATACGCCGAGCGCGTTACGTGCCGAGGCTCCAGAAAACGCTGCAATGACGTCGGCGGGGCGCACGGCGACAAGCATCGCAATGACCGGCCCGACCATGAGTAAAAGCAGCACGATCGCCGCAACATTAACAAGGTTAAAGAAGAGTTTACGTTCCACAGCGTTCGTTACGGAAAACTTTACCAAACCTCCTGATTCGTTCGAGGCGAGAGCAAGCAAACGGACGAAACGGCCCGACATGACTCCCCGCCCGCGCGTCCTGATCGCCGATGACGATCCCGCGATTTGCCGCTTAATCGAACGAATTCTGCCTGCAGAAGCGTATGAGACCGTTTCGACCAACGATGCAGAAAGCGCGCTTTTGGCGCTTGAAGGTGAGCGTCACTTCGACCTTGTCATCTGCGATTTTATGCTCCCCGGCATTTCGGGCCGGGATTTGATCGAGCAGCTGCGCGCGCGCAAAGAAACGCAAGGCATGCCGGTGGTCATGATCTCCGGACATACGCGCGAACCTTCGGGCGCGGATATTTTTCTCGACAAACCATTTAGCATTTCACAACTGCGGGCAGCGGTCAGCAGCCTGGTTTGATCTTCCTCAAGGTCCTCGCCGTCGCGCTCTCGCTGGGGCTCGACGTGTTTGCGGTTGGCATCGGCGTGGGCATGCGCGGGGTTTCGCGCGCAGTGAAAGTGCGGATTGGCCTCGCATTTGCCACGGCCGAGGTCACCATGAATCTCGCCGGCGTTGGCCTGGGCCACCTTGCGGGACAATTGCTGGGAAATGTTGCGGGTTATATCGGGTTTTGCGCGCTCATCGTTTTGGGTGGTTATATGATTATCGCCGCGACGCGTGAATCGGAGCGCAAATCTCCGATCGATATGTCGCGCGGCTGGGGCCTGCTCACCGCTTCGCTCTCAATCAGCATGGATTCGCTCGGAATCGGCTTTTCGATTTTGTTCATCGGCGCGCCGCTGGTGTTGACGCTGGCCGTGATTTTTGCCGTTTCGATTTGCGCGACCGTGTTGGGTTTAACATTGGGACGAATGTTGGGAAGGCGTGCAGAAGAGGGTGCAGAGCGCTGGGCCGGGATCGTTTTGGCGCTTACCGGCGTCGCATTTGTGCTGGCAAAAGTTTTCCGTTTAGGGTAAGGCGAACCTCAGCGTGTGAGGATCGGCGACACGCTTCTAGATCTCGCGCGCGAAAAAGAGCATCGATCGCTTTTTGTCGTCGGAACCGGAAAGAATGCAGGGAAAACGGTGACGATGCGCGCGATTGCGAGCGCCGCAACGCGGCGCGGCGTGCGTATTGGGTTGAGTTCTGCCGGCCGCGACGGTGAAGCGCTCGACGCAGTTGACTTTGCGGCCAAGCCGCGGCTCTTTCTTTTGCCGGAAACGCTGATTGCGACGGCGCGCAACCTATTGCCGGCGCATCCGGCATCGGAGATCGTTGATATTTCGGAGTGGCAAACTGCCGCGGGAGAAGTGATTTTTGCGCGCGTTCGGCAAGCGGCGTTTTATGAATTGGCCGGACCGCCGAAAGCCTCGGACCTACGCGCGTGCATCGAGCGCTTAGGGGAGTATGGAGCCGAGCTGGTTATCGTCGATGGCGCGATCGATCGTACGGCGGCGCTTGCCGGTGGGAATGACGCGGTCATCGTTGCGATCGGCGCCGACGCTGCGCCGACAATCGACGCCGTCGCCTTGGAAGCACGCGCGCTGGTGGGACGGCTGGGTTTGCAGCGATACGATCCGGATGGACCGGTTGTAAAAGTGGACGGCGTCCTCGATGAGGCGGCCGCCGAAGCGTTGATTGCGAACCGCGAGCAGCGTCAAGTTGTCGTGCGCGATCCCACGCAAATCGCTATTGCCGGAAAAGCGTTTATCCGGATCGCCGCAAAGCTGCATTTGCGTTGCGAGCGAAGCCTCGACGTTATTGCAGCGACCGTTGCCTCGATCGGGCATGAACGACGCTTCGAACCACGTGACCTGTTGCAAACCGTCGCCGATGCGACGAAGCTTCCGGTTTTTGATATATATGCGGCTGCAGCTGCGTAGAGACGATGTGCAGCTCGTAGAGCTGCTCCGTTTTT
>DASYYA010000096.1:0-20517 GCA_035934355.1 Candidatus Rubrimentiphilum sp. | reverse complement strand
TGGGTGGCGACGGCTTCGGCGAATGTCGGGACGGCGCTTTTGCCGGTTTCGATTTGTTTCACAAACTCGTCGAGCAAATCCATAATAGGTGGCACATGTAAATCGACGGCGCCGAATTTAGCGTTCGGCGACGGCTTGCATTCCAGCTCCGATGTCTCGTCTTGGTCGACGCTGAAAAGAGTCATCTGGTGCAAACCTTGGCCGCTGGCAACGGCCGTCCGGTTCTCACCGTGCGCGGCGACCGTCAGTGAGTCAACGCTCGTCGTTGCATCCACGGTAACGCGCGCGATCACGCCATCGCCATAATCAATGAGCGCAAACGAGCCGTCGTCCACGTCGGTCGCGAAGGTACCGTTGGGATCTTGCCGTTGCGGATTTGCCGTACGCAAATAACCCGTACTGCGCTGGGGAGGTTTGCCTGCAAGCCACGTGGCGCTATCGATAAGATGTGAAAGCAACGCACCGGCGGCGCCGCCACCTTGGCTCCGCTCGAACCACCAGCCGCGTTTGCGCTGCGTATTCTCTAAGCGCAGAAATGTCGCGAGTTGGGTGAGCTCGAGCTCGCGTAACGGTGCGATATGGCCATTGAGGATGAGCTCTTTGAGCGCTTGGCGTTCCGGAACCCAGCGAAACTCGTGCATGACGGCTGTCGCCACCGGCGCGCGCTCAGCGGCGTTGCGCATTTCCTCTGCCTCGCGGACTGACAACGCGAACGGCTTTTCGCAGATGACGTGCTTTCGCGCATCGATTGAAAGGAGCACATCCTCATGGTGCGTGAATGGCGGGCTTGCAATCGATACCACGTCGAGATCGCAGCCGCGCAGCATTTCAGCGCAGTCCCTAAACGAATGCGGAATCTTGCGTTCGCGCGCAACCGCGGCCGCGCTATGCGGCGACGCGATCGCGACGACCTCGAACCGGTCGTGCGCTAAATATGCCGGCAAATGGCCGCGAACGCCGAAGCCGCCGCCGACGATTCCTACCTTATACTTTTCAGGCATGCCTCGAGCGTATCCACGGCATGCGTCAACTCATCCTGCGAGATCACCAGGGGCGGCGTAAGCGAAAGTACATTTCCTTGCGGCCCTTCTTGAAGCACCAAGACGCCTTGCTGTAGCGCGAGCTCGACGACGCGCCGCGCGCGAACTCCGTCTGCAAGCTCCACGCCCCACATCAACCCGCGCCCGCGAACATCCACGGCTAAACCCGAAGCTCGCCACGATTCGAAACGCAGCGCGAGCTCGTCGCCAAGTAGCCGGGCGCGTTCGGGTAAATGTCGTTCCACTATTTGCGCAATCGTTGCAAGCGCTGCCGCGCATCCCATCGGATTGCCTAAATGCGTAGAAGTGTGCAGCGCCTCGCCTTCGGAGATCGGCCATGCATCCATGACGGCGGGCGTGCCGATGGCAGCCGAGATCGGAAATCCATTACCTAAAGCCTTGCCGACGCAAAGTATATCCGGGATGGCGCCTTCGAATTCGCAAGCGAACATCGTGCCCGCGCGCCCGAAGCCCGTGTAAATCTCATCGCAGATCAAGAGCATGCGGCGTTCAGTGCACAAACGGCGTAGCCCGGCGAGAAAACCTTTCGGTGGAACGACAATCCCGCCACGCCCCTGAATCGGCTCGACGATGACGGCTGCCAGATCGGCGCGCTTTAAGAAAGCTTTGCGCGCGTATTCGAGTGCCCGGTCGGCGCTTTGGCCGACTGCCGGATAATCGAGAAAGAGCGTTCGCTGCGGCAGCCAAGACAAGAATGGCTGCGTAAACTTCTTGATACCGCTGACCTCGAGCGTTCCAAATGACAATCCGTGATAGGAATTGCGGAAAGCGACAAACGAGGATTTGCCGGTCGCCAACATCGCCGTTTTGAGCGCAGCTTCAATGGCGTCGGCTCCGCTTGACGCGAGAAAAGTTTTTGAAAGGTCTCCCGGTGTAACCGACGCCAGCTTTTTGAGCAGCTGCGCTTTGAGTTCAGCGGGATAGATGTCGCCCATCGCGTGCATCAGACGCGTGGCTTGCTCCGCGATAGCGCCGGCAACGGCCGGATTGCTGTGACCAGCATTCACCACGCCGAAGCCCGCGGTGAGATCGATATACGCTTTGCCATCGGCATCGGTGACTCGCGATCCGGATGCCGACTTCCAAAATATCGGCCCGTCGCCGCCCAGATAGGTCACGTTGCGCGACTCGAAGCGGCGCAAGAGTCCGGCCAGCTCCTGATTCCTGGAACGCGTCAGGGCGCTTTGTCGATCCACCGAATAAAATCCGCGATACGCGCGCGGCCACCATGATGCCCCTGGAGCGGCGGTGATTGGAGTTCACCGAAGTTCGTTATGCGAACCGCTCCGGCACCGGTTGCGAGCTGCAGAAGATCGTCGCGCTGCGCCGCCACCGCTAAGCCTTCGAGTTGAATCGCATGACGCCGGAGATAGTCGGCCGCTTCATCGGGCTGATCCACTGCAATAACGTCCGCGTGTCGCGGAGTAACAGAAACGAGCGAATTTCCACGAAATCGCTCCATGAGTAGCGTTTGAGCGGCACGAGCGGCGTTGCTCGCGGCGGCTCGCGCTCGTGGGAATTCAACTCCGGCGCGTTCTATCTGAGCGTCGAGTATCGTGCTAAACTCGTCAACCCCGACCGCGCCGCCCGATTCAACGAAAAGCAGATGGAGCGAAAGACAGCCTTCGGTTTCATATAGCACGATGTCACGCGCCGCAAGCCGTGCCAGCTCGCGAGCGCCGCCAGGATCGCCGAGCGCTTCGCGCGCAACGTAGCCCGCGCTGATGCGTGGGCCAAAACCAATGAATCGCGCTTCAGGCCGGAGTGCATTGCGAACGGACGCAAGCGTCTCGGCAGTTCCGAAAACAACAACGGCGTCGAAGCCTTGGAGCTCCCGCGAGTTTTCGTGACTCGACTCCCAAACCTGAGCTTTAGCCGCTGAGTAAAAAACATCGTCTTCCTGGTACAACGTCTCGAAAAACGAAGTGACCAGTGAATCTTCGCGGTCTTTTACCAACACGTTGCATTTGGCGCACAACGCAAAGATGGCGGGCGGCACGGCCACGCCGATGGTTGTGCGGCTGGAGATAATGCACACATCGCCGAGGGGAGCGGCATGTGCATCGGGACGGCCTTTACGCGGAACGAAACGATCGAGTGTCTCGAGCGAACCGAGTTCGTCCTCGATTGTCGCCACGATGGCATCTTCGGTAATCGACTCAAATAGGCGGTCGAGTGCAAACTCGACGGCGGGAATGCAATAACCGGTACGCTCGGCGATGCGGTCGAGCACGCGCACGCGTGGCGGATAATCCGCATCGGTCCAACGTTCGGCGGCATGCGCGATCGAACGCACAATGGAACGCGCGGGCATTTGGGTTAGCGTCATGTGCGAAGCACGCGCAACGATTCGGCATCCAGCGAGCAGCCGCGCAGCTCCGCGCCTTCGTCGCGTCCGATCAAAATAATGCCGCCCTCTACGACCGCGCCGAGATCTTCGGTTTGCACGGCGACACACGAACTGCGGTTGGCAAGATCGACGTGCACCAATGCGCCGATCGTTCCGCCGGGCAGTGGTTTGGCATCTGCACCGACGGCGTACGATCGCAGCCACGGCGGCGCGACTTTTAGCCTGACCATATGGTCATACCGAGGTACGAGGGACCGCGAGGTACGAGCGGCCTTGAGCGTAGCGAGAGGATCGTCATAGTATTGGCTGCTCAACTCCGTCATTCCATATTCCGAAATAATGCGCTCTTGCGGAACGGCGAATACCCGTTCGATTTCCGCATAGAGCTCGAAGCGATCGACGGCGCGAGCGCGCCCCTTGAAGCCACCCGTTTCCATGATCCGCGACTCCGGCGGAAATGGGAACGTCAGGTTCCGTTCGCGCAGCGCATCCAGCAAATGCACCAGAGCGAATGCCGTGGCAGCCAAGAGCACGGGCGTGTTGGCTGCCTGCGCGTTGCGCACGTCGTGGATGAACTCTGCGACGTCGATGCGATCGCCCTCGAGATACCAGCGCGCCTCACCGGCACCATAGGTCTGCGCAACGCGCTGCATCATGTAGCCTAACGACGAATGGGGATGACTCTTCGGATCCGGCACCAGTAGTAGATACCGCAGCGGTGCTTGCAGATCGCGTAAGAATGCATCGTGAAATCCGGCTAAGAGCGCTGCATCGTAAAGTGCAGTCGTTTCCATGTAATGTTTTCCCGGCGCGCCCGCCGTCGTGCCGCTGGTTTCGAAAACGAGCGCTGCGGTTGCCGGATCGAAAGTGCAGAGGTCGGCTTCTTTGAACGCGCCGGTGGGAACCGGCGGAATCTCGCGCCACGAATTTGGCAGTGTCGCGAGCGTTACGCCGAACGCCCTGCAATACCGCGCGTATGGCGCATTCGTGCGAAGCTGGTACGCAAAGATGCGCAACGCTAACGCGTCAAAATCTTCCACACGGCGGCCTTCGATCGAGGCGAGGATCTCGCGATCGAGTGCCTCGGCCTCTGCCATCATGGCTTCGCGGACGATCGTTTGCGGCTGCTAATCAGCCCGCTATTGAGGCCCGTTGTTGAAAGGCCGCCGTTAAAGCGCGCCGACTCAACTTTCAGGCAGCGATCGACCACCACGTCTAGCCCGGCATTATCGGCTAGTGCAATTGCTTCGTCATTAATCACGCCGTATTGAAACCAAATAGCCTTTGCGCCCACCGCGATCGCTTCGCGCGTCAATTCTAAGACCTCGGTTGGGCGGCGAAAGACATCCACAATATCCGGTGCGCCATGCTCGGCCGCGTACTCGGTTAACGAAGGGTACGCTGTTACACCGTCGATCTCACGAACGGTCGGGTTGATCGGCGAGAGTGCAAAGCGTCCCTGCGTGCGCAAATAGCTGAAGACTGTATAACTGGGCCGCAACGGATTGGGCGAGGCTCCGACCATCGCAACGGTCTTACTGCGGTCGAGCAACGCTTGCCGCTGCGCAGGAGTCTGCAGAAGCATATTATCGCGCGGTGACGGGCTCGCGTGGAACGGCGGCTTTGAGCGCATTATCGAGATCCCATATCAGATCGTCAACATCTTCGAGGCCGACCGACAAACGAATTGACTCCGGCGCCACGCCGGCCTTGCGCATCTCTTCGTCATTGAGTTGGGAGTGCGTGGTTGAAGCCGGATGGATTACCAGACTCTTGGTGTCGCCGACGTTGGCCAAGTGACTCCACAACTCAAGCGCGTCGATAAAACACCGTCCCGCATCGCGTCCACCGCGAATCCCAAAGGTGAAGATCGAACCGGCGCCGCGCGGCAAGTATTTTTGGACCAGCGCATGTTGCGCATCCGTCGCAAAACCCGGGTAGCTCACCCATTCGACTTCTGGGCGGTTAGATAGGAATTCCGCTATCGCCTTACCATTACGCACGTGCGCTTGCATCCGGATCGCAAGCGTCTCTAACCCAAGAAGCAAGAGCCAGGCATCCATCGGCGCCATTTGCGAGCCGACGTCGCGCAAGATTTCGGCGCGCGCGCGCATCAGGAAGGCGAACTCGCCGAACGTTTCGGTGAAAACCTTATTGTGATATCCCGGACTCGGATCCGAAAGCAGCGGAAATCTGCCATTATGCCAGGGGAATTTTCCGGATTCTATCAGCACGCCGCCGATGACGGTTCCGTGCCCGGATATAAACTTGGTCGCCGAGTGGACGACAAGGTCGGCGCCATGTTCTATTGGGCGGCAAAGATATGGCGAAGCAAACGTGTTGTCGACGACTAATGGAATATTGGCTTTGTGCGCGATCTCTGCCAAACGTTCGAGATCGGCGATCGTGCCGCCCGGATTACCGATCGTCTCGGCAAAGAGCAGCTGTGTTTTCGGTGTAATCGCGTTAGCGATGCCGGCGTAATCTTCAACCGGCGCAAACGCCGTCTCGATTCCGAGGCGTTTGAGTAGTACGGTGAATTGCGTCACCGTACCGCCGTAAACGTTTTGCGAGGAAACAATGTGATCGCCATTTTGTGCCAGCGAAAGCACCACGGCGAGCTGCGCCGCCAAGCCGCTGGAGAATGCAACTGCGCCGAGTCCCCCCTCCAGACTCGCCATGCGCTCTTCGAACGCCGCCACCGTCGGATTGCTGATGCGGGTATAGATGTGACCGTAACTGCGCAGCTGAAAGAGCTCGGCTGCCTGCTCCGTGGAACCGAACACATACGCTGCGGTTTGGTAGAGAGGCATGACGCGAGAACCCGTCACGGGATCGGGTGGAGTTCCGGCATGAATTGCACGGGTGGCAAAGCCGAACTGACGATCTTGCATGGTCCAATATGTTTCGACCCGAAATTGCTCCGGACCCCGAGCCACGCAGAAGGAGAGTCACATGGCACAGACGTTGACCGAAAAAATCCTTGCACGACATGCGGGGCTGGATACGGTTGAACCCGGCCAGATCATCAATGCCAAGGTCGACCTCGTGCTGGCTAATGAGCTCTCGGCGGCCGTTGCGATCGGCGTATTAAAGCAGATGAAGGGCGCCGAGAAAGTCTTTGACCGCAAAAAGATCGCGCTGGTCGAGGATCATTTCGTTCCGGCCAAAGACGCGCAGTCGGCCAAGATCGCCAAGATGATGAAAGATTTCGCGGGCGAGCAAGATATCACGCATTTCTATGATGTCGGCCGCGGCGGCATCGAACACGTGGTTCTACCCGAAGAAGGATTGGTTGCACCCGGTGAGCTGATCGTCGGCGGCGACTCGCACACGTGCACCTACGGTGCGTTCGGCGCATTTGCGACGGGCATGGGTTCTACCGACATTGCGGCCGCGTTCGCGCTCGGCGAAGTCTGGCTGAAGGTTCCGGCAACGATCAAACTGGTGTACAGCGGAAAACCGCCCGAGATGGTCGTCGCCAAAGATATCATGCTCAAGACCGTCGGCACACTCGGGATCGATGGCGCGACTTATCGCGCGATGGAGTACCATGGTTCGACCGTTGACGAGCTCTCGATCACCGGTCGTATAACGATGGCGAATATGGCGATTGAAGCCGGCGCCAAGAACGGCATCTTCCATGCCGATGCGAAGACCATTGCATACGTTAAGGAGCGCACCGACCGCGAATTCATCGTGGAGAAGGCCGACCAAGATGCCGTCTATGAACGCGTCATCGAAATTGACGTCTCGGCGCTCGAACCGCAAGTCGCCTGTCCGCATACGCCCGACAACGTGCATCCGATCTCTGAAGTCACGCGGGAAGATATTCACGTAGACCAAGTCTTCATCGGTTCGTGCACCAATGGCTATATTGAAGATCTGCGTATTGTGGCGAAGATCTTGGACGGCAAGAAGATCGCCTCACGCCTGCGCGTGATCGTCAATCCCGGATCGCAAAAAGTCTGGATGCAAGCCGCTAAGGAAGGCGTGCTCGAAAAGCTCGCCGCGGCGGGCTGCGTCGTGAATACGCCGGGTTGCGGCGCCTGCTTCGGCGGCCATATGGGAACGCTCGGGGATGGCGAGCGCTGCATTTCGACGACCAATCGCAACTATGTTGGCCGCATGGGATCGCCGAAGGCGGAAGTCTATCTGGCGTCGCCCGCGACGTGCGCGGTCTCGGCGCTTACCGGCAAGATTACCGATCCGCGCGTTGCGCAAGCGGTGCCGGCATGAGCAAGACGCTTCACGGCCGCGCGCACAAGTACGGCAAGAACATCGACACCGATGTCATCATCCCGGGAAAGTATTGCAACATTATCGATCCTGCGGAGCTCGGCAAACACGCGCTCGAGGGGCTCGATCCCGAATATACCGGGAAGATGAAACAGGGCGACATCATCGTCGCCGATACCAACTTCGGTTGCGGATCGAGCCGCGAGGTTGCGCCGATTGCGATCAAAGGCTCGGGAACCTCCGCGGTGCTGGCAAAGAGTTTTGCGCGGATTTTTTACCGCAATGCGCTGAACATCGGTCTGCCGATCTTCGAATCGTCCGAGGCAGTCGACGCGATCGAAAGCGGCGACGAAATTGAAATCGAACCCGCCGGCGGCACCATCCGCAACTTAACGAAAAACCAAACCTATAAAGCGGCGGCGTTTCCGCCGTTTATGCAATCGTTGATTGAAGCCGGTGGACTCCAGCCTTACGTCGAGAAACGCTTAGCCGAGCGCATGCCGTCCTGAGTTTGTCGCCGGCTTAGTAAGGCGTGCCCATTCCGCCCGTTCCGGGCGTGAGATTGTCCATCCAGTTATATTTCGGACGATAGGCCGCCGTGAACGGCACGCTTTCGTTCGCGAGCGCGAGCATCCCGATCATATCGGTGAAGCCGTCTTCCGATCCACTAAATGTGAGTGTTGCGCCGTTCGCCAATGAGACGACGACGCGCACGTTCTTTCCATCGATCGATCCGAAGAGCGGATACTTCTTGTTGTTGGTATCCAAGTATTCACCGGTCAGCACGTTGTCTTTTTGCACGAGCTTGAAGTGCGTGTAGGTAGTACCGCTGGGCCGCTGGATCTGAATCTCCCAAACGCCTGAAACGCCGATGCGCGGTGGCGTCGTATCTTTTGGCGGCGCCGGAGTCGCTTTGGGCGTGGGGCCTTTCTTGGGCGTCGCTGCGGGCTGCGGATTCGTCGTGGCAGCGGGTTGCGGCGTTGCGTTTTGGGCCGCGGCAGACTGGGCGTTGAACCCCAAAATGACGATACTCAGAACGGTACTTAGAATGAAGAACGGGCGCATGTGTTCTTAACTACGCCGCGGCGCTCTCGAGTTCCGCGACCCAGGACGAGGGAACAGGCGCCCGAATTGTTTCGTGCGGCGTAAGCGTTAGTCAGGGGTGGTCTTGAAGAACCGGGTATTCGTGTTTGGCACGCTTGCATTGGCGGCGCTTCTTTCAGCCTGTGGCGGCGGGGGTGGCGGTAGCGGCGGCGGCAATAGTGGTGGCGGCGGAGGAGTCGTGCAGCAACCCCAAGGTGTCCAGCTGTCCGTTGCAAGCATGTCGTTCTTGGGCGTGGGTCCGTCGCTGGCGCAAACCGTTGTCGCATCCGAAGTCAATTACAGCGGAGCGTTTACCGCGAGCTCGACCACTTGCACCGGAATCGCGACGATCGCCTTGCAAAGCGGTTCAACAACCATGTTCTCCGTTACGCCCGTTGGCGCGGGAACCTGTAGTTTCTCGATTGCCGACACCATGAATCAAAGCAAGAGCTTCACCGTCACGGTGACGACAACCACGGTTGGAGGCAGCTGATGCGGTACGTCAATAGAATCGCGCTCAGCTGCGCTCTGATGCTGACCGCGTGTAGCGGTGGTACTCAATCCAGCGTCGTGCCGCCGGCACCCGGGCCGATGGTTGCGGTTTCATTTAGCATCGCCATTCCACCGTCGACGGCGATCACGCCAAAATATATTTCGAGTTCCACAAAATCGGCAACCGTTAGCGTGAACGGCGGCACTCCGGCGGTCTTTAATTGTTCAACCACAAGCTGCTCCGGAACCGTGCAAGCACCGGTTCGCAGCGACACATTTACGGTTATTCTCTACGATAGGTTAAACGGCACCGGAAACATTTTGTCGCAGGGAAGCACAACCGCAACGATCGTCGCGGGAACGGCAAATTCGGTGAACGTTTCATTTTCTGGTGTGATCAAGGCGGTAGCGATATCGAGTTCATCGCCGAACGTTACCAAAGGCACGAGCTCGACGGTTCCTTTGTCCGTGCTTGCTCTCGATCCAGACGGCAATGTAATCGTCGGAACCTACACAACGGCGATTACCTTATCGAACTCTGACACCACCGCATCCACGACGTTGAGCGCGACGTCAATCTCAAGTTCCAGCACCACAGTTACGGTGACATACAACGGGTCCAATAATTATACGGGTTCGACCATCACCGCGTCGGCCGGGGGCACGAATACCGCTGACGTCATCATTGGCTTAGGACCGTCGTGCTCGCGCATTAACCAATCCAGCGGCGCGCAGATTCGCGGCTATTATCCATGCGATCTGCAAAACGCCTATAACTTGGCGGTATCGGGTGGCGCCGGGCAGACGGTTGCGATCGTGGACGCATTTGACGATCCGAACGCGGAAGCCGACTTTGACGTGTATCGAGCGACGTTTGGTCTTCCGGCGTGCCAAGCAAGTACCGGTTGTTTCCGCAAAGTCAATCAAACCGGCGGCACGACCTATCCCGCGCCTGATAGCGGCTGGGCTTCAGAGATCTCACTGGATCTCGACATGGCCTCGGCCGCTTGCCCGAATTGCAAAATCCTGTTGGTTGAAGCCAACAGCAATGACGACACCACCGTCACCGGCGGTGGTGCCTTCGATCTTGAAACCGCCGTTAATGAGGCGGCAACATTGGGCGCCAGCGCCATCAGCAATAGCTATGGCGGCAACGAAGATCCGAGCCAGACGCAGTCGGACTCATATTACAATCATCCGGGCATCGCGATCACGGCATCGTCTGGCGATGACGCGTATGACGGCGGAACGCAGTATCCGGCGTCCGCCTCAACGGTCATCGGCGTGGGTGGAACGCATTTAGTCACCGCCGGCAATGCGCGCGGATGGAGCGAGAGTGTGTGGTTCGGCAGATGCTCGGGCGGAGTCGTTTGTGGATCGGGTAGCGGTTGCAGCATCATCGAGGCAAAGCCGTCGTGGCAAACCGATACCGGCTGCACGAAGCGGATGGTCGCCGACGTTGCGGCCGACGCCGATCCCGCGACCGGTCCCGCGGTATACGATACGTATCAGGCTACGGGTTGGCTCGTTATCGGCGGCACGAGCGCGTCCGCTCCGTTTGTCGCGGGCGTCTTCGCACTCGCCGGCAACGCATCGAGCGCCCCCAATCCGGCTTCCTATTTATATTCGCATCCAAGCGGCTTGTACGACGTCACCATCGGCTCGAACGGAAACTGCGGAACCCAGCCCGCCTATTTCTGCACGGCAGAATCGGGGTACGACGGACCGACCGGCCTCGGGACACCGAACGGCAGCGGCACCTTTAGCGCGTTCAACACCCAAAGTAGTGTCCTGGAAAGCGCCGCACCGCAGCCCTCAGGCGCCGAAGTTCCGACCGAAAGGGCGTGTTCGCCGGGTTCGGGGCGCTACGCGTGCTTTGCCCTGATTCGAACCGATATCGGCCACGTGACCCTCACGCATGGTCCCAGTGGGCGGCCTCAGCTCTAGGACTGCTTGCGCCTGCTGATATAATGTGGTGGCCGTGAAAGAGAAGATTCACCCCAAATGGTATCCCGAGGCGCGCGTCCACTGCGCATGCGGGAATGCATTTACCACGGGGTCGACGATGCCCGAAATCTCGGTTGAGATTTGTTCGGCATGCCATCCGCTCTTCACGGGACAGCAGAAGTTTGTCGATACGGCCGGGCGCGTTGACAAGTTCCGCCAACGCGAGCAGATCGCCAAGCAGAAGCAAGAAGAGGCTGCAGCGCGCAAAGCCAAACGCGACGCTCGAAAAGCCGAAGCGTAACAGGACAGGTTTAGCAAGAAGCGGGCCGCGCGCGTGGCTCGCTTTTTCATTATGATTGCGACCGACCGGCTCGACACGATCGCCAAACGCTTCGATGAGATCGAAGGCGAGCTCGCACATCCCGGCGAGTCATTCGATCAAGCTCGCTTTACCGCGCTGGTCAAAGAGCGGGCGGCGCTCGAAGCGACGGTCGAGGCCTACCGCAACTACCTGAAGATCGTGGCCGAGATCGAGGCGAATGAAGCGCTTGCCAAAGATCGCAGCGATCCCGAACTGGCGCAAATGGCGCAAGACGAAGCCAAAGTATTACGCGAGCGCCGCAAAGAACTCGAAGAACGCCTCACCGAGCTGCTCATTCCAAAAGACCCGGATGACGAAAAAGACATCTTCGTCGAGATTCGTGCGGGCGCAGGCGGCGACGAAGCGGCGATCTTTGCGGGCGATCTGGCGCGCATGTACATGCGCTATGCGGAATCGCAAGGGATGCGAGTCGAGCCCGTTTCGCAGACGCAGAGCGAAGCCGGCGGCTACAAGGAGATCGTCTTCGCGGTAAAGGGCGAAGCGCCGTACCGTCACTTCAAACATGAATCGGGCGTGCACCGCGTCCAACGCGTTCCGGTCACCGAATCGCAGGGCCGAGTGCATACGAGTACAGCGACCGTGGCCGTATTGCCGCAAGTGGATGAGGATTTCCAAATCGAGATCAAACCCTCGGATCTACAGATCGACACGTTCAAATCAAGCGGCGCCGGTGGGCAGTACGTTAATAAAACCGAATCTGCAGTGCGGATCACGCATGTCCCGAGCGGCTTTATTGTGGCTTCGCAACAAGAGCGATCGCAGATTCAAAATCGCGAGAAAGCCATGCAGATGCTACGCGCGCAACTCTACGATCTTAAACGCCGCCAATCCGAAGAAGCCGTGGGGTCGCTGCGCCGCAGCCAAGTCGGCACCGGTGATCGCTCGGAGAAGATTCGCACCTACACCTTTCCACAAGATCGCATTACCGATCACCGGATCAATCAAAGCTTCGGCAACCTTCGCGGCGTGATGGATGGCGGCATGGGGCACATCGTCGAGGAGCTCCTGAAAGACGAGCGCACGCGCCTGTTAGCCGGCGAGACAACAACGGCATGAACGTTCTCGGTTATCCTGAGGCGTACAAAACCGGCTGGAAGGGATTTTATCGCCGCGAGTTTGCTGTGAACAAAGACGTGCTGGTGCCACGCCCGGAGACCGAACATCTCGTTGAAGAAGCGATCGAGTTTCTCAGGACGCAGCAAAAGCATAAGGTTTTGGACGTCGGAACGGGGAGCGGCGCGATTGCGTGCACGATCGCTGCAGAAGTGTCGAGCGCAATCGTCGATGCAACGGATATTAGCGTGCACGCGTTTGAAGTCGCGCGGCGCAATGCCGAACGAATCGGCGTTATCGATCGATGCCGGTTCATTCTGGCCGATATTGCCCAACCCGGCAGCCGCTACGATCTCATCGTCGCAAACCTTCCATATATTCCGACCGCGGATGTTCCGCGGAAGCCGGACCCGGTCGCGTTTGAGCCTCGCGTTGCGGTTGACGGCGGCGCCGACGGCCTCGAACAATACCGCAAGCTTCTGGCAATCGCTCCGGCGCTCTCAAACCCCAGCGCACTGCTGTTACTCGAAGCCGCACCACCGACGATGCATGCCCTGCGCACCTTGGCGGCTGCGGCATTCCCCGGAGCGCAGCTTTCCGTCGGTTTTGACTACTCGGGCCTGGAGCGTTTTCTCCGAATTTTTTCCTAGGGCGATGGCGTGGCGAAGTGCCGCGCGGCGGACCGAAGCAGCCATCGGCACAAGGCAAGCCGGACCGAAAAATGGAATAAGTAGGTCCCGAGTGGCTAAGTATATTTTCTTTACCGGGGGCGTGGTAAGCTCGCTCGGTAAGGGCATCACGGCGGCCTCGCTCGGGCGCCTGCTGAAGGCACGCGGGATCAGCGTATCGGTTCAGAAGCTCGATCCCTACATCAACGTCGACGCTGGAACGATGAACCCGTATCAACACGGGGAAGTTTTCGTTACCGAAGACGGCGCCGAAACCGATCTCGACCTCGGACATTACGAGCGCTTCATTGACGAGAATCTGTCGCGCGCGAACAACGTGACGACAGGTCAAATCTATAACTCCGTCATCGATAAAGAGCGCCGTGGCGATTACTTAGGCGCGACCGTGCAAGTGATTCCGCATATTACCAACGAGATCAAGGCGCACATCAAGCGCGTTGCGGAAGAAAGCCATGCGGACGTGTGTATTGTCGAAGTCGGCGGTACGGTCGGCGACATCGAGTCGTTGCCGTTCTTGGAAGCGATCCGCCAGATTCGGTACGACGTCGGCGATGAAAACGTGATGTTCGTCCACCTCACGCTCGTGCCGCATCTTGGCGGCGCGGACGAACTCAAGACAAAGCCGACGCAACACTCGGTCCGCGAGCTGCGCGGAATCGGAATTAGTCCCGATGCCATTGTCTGCCGCACGGCGACGTCGACTCCGATGCCGGTCGAGCTCAAAGAGAAGATTGCGCTGTTCTGCGATGTACCGCCGAGCGCGGTCGTGCAAAACGCAGACGCGCCGACAATCTATCAGGTGCCGCTCAACCTTGAAGCGGAGGGACTAGCCGAAGCTACGGTGCGCAAGCTGCGACTGCCGGAAGTGGCTCCGCAATTGGAAGAATGGGCATCGGTTGTGGATCGGATGTTGCACCCCGAGCGTCGCGTGACCGTTGCGATCGTCGGCAAGTATGTCGAACTGAAAGACGCCTATATTTCAATTAATGAAGCGCTGTACCACGCTGGCATCTACCACAGCGCTGCGGTCGAGATCCAACGCATCGATTCCGAAACAGTGGAGAACGAAGGCGCAGGCATCCTGCGCCGCGCGCATGGTATTTTGGTTGCGCCCGGATTTGGCGCCCGCGGCGTGAAAGGGAAGCTGCGCGCGATCCGATATGCGCGCGAAAGCCGCGTGCCATTCTTGGGAATTTGCTACGGGATGCAGCTGGCGTGCGTCGAGTTTGCACGGAACGTCTGCGGGTTGCCCGAATCGATGACGCGCGAAGTTGACGAAACGACAATCGATCCGGTAATCGACTTCATGCCGGACCAGCGCAACCTCGAGGTCTATGGCGGCACCATGCGCTTGGGCGCGTACAGCTGTGATCTCGAAACCGGTTCGCACGCCTATGCCGCGTACGGCGAGGCGCAGATTAGCGAGCGGCATCGCCACCGGTACGAATTCAACAATCGCTATCGCGCTCTGTTCGAAGAACACGGGATGCGCTTTACGGGGCATCACGTCGTCGACAAAACAACGCTGGTTGAACTCATTGAGCTACCCGCTGATATGCATCCGTGGTTTGTGGGAACGCAGGCGCATCCCGAATTTAAATCACGGCCGAACCGGCCCGCGCCGCTATATCGCGACTTCGTCGGAGCGGCCCTCGTGCGTGAGGAGCGCATGCGCGAAGAACCGCACGAGTCGCTTACGCCGGCGCACGCGCGCGACAATTAATCTCGACCAAATAACCGCCGTCATACTGACTCGAAACGAGGAGCGCAATTTGCCGCGCGCGATGGCGTCGTTGCCGGCCGGTATGGCGGTCCTGGTGGTCGATCACGGTTCAACCGATCGCACGCAAGAGATTGCACGTTCGCGCGGCGCGCACGTGGTGCAGCGATCCTTTTACGGATTTGTTGAAGCGCGGCGCTTTGCCATCAGTCACGTGCGAACGCCTTGGACGCTGATGATTGATGCCGACGAAATGCTGGATGAGCGCCTGCGAAGCGCGATCGCCGAAACAGGCGGCCATTACAACGGTTATCTGCTGGCGCGTACGACATTCTACGGCGATCGCGCACTGCGGATGTGGCGCAACGAACCACTGTTGCGCTTCTTCAAGACGGGGCATGTGCGAGTTGAGCCTGCTCCCGCGGCCGGCGGGAATGCGCAACTCCACGAGCGCTGGGACTGCGATCCGCCGATTGGGCGGCTCGAGGGAATGTTGCTGCATTATTCCTATCCGTCGCATGCTGCGTATCGCGAAAAGTACGACCGCTACACGTCGATAGAAGCGCTCGGTTTCGAGCCGTCGCGGTTCCACGTTGCTGTCGAAACATTGCGCGCGATTCCGCGCTTTCTCTGGTACGTGACTGCACGCGGTGCACTGCTCGACGGCGTAACTGGAGTGCGCATCGCTTGGCTCTCGGCGCTCTATCCCGCGATGGTCCGCATCAAAGCGCTCCGCAACACGTGAGTGATTCCCGGCGCGTAGCGCTCGATGCGCGACTGACGCGCCAGATGTCGGTCGGGATGAAAGCCTACGCGCGCGAGCTCGCGGCGCGTTTGCCGCGGATTGCACCGGATCTGGAATTTATCCCGTTTACGCAAGGATCGAACTTTAGTTTCGATGAGCAAATCCGGCTTCCACTCGCTATTCGCGGCACGCATGCTGGCCTCACGCATTTCTTTTCGCAGTATGCTCCGCTTCTTGCGCCGAGCCCATTTGTCATCACGATCCACGACCTGATTCATCTGCTCTTTCCGCAAAATTTCAAAACCAAGGTCGGCCCATACTATCGCACGGTCGTGCGCTCTTTGTGCGCGCGGGCGAAACGCATTATTACCGATGACGATCGCAGCGTCGTCGACATCGTCCGCTTGTTGCGTGCCGATGCGGGGCGCATTTGCGTCATTCCGTTGGGCGTCGACAATCTGTTTTTGCGGCCGCTTGTACCGCATCGCGCGGCCAAGCCGTTCTTTCTGTACGTTGGAAATCACCGGAAACATAAAGATCTCGAGACGCTGTTTGCCGCATGGCAATTGCTGCCGCTCGATTGGAAGATCGATCTCTATGTCACCGGCCCCGACGACTTCGGCGGCGAGCTGCAGCGCCGCGCGCAGCCCGGCCGCGAGATCGTGGCGCTGGGTGACCTGCAGATCGATGGGCTGGCACAATTCTATGCGGGGGCTTTCGCATTGGTTCATCCGGCACTGCGTGAAGGTTTTGGCCTCCCGATGCTCGAGGCAATGGCAGCGCGTTGTCCGGTGATCGCATGTAGCGATTCGCTGCCCAATGTATTGCGGGGCGCTGCGCTCGTTTTTGCTCCGAAAGATCCGCAGGCCGCGGCGCAGGCGATGCTTAGGCTTCATCAAGACCAGGTTCTGCGCGAAACCCTCGTTAATGAAGGGCGCACGCGTGCCGAGCGGCTCACTTGGGATCGCTGCGCCGCCGCAACTGCCGATGTTTACCGAGAAGTGCTGGAGGAAACGCGACACTGAAACGACTCGTTGCCCTTAGTCTTGCAATCGCACTCGTCACGTTCGCTGCGCCGGCAACGGCAAAGAAACGCGCCCGAGTCGGCAAACCGATACGTCCGATTGCGGTGATTCTCAACGGCGCGCATCTAGCTGTGAATCCGCCGCCGCAATTTTTTGCATATCATCTGCTCGTTCCGGTACGCCGCATCATCGAAGCACTTGGGCTGCAGTTTGAGAAAAGCGGGCGGCACGTGACCACATATGCGGGCGCCAAGCGGATCACGCTGACTATTGGAAGCGCACGAGCCATGGTTGACGACGTGCCGGTGTATCTGGACGCGCCCCCGATCGAGATCCACAATACCTTATACGCACCGCTGCGCTTTTTTACCGAAGCGCTTGGCGCGCAAGCATCCTTCGAGCGGCAGACCAATAGCGTGGTCATTGCGTCCGCGTTGCTGGGCCGTACCGGTTCGGTCACTTTGCAAGACGGTCGCGGCGCGCAAGCGCACGGTACGATAACGGCGATGGATTTCGATTCATCCCCTGCGACCTTAACGCTCACGTACGTGGCGTCGGTGCGCACACTTCCGGTGAATTCCGACGCACGGGTTATCGTTGAAGACGTGAGCAGCGGCACAGCCGATATGGGAGATTTAACCGATATCCACGTCGGTGATTGGGCGGACGTGTCGCTCGATCGCAGCGGGCGGATCAAACAGATCATCGATGCATACGGATCGCGGAGCGGAGCCATTGCGGCCGCCGCGTCGGGCCAGATCGTTCTTGCGGACGGCCATGTGATCCAACCCAGCCGCGCAACCACAATAACCCTCAACGGTTCGGCGGTGACCATCGATCGGTTAGCGGTCGGCGACACCGTCACCGTTCGCTATAACATCGACACTTCTGAACCGCGAGAAATCCTGGCGACCCGGCCGTCGGCGACGACGACTGCCGCCGGACCGGTGGCGATTTCGGCGATCGATATCTCACCGGATCGCCCATTACGCAAAGGCGCTACCTTATCGGTGACATTGCGCGGTACGCCTGGCGGAACGGCATCCTACGATATCGGACCCTACGTGACGAGCCTGCCGTTGAAAGAAGCCACACCCGGCGTGTACACGGGGAGTTACACGGTGCGCGAAAGCGTCAATATCGCCGGCGCGCCGATTTTCGGGCACTTAAATGTGCGCGGAACTGCCGCTCCGCAGGCGCAATCCGGGAGACTGGTTTCGATCTCAACGGAGCCGCCTGGCATCGTCGATTTCGCGCCCGACAACGGAGCGACCATCAACAACCCGCGTCCAAGTATTTATGCGACGTTTTCAAGTCCGATCGTTGGCGTGAATCCTTCGAGCATCCGGCTAGAGGTAAATGGACACGACGTAACGTCTTCGGCAACGCGTACGTTCCGGTTCATCGACTACATGGCGCCGGTTGATTATCGCGATGGTCCGGTGCAAGTTATCGTGCAGGTGGCCGACCAAGCGGGTAACAGAACAGTGAAGCGATGGACATTTTTCATTCGAACGAGATGAAATTCAAACTGTTAGCCGCCGCGGCGCTGTTCGCGGTGATGGCCGGCTGTTCCGGAGGCGGCGGTGCAGGCGGAGCGCTGGTGGTCGCGCGGGTGAAGGACGCGATCATACTCGATCCGGCTCAAGCGACTGACGGAATGTCGCTGAATTTGACACAAGAGATGATGAAAGGCCTGGTCGAGTTTAAGCTCGGAACGTTCGATGTCAAACCGGCTATCGCGCAGCGCTGGACGATGAGCCCTGACGGCAGACTCTGGACGTTCACGCTCCAACATGGTTTGCATTTCTCTGACGGTACGCCGATCGACGCCGCCGCGGTGAAATTCAATTTCGATCGCTGGCGTTTGGTGAATAATCCGTATCATCAAAACTACGCGTACGGATATTACGCGGATATGTTCGGCGGCTTTCCGGGGCTGATTCGTAACGTTACCGCGCGGGATCCATACACCGTAGTCTTCACTTTGCAACGTCCCTTTGGACCGTTCTTGCGCGATCTGGCGATGCCGTCGTTTGCGATTGCTTCACCCACCGCAATTCGTTCGAACCTCCCAAATTTTGGCGAACATCCGGTCGGGTATGGCCCCTACCAACTGCAAGAGTGGGTCAAGGACGATCACATTACGCTGGTTGCCGATCCGCAGTGGCGCGGCATTAAGCCCGCGTACCCCACGGTGATCGTGCGCGATATTCCCGATCAAGCGACCAGCGTGCTCGAAATGCAGCGCGGGAATTTGGATTTTCTGACCGATCCGCGTCCGGATGATGCCAAACAGCTGGCAAAGCAGTCGGGACTGACGGTCTATCAGCAACCGTCGAACAACGTCTCGTACTTTGCCATGAACGTGCAGAAGGCGCCGTTCGGTAACCTCCTCGTACGTCAGGCGATCGCGTATGCGATCGACGTGCCCGGGATCGTCAAAGCATTTTATGCGCCGCAAGCGATCGTTGCGAGCAACTTTACGCCACCCGGGATGTTGGGATACGATCCGTCCCTGCAAACCTATCCGTACAATCCGGCTAAAGCCAAGCAGCTGCTCGTACAGGCCGGAATGAGCAACGGATTCACGACCGATCTCTACTACCCGACGACACCACGGCCATATATGCCCGAACCGCAGCGCATCGCCGAAGCGATTCAAGCGCAGCTGAAAAAGATCGGGATCAATGCGACGCTCGAGCCTTTTGAGTTCGGCGTCTTTTTGGATAAGGTGCGCAACGGCGAGCACCAGATGTGTTTGATTGGCTGGAGCGGAGATAACGGGGATCCGGACGATTATTTTTATCCGTTGCTCGACAAAGACAGTGCGCTTGCCAAACCGAACGGCCAAAACTATTCGTTCTGGGAAGATGACGCATTTCACGCGCTGATGCTGCAGGGCCAAGCGACGTTGCAGGATGCGGCGCGCGATCGGATTTACCGGCAGGCGAACGATATGGTTCACCAGCAAGTGCCGTTGCTTTCGATCGTCCACACGCCCGTGCCGATTGTCGCGAAGTCCAGCATCGCGGGTTTTGTTCCCAGCCCCGACACGCATATCGCTTTCGAATACTTGAGACCACGCTAAATCGTGGCTGATTGCATTTTCTGTAAAATCGTCGCGGGCGAGATTCCGGCGAAGATCGTGGAACGCCGCAACGGTGTTGTCGCGATCGAAGACGTCAACCCGCAAGCGCCGGTCCATATTCTGGTGCTGCCGGAGCGTCACGTGACCGACGTCGGGGAATTTGGCGACTCCGGCAGCGAAGCTGAGATCGCGCAGCTCATGAAAACGGCAGCCGCGATCGGACGCAAGCGGGGAGCCGGCGGATTTCGCCTCGTCCTCAACACCGGCCGCGATGGCGGCCAAACGGTCGACCATCTGCATGTGCATGTTTTGGCGGGCCGGCCGATGCATTGGCCGCCCGGCTGAAAATGTGATAGAGTCATACGCGGCCTACGGGCCAAACCGGTATGAAAGGGGGGATTTAAAAAATGGAAGTTCGCGTTGCTCCGGGTGAATCGATCGAGAGCGCGCTGCGCCGTTTCAAAAAAGCCACCCAGAAAGCCGGGGTTTTGGCGGAAGCGCGCAAGCACGAGCACTATGAGAAGCCGAGCGTGCGCCGCAAGAAGAAGTCGGCTGCAGCTCGCAAGCGCCGCGCCTAGAGGCAGACCTTGGCCTCACTAAAAGATCGCATCGCTTCAGATTTAAAGGAAGCGATGAAAGC
>DASYYA010000056.1:0-3977 GCA_035934355.1 Candidatus Rubrimentiphilum sp. | reverse complement strand
ATGATGGACCGCAACGTGGGTGTCTATCGAAACGAAGCGGGCTTGCAAGATGCGCTCGTTCAGATGAAGCAATTCAAGGAACGCTACAAACAAGTGTCGGTCGGCGACAAAGGCCGCGTGTTTAATCAAGCGTTGCAGTTTACGCTCGAACTTGGCTTCATGCTGGACTGCGCCGAGACGATCATTCGCGGAGCGATCGAGCGCAAGGAAAGCCGCGGTGCACAAGCGCGCACCGATTATCCCGAACGCAACGATAAAGAGTGGCTCAAGCATATCCTGATTACCTATCGCGGCGATGCGGAACCGCAGCTATCATTTGCGCCCGTGACGATTACCCAATGGGCTCCCGAGGTACGTTCTTACTGATGCAATTTACGATCGAGGTCGGACGCTATAATCCCGAAGGACAATATCCGGGCGGTGCCGTGCGCGTTGAAGGCTTCCCGCCGCCGTGGGACAAGTCGCCGCCGCGGCATTATCAAACGTTTACCGTCGAACTCCCCGAGCATGCGGTCGTGCTCGACGCGCTCATCGCGATTCGCGAATATCAAGATGATTCGCTTGCGGTGCGCTGCGCATGCCGCAGCGCGATCTGCGGATCCTGCGCGATGTGGATCAACGGCCACGCGAATTTGGCATGCAAGAGCAAGCTCGCCGAGTTTACCAAGAACGGTAAGACGCGAGTCGAGACGCCGCCGAGCATGCCGGTAATTCGCGATTTGGTTTCGGACATGACGGCATTTTGGGACAAGCATCGCGCAATCACGCCGTGGCTCGAAAACAAACAGCCCGTGCCACAGGGACGCCAAGAGTATCGCGTACCCAACGCGTCGATGGAAGAGCTGATCCAAGAAGTGAGCTGCATCAGCTGCGGCGCGTGCTTGATGGATTGCGAGTCGTACGCGGTCAATGAAAACTTTTTGGGACCGCAGGCGCTGGCGAAAGCGTATCGCTATGCTGCCGATCCGCGCGACGCTGCGACGAAGGAACGGTTGGGATCGTACAGTGAGTCGGGCGGTGTGTGGGATTGCACGCACTGTTTTGAATGCGTGCAGCAATGTCCCAAGGGCGTGGCGCCGCTCGAACAGATTTTGAAACTGCGGCGCATGGCGGTCGATTCCGGATTCACCCACAATCCCGGAACGCGGCACGCCGACGCATTCGCGGACTCGGTGCGCGGCAGTGGCCGTCTGAACGAATTGACGCTGCTGCCCAAATCGATCGGATTCTTCAATGTCGTAGAACAACTGCGGTCGCTGCCGGCTGCCTTCAATATGGCCCGCGCCGGAAAACTGCCGCCGCTAATTCATCATAAAATACCAGGACTGCAGCGCATCAAGAAAATCTTCGAGCGCGTCGGAGGACGACTAAACAAGTGAAAGTAGCGTTTTGGCCCGGTTGCGTTTCTCGCGGCGCGTGCCCCGAATTGTACACCTCGACCCAGCTCATTGCGGAACCGCTCGGCTTGGAGCTGCACGAGTTAACGGAAGCACCGTGTACCGGCGCAGGCGTTTTAACCGAGCAGAATCCCGATCTCGGCGACGCGCTCAATGGCCTCACCTTGGCAATGGCCGAGGCGCAGGGTGCGCAGCTGATGACGATCTGCAGCACCTGCCAGGGCGTACTCTCGAGCGTCAACTATAATCTGGCCAACAATCCGGCTCGAATGGACAAAGTCAATGCGACCATTGGCGATCTCGGCTACCGCTATGGTGGCAAAACGACGGTCAAACATTTGTTGTGGATCCTGTTTGAAGATGTCGGAGTCGAGCGCCTCAAATCGCTGGTGAAAAAACCGCTGGATGGTTTGAAAGTCGCCCCGTTTTATGGCTGCTACATCGTGCGCCCCACCGATTCGCTCGGACTGAAAGAGCGTCCCGAGCGCAAGACGTACCTCGAACAACTGATTGCGATTCTCGGCGCGGAAGCCGTGGAATACAGCGGCTCGACCAAGTGCTGTGGATTTCCGATGCTCACGTTCAACCGTGAAAAGTCGCTCGCTATGGGCGGCAAGCATATCATCGAAGCCAAAGAGAAAGGCGCCGATCTTCTCGTGACGCCGTGCCCGCTTTGCCATTTAAATCTGGACGGCCAGCAACCCGACGCAGGCCGGGTGCTGAAGCAAAAGATCGATGTGCCGATCTTCCATCTGCCGCAACTCTTGGGATTAGCGTTCGGCTTTTCGCCCGAAGAGCTGCGCCTGAATCACCACGTCGTTCCAACCAAAGGCGCTTTGGAGAAAGTCGAACTGAAGGTTTAGCTCGTTCCTCGGAATGACACAATAGTGAAGCCTCGTCTGCTTGGTTCGTCCGGTATCTCAGTTTCTGAGATTGGCTACGGATGCATGGGACTGACGTGGGCGTACGGACAAGCCGTGTCTGCGCCGAACGAAGCTGAGGGCATTGCCGTGTTGCGTCGCGCCGTCGAGCTCGGTGTAACGCTTTTCGACACCGCCGACATGTACGGGCCCTTCACCAACGAGGAACTCGTTGGCAAAGCGCTCGCCGATCATCGCGAGCAAGTCATCATCGCCACCAAGTGCGGAATCGTCGTCGAGGGTGAACTCACGAAGTATAATTTCGGGCGAAATGGCACGCCGGCACATATTCGCGCGGCGTGCGACGCGTCGCTGCGGCGATTGCGCATCGAACAGATTGACCTCTATCAGCTGCACCGTCCCGATCCCAATGTTCCGATCGAGGAGAGCATTGGAGCGATGGCCCAGCTCGTTGCCGCGGGCAAAGTTAGAGCAATCGGTCTTTCGGAAGTGGATGTGCCGACGCTGAAGCGTGCGATGACGGTGCATCCGATCGCGACGCTCGAGTCCGAGTATTCGCTTTTCGAACGAAACCTCGAAAGCGAGATTCTTCCGTGGTGCCTAGAGCACAACGTTGCGCTCTTGGCATACTCGCCGCTTGGGCGCGGTCTGCTTACCGGCCGCCTGAAGCAATCCGATATTGCGCAAGGCGACTTTCGCGCGACGCTGCCGCGCTTTCAAGGCGAGGCGTTGGAGAAGAACCAGCAGATTGCGCAGCGCGTGGAAACTGTTGCGCAGCGAATCGGCGCGACGGCCGCACAAGTTGCGCTGGCGTGGCTGTTGGCCAAATATCCCAACGTCGTTCCGATTCCCGGCACGACGCGCCGGGTACGCTTGGAAGAGAATGTCGCCGCCGCGAACGTTCAATTGGACTCGGATGCCATGGCTGAACTGGCTGCGCTGCCGGCGCCCGTTGGTAGCCGTTACGCAACCTAGGCGGCGCTGAAAGTAAGAAACCTACCGCTAAGTGGGAACAACCCTGCTCGTGAGCACGGTCGGTCCGGCGCCGCCTGAAAACCGGGACCAGGAGCGGCTAGCGCTCCTCGTCCGTGCGGGTGAGATCTTTCACCGATCGCTTGATGTCACGGCGACGCTGAACAATGTGGCGCGACTCGCCGTCGAGTCATTCGCCGAGATTTGTCTCTTCGATCTGATCGACGAGCGTTCCGAACGACTCTTCGTCACCGCGTCCGCGCATCGCGATCGCAGCAAAGAAGCTGCGCTGGCGAGCGTCTCGACAATTTTCTACGTCGAAGAGTTCGGCGTACATCCGGTGGTCCAGGTATCGCGCACCGGCGAGCCGTTTTTCTTGCCACACATCGACGAAAAAACGCTGGTCGCGCACGCTGCCTCGCGCCAGCACGAGCAGTACATGCGGCGCTTCGGGTACCGCTCAAAAATCGTCGTACCCGTTGTCGCGCAAGATCATATTTTCGGCGCGTTGACGTTCGTGCGAACCGAAGGGCACACGGAGTTCGACCAGACCGATTTGCTTTTTGCGCTCGAGCTTGGGCGGCGAGCCGGGCTCGCCATCGCGAATGCAAAGCAGTTTCACCGCGAGCAGCACGTTGCCGAAACGTTACAACGAGCGTTTTTGCCGAACCGCTTCCCGATGCGCGAGGAACTTGAGATAAGCGCGCACTATCGACCCGGATCGACT
>DASYYA010000010.1:0-6628 GCA_035934355.1 Candidatus Rubrimentiphilum sp. | reverse complement strand
CTATACCGACGGAAATATCATCGCCACCCACGTTTCGCCGCCGCTCAGCCAAGACGTCAAAGTCACGCTGAAAGTGAGCGACAATCTCCACGCAGCGATGATGCCGTATCTTTGGTCGCCGCAGCACACGTTACGTGCCGGCTTTGCCGTCGAACATTCGTTTTTGCAAGGCGCAGGGCTCGACACGGGCGCGATCGTGCAGAACGACGGCTTAGGCGGAGACGCATTCATTCAACCGGAGTTCATGGTGCATTACCTGGCGTATCTTCAGGGACGCCCGTTTTTTCAAACGTTCTATTCGTCACTCCCGATCTTGGGAGTAGATGGAACGCTCTTTAATATCGCCAACAGTTCACCGGCCCGCGGCGAGGTCCACGCGAAAACCGGAACGTGGGGAACCGGCGATGCACTCAACCGCCGCGCATTTGTAACGGGCAAAGGGCTTGCGGGCTACATGACAACCGCTTCCGGCCGTCACATTGCGTTTTGTTTCTACATTAATAATCTCGCGGTCGCTCACGGTTTGGATTCGAGCCGCATCACGGGCCAAATAAACGGCGCGCTTGCCACGGCCACATATCTCTATGCGCCGGCGCGCTAGCGCGCCGACTCTTTTAGCAGCTGCGCTAAATACTTACCCCATACGCGCGGCAACGTATGGGTACCGTGGCCGCGTGTTTGCGAGGAGATCGGCATAAGCACGAACTGTCCGTGCTTCACTTTCTGGATCTCGCGTTCGACGATATGCAATTCCGGTGGATTGATTTGATCGTCCGCTGTATTAAGCGCTAAAACCCAGGCTTGAATTGTTCCTAATTGCGGTTCGGGATTATAATCGCGTGAGGACGCGACTTGATACAGCTCGTCGTTTGCATCCAAAGTCGTTGGCAGGTTTGCCAGGCGCGACTGAAAGTACGCATCGGCGGCGCCGAGCGTCGGCATGATCGACTGATCGTAGAGCGGGGCGCTGCCGACAAACCAGGTGATGTCATTGGCGGCTTTCAGTCCGAATGGTTCGGTCGTATAGTTTCCGCCATCGTAGTCCGGCGAGCTGGTGATCAAATTGATCTCCATGTCGCGCCAAACCCGGTTGCGTCCGGAGATTTGAATCGGCAAACACGCAAGCGGCATTAGCGCATCCATCATTGCCGGATACTCCTCGCCCCACATCCAGCTGTGCATGCATCCCATGGACGTGCCCATGACAAGCCGCAGATGATTCACGTGTAAGCCGTCGGTCACCAGCGCGTGCTCGGCAGCGACCATGTCGTGGTAATCGTAATGTGGAAATTTCGCGCGTAAACCGTCGCTCGGTTTGCTGGATTGTCCATGCCCAATGTCATCCGGCAGAATGATAAAGTACTTGCTTGCGTCGAGCAGACCGCCCGGAGAGAAAAGCACGCCCGCGAATCGATCCGGCGGATTGAGAAACTGTAATCCCGATCCACCGGTCCCGTGCATGATGAGCACCGCGTTGGTGGTATGCCCTTGTGAATCCGTGTGCGGCGTTCCCACAGTGTAATAATGAATCCGTAACTGAGGCAGTGTCTCGCCGTCATCGAACTTGAAGTTCGCAATGGTGTAATTGCCTTGGTTGGGCGCTGGAAACGTCGCGCCTCTGGCAGCCGGAGAGAGTATGACCAGCAGCGCAACCAACGCCGGGCAAGCGATCCATTTCATGTCGGAAACCTCGAAGGTGAGTCTACCCCTTAAATTGTGGAATCGTGCGCGCCATTTGCTCGAGCGCAAAATTGATGTCGTCGAGCGAAGCCGCATACGAAAAGCGCAGATAGCCTTTGCCTGCCGCACCGAAAGCCGAGCCGCCCAAACATGCGACGCCGCCTTCTTGCAAGAGATACGAAGCCAGCGCTTTGTCGTCGCTCGCGACGCGCGAAATATTGGGAAACGCGTAGAACGCGCCTTCCGGCATCGTGCACGAAACGTTCGAAATTTTGTTGAGCCCGTTGACGAGCGCGTCGCGCCGTTCGCGGAAAATATTGTTCATGCGTTGCACGGGCTCATCCGGCCCGAGCAGTGCCGCGATGCCGGCTTGTTGCACGAAGCTGGCGACGCACGAAAACGTATTGTTATTGAAGAGCGTCACCATCTTCGCGATCTCCGCCGGCATGATCGCATAGCCTAGGCGCCATCCGGTCATCGCGTACGCCTTGGAGAAGCCGTCGACCACAATCGTGCGTTCCCGCATTCCCGGCACGCTTACGATTGAATGAAATTCGCGATCGTAGAAGTTGCGGCTATAGATTTCATCGGCAATCACTAAGAAGTCATGACGTTGCGCGAGCTCTGCGATGCGTTCCAAGTCACCGGGCGTCAATACGCCGCCTGTCGGGTTATGCGGCGAGTTGATCATCACGACTTTCGTGCGATCGGAAACACGGCGCTCGAGTTCATCGAGATCCATGCGCCAATTTTTTTCTTCGTGCAGCGGGATAGCGTTGAGTTTCGCGCCGAGATACGCCGAGCACGACGCGTACGCGGGGTAAGCCGGATCGAAATAAACAAATTCATCGCCGGGACCGAGTAACGCGCTCAGTGTGTTCCAAATAACCGGTTTGGCGCCCGGTGACAGCACGACGTTTTCAGCGGTGAACGGTTCGACATGGCGGAACTTCGATGCGTAGGTTGCGACGACGTCGCGCAATTCCAAAATTCCCGCCGACGGCGTGTAATGTGAATGGTTCTCGCGGATCGCTTTGATGCCGGCTTCCTTGATATGTTCCGGCGTATCGAAATCGGGCTCGCCGATCTCCATATGAACGACTCGCTTGCCTTGCGCTTCCAAAGCGCGGGCGCGTGCCAAAACGTCGAAGGCGCTCTCGGATCCCAGCCGCGATACGGCTTCGGCAAAACGGTCGGCTTTGGTTGCAAGCATGCGGTGCGAACCTTTCACTAAGCGTTACAAAATAAGTCAAGGGGGCATTCTCGCTGCGGCGAAGACTCGCGGACGGTCATGCGCACCCTGACGGACGTGTTTGCGCCGGGTACACCGACGCTTCCCGAGGGATTACGAACCCTCGTCGTTTCGCCTGAGCGCGAGTTGGAACCTGGGATGACCGTGCGCGCAACATTCACGTTTCGCAATCAAGGCGGCGCGCCCGCAACGGGCGTATGCGTGCGTTTCAATCTTCCCGAAGGTCTGGTCTATCTCATCGGCAGCGGTAAGCTCGATGGTAACGATCTCGACGACGAACAAGGCAGCTCGCCATTGCTTGCGCGCGCAGGCGCGCACATCGGCGACGTCGCTGCGGGCGAAGAACGGCGGATCGATTTGGCTTACAGTGTTGCGGGCGCAATCGAAAACGGATCGACAGTCGAACTGCAAGCCGCCGTCTCGGCGTTTGAACTTTTGCCGGTTGGCTCGAACATCGTGCGTCTTATCGCACACAGCCGCCCGGCTCTCGAGAACGCGCTTACCAACGTCGCGATCGAAACGCGGCAAGCCGCCGGCGCCGCGTTACCCGGCAGCGAAGCGACGATAACCATACGCATGCACAACGCGGGTGAATCGAGCGCGCACGACGTGGTTGTGCTGGCGCCGATTCCCGAACACACGACGTACATTCCAAATTCAGTACGAGTCAATGGCCGCGAGTTCGAACGCGAACTCTTGGCATCGTTCGATCGCGTGCATGCGCCGATCGTCACAGCATCGCTGCCGGCAAGTGCAACGGTAACGCTCCAGTATCGCGTGCGCATCGACGATCCGCTTCCCGACGGGACATCGATCGTCGCGACCGCGCAGATCGCGTCGCAAGAAACCACGGCATTTGCACTCGATCCCGCCAGCGTGACCGTTCGCGCGCAGCCGGATTTTGAAGGTGAAAGGACCGGGATGCAAGTCGAGCCGCAGTATGACGTGACTCCGGGCTCCCATATTCGCATTACGCTCTCCGCGTTTAACGCCGGCACAACGCAAGCCGAAAATGTGACGCTAGCGTTGGAGCTGCCCGAACAAGTGTTGCCCGTGCGCGGCAGCTTCCGTGTGGATGGCCAGCCGCTGCGCGAACGCAAGAAAGATCAGCTGACGTTCGATCTCGGATCGGTGGGTGCGCGCGAAACCGCGGAATTCGAAGCTGAGGCCGCGGTGCTCTCGCCGATTCCCGACGGTGCAACCCTGAACGTCAAAGCGACGTTGCATTGGAACGGCGCGGCGGAGCGCAGCTTTGAGGCGACTTCCGTAGTTCGTTCGCAGCCCAGCTTCTCGCCGCGCCGTAATCGCTTGTCGCGCGTCGGCGGCGCGATCACCGAACCGTCCGATGAGTGCGAAGCCACGATCGTGCTCGTCAACGACGGCAGCGCCGCCGCAACCGATGCGCGCCTGCACTTTCAACTCGACACCGGGCTGGACGACGTCCGCATCTTCGATAAGAACGCGCGCCTGCAGATGGATCGCGATGAAGTGGCGTTAGGCACGATCGACGCGTATTCGTCACGCAAACTGACCCTGCGAGCCCGCGTGCGCACGCCGTATGCAAATCGCAGCGAAATTCGCATCAGCGCGTCGTTGCACGCTCGCGAAGTCGGCGAGGTGCCGCTCGGCGAGGCCAATTGGCGGGTCGAGTCACATCCGATTTTCTCGGCCGATACTTCGCGACTGCAACTGGTTGCGGACGATGTTTTTCGTCCCAACCAACTCGCCGAAGTGCACGTGTACTTGCGCAACGAGGGTACCGACGTCGCCAATAATGTCCGCCTGCGGCTCTACGTTTCTCCCGAAGCGCGCCTCGAGAGCGTCGAAGGCGCAACGCGCGAGCGCTCCGCGCTGCTCTTTGGAGAGATCCGCCCGGGTGGTATTGCCGAAGCGAAGCTTGGAATTCGCTTGCTGCGCAGTCTCGCAAAAGCGTATCCGGTAACGATCGAAACGGTGCTGACCGCAGATGCGATGTTGCCCGTGCAACTGGCGCCGATTACGATCGTTACGACAGCCGAACCGAATTTCTCGGTCGGCACGTTGCGCAGCGAACCGGCCGACGTCGCGGATGCCGGCGATGAGGTAGAGTTTGTTCTGCACGTGCGTAATAGCGGCGACGGACCCGCGCGGCATGTGCGCCTTACGGTCGACGCGCTGCCCGAATTGATCTATGTGCCGAATAGTACGCGCGCGAACGACGTGACGGTGCGCGATGACGGCGCGCGCTCGCCGCTGACCGCCGAGAGCGGAATGAGCCTGAGCGACGTTGACCCCGGCGTGGAAGCGACGATCGCGTGGCGGGAAGTAGTGCACAATCAGCTTCCTTCGGGTGAAACGATCATGCGGACCGCGCGCATCGCTTACGACGGCGATCGCGTTGACGAAATCAAAGCGCCGGAGCTGAAGGTGCGGTGTTCGCCGGCTTTTGCCAATGCAATCGCGGGATTGCCCTTCGGACTCGAAGGTATGCTGGGGCCGTCGTTCGGCAGCTCGCAACGCGCACTCCCGGATTCCGACGAGCGGTACGTGCAATTACCGCCGGCCGTGCCTGTTGGCGCCGCGGTACTTACGCTGACGTCCGGCGGCAACGGACAAGCGCATGACACGCCCGCGGGATCGCAGGTTGAAACGGTTGTGGCATTCGATGCCGGGCGCCTCGCCAAGACGATGCGGTTTTTGAGTGAGGCACGGTTTGACGGCTTAGTGAGCCACCTGTTTGCGTTACGCGCGTTCTTCCCGGATGAAGCGGGTGGACTGACCGATGGTGCGTTGCACGATGTGCGCGAAGGGCTGCGCGACATACTCGATCGTTTGTTCATTAAACTGCGGTTACCGCATTACGTAATCGCGCCGCGCGATCTTGAAAGCGCCTCCACGCGTGCGCCGGTCATGATGCTTCTGAGAAGCGTTGTCCCGGGCAACGCCACCATTGCCGAAGGCGCGACCGTGTTGCGCGGGAGCTGCGATCTCGGCGAGCTGCACGCGCTTGCCGACCGCCTGGAAAAAGCGCCGCTCGCGACAGCCCTCTCATGGGCGGCATTGGCGCGCTTCTTGCCGTCGGAGAGTGATGCCGACCGAAACTATCGCCGCATGCTCGTGACGTCGCTTGACGATCTGGCGGGCGTCGACGAAACCGCGTTTATCGATGCGTTGCAACGCCGGCCCTATCCGGTGCTGGATGCAGCGCTCGACGTGATGCGCGCACAACTTTCCGTTCACGCATGAGTCCCCTGGTTATCATTTTGCTCTCCGTCATCGTGATGGGGATCACGATCGGCGTGTACGCATGGCTCTCACCGGCAAAAGAAACTCCGGAAGAAGAACCCCCGGCGCCGATCGGGCCGTGGGTCGCCGATACCGGCTGGACAGCACAGGCGGGCGAAGAGTTTGCGACCCTGTCCGAGGCCGCGCGGTGCGATCTCGTCTTTGCGGTTGCCGATTTGCAAGACGAGCGGGCGGAAGCATTGCTGGTGCACGCGCTCGACGATCCGTCCGAATCGGTGGCGTTAGCCGCAGCCCATGTGCTCGAACGGCGGGGCGGCGGCGAACGCGTGCGCGCGCACGTCAATCGGTATCCGGGTCAGCGCGCGCAACGCATTAGGGAAACACTCGAGATTCTGCGGTAGGCTCTAGCCTTTTTTGTGGAAGTACGCCACCATGATCGCGCGGGCGATCGGAGCAGCGACTTGCGCGCCA
>DASYYA010000089.1:0-6349 GCA_035934355.1 Candidatus Rubrimentiphilum sp. | reverse complement strand
TTTTTCCGCGAGATGAATCGCCCCAACGTGAGCCGCGCGATCGAGGAGTTGCGGCAAATGCGTGACGAGGCGCTGCGCAGCGGTCAGGAACCGCTGGCAGGCCGCCTCTCACGCGTGTTAGGCTTGTTGCAGATTTCGCCGCCGCGATTGGCGAGCGACTAATTATTCGTTGGGGTTTGGTGGAACTTTATCGCCTTCGCGCCGAGCTTCAGATAAACCGATCGCAATAGCTTGTTTGCGGCTCTTGACCTTCTTGCCGCTGCGTCCGGACTTCAGCTTGCCGCGCTTCATCTCGTGCATGGTGCGCTCAACTTTACGCGAGGCCTTCTTACCGTATTTCCGACGGCCGCCTTTTTTCCGTCCGCCGCGTTTCTTTCGGCCGCCGGCCTTTTTGCGGCCGCCCTTTTTGCGTCCGCCTTTGCGGGCAGCGCTTCTCTTACGACCGGTGGTCCGTTTACGGCCGCTGCTTTTACGGCGGCCGGCTTTGCGTTTACGTGCCACGTTTTAACCTCCGAATAATTTCCATACCCATTTAGGTTACTCGGTACTCGGTGCGCTGTCCGTATCGCCCGAAGACTTGGTGACGAGCGCGCCGCGCAATGCTTCACGCAGCTCCGCGAGCACCGGGTCAAGACCGCTTTGCTGATCGAGGCGCTCGAGAGCGAGTAATACACGATTTGCCTCGGGCGCATCGAGCCGAACCGCCAAGGTGCCGTGGGCCGCGCTAAACCGCTCGACTTCCATTAGACACTCCTATCTTGGATGCAACATTTGATCCATTGTGCATTGCGCCGGGGCTTTATCCGGCCGCCAGCGCCGCAAGCGCGCTCCATGCCGGAACCGCGCTCCCGTCACATGATCGTATTGCACTTCCACGACAACCTTCGGACTCACCGGAAACCATTCCGCGCGTGTCGGTCCCCAGCGGCTGGGGCCGCCGGGACGCGCGCCGGTGAACCCGGGTTCAGCGACGATCGGCTTGAGCAATTCAGCCGCACGCATCCGTTCGGCTGCACTCATGCTTCCCACAAATCCCACCAGATGCAATAAGCCGGCGTCGTCATACAATCCGAGCAAGAGCGAAGCGATCGTTTTATTGTCTTTGGCCAGACGAAATCCGCCGACGACGCAATCGGCAGTGTACACGCGTTTCACTTTCATCACCGCATCCCGCTCTCCAAAGCGATAGCTCGCATCGGCGCGCTTGGCGATCACGCCGTCGTAACGCGCCGTCCCGGCGCCGAGCCACACTTCGGCGGCGGCGAAATCTGGCGTTGCAGGGGAGAGTTCGAACCGAGATTGTCCCTCGAGCATGCTCGAGCTAAAACGATCGAGTTGCGATCGGCGCTCCGAAAGCGCGCTTTCGAACAGCCGCGGCGCTGACGGTAACGCAAGCGCATCAAAAATTGCGTACCGAGCGGGCGTTTCCATTGACAGCTTGCGCACGCGCGACTCGGCGGGGTGGATCCGTTGGAGCAGCGCGTCAAAATCCAAGTGGTCGCCGCTTTCGATGATTAGTTCGCCGTCGAGAATGAACTGGTGCGCCTTCAGTTCGAGCAGCGATGCGACGATTTCGGGAAAATAGCGCGCCAAAGGCTGGCCGGACTTCGACTGCAACGCGATCTCGCGACCATCGCGAAACGCGATACAGCGAAAGCCATCCCATTTCGGTTCGTACAGCCAGTGATCGCCGCGTGGAATGGCCTTAACGCTGGTCGCTTCCATCGGCTCGATGGGTGGGCTCAACGGAAGGTTTTCGAACACGAGTTAGCAGCTGTGGTCGCCGCTTTTCCCCTGTAGTTCTTTGGCAATCTCCTGCGGTGCGCGGCCGCTGCTGCTGTGCATGGCATTATGATCGGAATCGCAGAGCGCGCAAAAGATGCTGAGCCCATCGTGCCCAATCACGAGGTAATGCCCGCCGGTCATCTCGGCGTGCAGTCCAAAAGATAAGGGCGCACACGTGTCGAGCATTCTCGTCGTGACGAAGACGAAAACCATGTGGCTGGTGGGCCAGCTCAAACTTTCGCTTCGCTTCCCAGCCCCAACGGTTACGGAACCTTCGTGCGACCCTCTTACGTGCACGGGGACTGGAAGATAGTTGTAGATTCTGGCTGCGAGCGCCGGCTGGATCGCTGCCATCATGAGGCCCAATGCGAACGTTGCGATTTTTGAAATCATATGGAATCGGTTAGGCGCTTTTCAACGTTTGTCATTCTGAGGCATTATGATTGCTCAATCAGTGGCCCTAAATCGAAGCGGCCACGTTGTTGTGTCAGCGGTTTCCAGAGGTCGCCGGTTTTCTTTACCCGTGCGACTGCGTTGAATATCGTGAAATCCTGCAATTCGATCCCGCGCGCAACCTCATCCCACGTCACCGGCATGGAAACGCCTGCGAACTCATTCGGCCGCACCGAATAAATAGAGGCGAGGGTTGCCCCGCCGCGATTTTGATTGTAATCCACGTGAATTCTTCCGCGGGGCCTTTTGGCTTTCTTGTACTCAGCGGTCAGCACATCGCGATGCGCCCGCGCGAGTTCGTGCGCGATTGCCTTGGCGACGGACCAGACTTCGTGTTGTTCGGGTCCATGCTTAATTGCAATGTAGAGATGCATGCCGCGTCCGCCTGAAGTCTTAGGGTACACCGTCATGCCCATCTGCGTGAGCGCATCGTTCAGAATGAGTGCCGCCTCGCGAACCACGCTGAAGGGCGCATCTTCGGGATCCAAATCAAAATGCAAATAGTCGGGCTGATCGGGCGTGGTACATGTGCCGTACCATTGGTTCAAATCGATACAGCCCAGATTGATGAGCCAGAGCAGTGATGGCAGATCCGCCGCCAGGGGAAAATCGATGATGCTGTGACCGTGATGAATCGCGCACGTTTTTATCCACTCGGGCCGCACTGCCGGGGTGCGCTTCATAAAGAAGAATTCGCCTTCGATGCCATTAGGGTAGCGCTTCATCACAATGGCGCGATCGCGCAAATGCGGCAAGAGAATCGGCGAAATGGCCGCATAGTACTCGATCAAATCGCGTTTGCGCAGCTTGAGCTTCGGCCAGAAGATCTTGTTGAGATTCGTGAGCGCGACTTTTTTATTGCCGACGGTAATGGTCGCGTTCTCGACACCCGCCGGAATCAAACCCATAGGTAACGCGCAAACCATTCCGACGCCAGCTGCGCCACTTGCTCGAGTGCGCCGGCTTCTTCAAAAAGATGCGTTGCGCGCGGGATGATAACGATTTGCGACTGTAGCAGATGCCTCGCCGCTTGGCGGTTCAAATCGATCACCAACGGATCGCGCTCGCCCACAATAAGCAGGGTGGGCGCACTGACGCGCTCGAGTGCGGTGACGGCGAGATCGGGCCGGCCCCCGCGCGAAACGATCGCTTTGATATCCTTTTGTTGGGCGGCGGCGACGAGCGCCGCACCCGCGCCGGTGCTGGCCCCAAAATATCCAATCGGAAGCGCTGCGACTTCCTTTTGCGCGCGAGCCCATTCGGCCGCGCCCGCGACGCGGCGCGCCAGCAATGCAATATCAAAGCGCAATTCGGCGGTGCGATTGTCAACCTGTTCCTCGTCGGCCGTCAAGAGATCCAGTAGGAGCGTCGCAATTCCACCCTTGTTGAGTGTGGTTGCGACAAACTGATTGCGCGGGCTTTTACGTCCGCTGCCACTTCCGTGCGCAAAGATCACCAAGCCCCGCGCGGCTGCAGGAATGGTGAGCGTGGCCGAGAGCGTTTGATTGTCGGCAGAGAGCTGAACCTCAGGCATCGCGGAGCATCGCCCGTACTTCATCATCGCTGGTTTGCCGAAAGTCGCGGTACCACGCGCCGACGCCGCGAAACGGCTCGGGCGTCGCCAAACAAATGATATCGTCGACTTCGCTGGCAAGCGCCGCGCATGTATCGGGGGGCGCCACGGGTACCGCAACCACAACTTTCCGTATATTGCGCCGGCGCAGCGCCAGGACCGCCGCAAACATTGTGGCTCCGGTTGCCAATCCATCGTCGATCAGGATTACGGTTTTTCCAGCAATATCGTGCGCCGGCAAACCGCCGCGATACGCGGTTTCACGGCGTTGCAACTCCGCGCGCTCGGCAGCGGTCACCGCTTCGACCGTTGCTGCATCGATGCCAAGTTGTGCGATCGTATCTTCATTCAGCACGCGCACGCCGCCGGACGCGACCGCGCCCATTGCAAGCTCTTCATGACCCGGCACGCCAAGTTTGCGCACCACGAAAACATCCAACGGCGCGTGCAGTGCACGCGCAACTTCGCTCGCCACCGGGACTCCGCCGCGCGGCAACGCCAGCACACGCGTGTCGCCATCAGCGTAAGCCGCCAGTTTCTCGGCAAGCAGCCGCCCGGCATCGGCGCGATCTGCGAAGAGCATCGAAGGGCGGGGTTGGAAACGGTTGCCCGCCCGCCCTGCGACGCGCACCCTCTGGGTAAGACTTTAAGCGATTCAGCACAGCACGGAGGAAGCAACATGGCGGTTAGACTAGTCAACCAAGCCGTCGGCCGCGGCACCGAAATGCTAGCCGATCGCGTCGATCATTACAGCGACATAGCACATGACGTCAGCAAAATGCTGCGCGATAAAGACGAGCCACAGGCCGCGGATCTGATCGAGCTTGTCGCCGGCGGGGTGCATGATGCGGCCCAATATCTGCGCGACCACGACGGAACGGCAATATGGAACGATGCGCAGCAATTTGCGCGCGGACGTTCGTGGCTGCTTGCGGGTATGGGATTGATCGGCGGTTTGGCCGCGGCACGCGCGGTTCGCAGCACCACGCAACCGATGTGGCAGGCACCCGATTATGCCGAGCCATATCCCCAATCCGGTTATGGGTCGTCGTCATATACCGAATCGACCGATAATCCCATATACGGTCAATCGTCGTTCAACGGAACGCGCAACGACGAACGCTTATGAACCAACACGAATCGTTGCCCGACGCGTTAAAAAACCTGGGTCGCGATCTTGGCGATCTGTTTCGTGCGGAGCTCCATCTCTTCAAACGTGAAGCGGTGCCGCAAGCGCGCGGCCTGATCGCCGCCGGCATATGGCTGGCGTCAGCCGGGGTGATGGGGTTGGCGTTTCTCGGGGCGTTCACGGCATTGGTGATAATCGCTTTGGCGCTAGCGGTGCCGCTGTGGCTGGCGGCACTGATTGTCACCATCGCCTGGGGAATCGGCGCCGCGACCTTGCTTGGCGCCGCGATCGTTCAATTTCGCAACGCAACGCCGATAGAATTCGATCAAACTGCGCGCAGTGTAAAGGAGGACATCTCATGGATCAAGAGCGGTATGAATCCAACGAAATAATGGACGCCCGAGAACGCGTGACCGAAGACGTTCGCGAAGTTGCCTATAACGCAAACGTGGTGGAGCGCGCCCAACACGCAATGGGCGAAGCCGGTATGCGCGTTCGCCATATGACCGTCGAGAATCCGATGGCGATGCTGCTCGCGGGGATGGCCGTGGGATTCCTGATTGGCATGCTGTTGCCGGTCTCGCGTTTCGAATTTGAGCGGATCGGGCCAATTGCCGAAGACATGAAGGATCGCGCGCGCGCCGCCGGTGGTGAAATGATTCGCCGCGGCACCGAAGTGATCAAGGAATCGATCAAAGCGAGCGGTGACGGCTCAACGTCGATGCGCCCGGAGCAAACATCCGGCATGACGTAGGCGCTTCTTGCATCTGGGCAGTAACCGGGCGGGTCACTCGAAAAGAATGATCCGCCCTCGTTTTTGGGATGGTGGTGGAACCGGTAGACACAGCAGACTTAAAATTTGCTGGCCGAAAGGCCGTCCGGGTTCGAGTCCCGGCCATCCCATTTAAATACTATGCCTGCGTTTATCTTTGACCTCGATGGAACACTTGTAGACAGCGTCTATCAGCATGTCATGTCGTGGCATGCGGCGCTGCGCGAATGTGGATTTGATCTTTCCGTGTGGAGAATCCATCGCCGCATCGGCATGAGCGGAGGACTGCTCGTGCGCGCGTTGGCACGCGAATTGAAGATGGCGCTCGACGAACGTACAATCGAGCGGTTGAAAAAGCTGCACGCGCAAGAGTTCGGCCGCCGCGTCGGCTCCATCTCTGTGTTGCCGGGAGCGCGCGAGTTGCTGCGCGAGCTTACCGAGTTGCGCATTCCCTACATTCTGGCAACCAGCGGCACCACTGACGACGCGGCCCCAATGTGCAATCTGCTCGGTCTCGACAAATCCGTTCAGGTCGTCACGCGTGCGGACGTGGAGCGTGCAAAGCCCGATCCCAATCTCTTCCTGGCGGCGGCGAATAAATTGCGCGCCAAAGACGTCGAGACGATGGTCGTCGGCG
>DASYYA010000211.1:0-2978 GCA_035934355.1 Candidatus Rubrimentiphilum sp. | reverse complement strand
CAAGCATTTACAGAAAGCCATGCATGCTGCGCCCATGGGTTGAGCCCGGCGGCGTCGCCGCGGCCGCCATTGCGCCGCTTTTGCATGATGACGAACTCGAAACGCCCGCGCTACCGCGCGAGCATCCGCGCTGGGTTCGAGACGCCGTCGCGATTTCGCAACGGGCGCGTCGTTTGTTTGCGCAGTTGCGTCCGGTTGCAATACGAATACTCACGTTTTGGGACCATCACGCCCGCGGCGTGATTATCGCGGGCCGCCGCTTATGCGTTGATTCGAGCGGCAGTTATTCGGTCGACTGAACGAGGCCGTCGAGTAATTTTGCCAGGCGCGACGCGGCGCGTTTGGCGATCTCCGTAACCTCTGCATGTGACGTATCCGGCGCCGCGACCGAATTGGTAATCAAACTGACGCCGAAGACTTCAATCCCCGCAGCGCGCGCGGCGATGGTCTCGAGAACCGTCGACATTCCGACGGCATCCGCTCCAATCGTGCGCAAGTAGTGCGCTTCGGCCGGTGTTTCGTACGTTGGACCCATGAGCCCGGCGTAGACACCTTCACGCGCGCTAGGATCGATTTGTCGCGCAAGCTTGCGGAGGCGCGAGCTGTAAGCGCCGGTCATATTAACGAACGGATCCTCCAAAGCGGTCCCGATCAGCGGATTCATTCCGGTCAAATTGATGTGATCGCTGATGAGCATCAAATCGCCGGCGTTCAACTCCGGATTGATTGCGCCCGCGGCATTGGTGAGCAATAACGTTTTCGCCCCGCGATCGCGCGCGAGCGTCACTGCACGCGTAATCTCCGTCGCCGTAAATCCTTGGTATGCGTGAACGCGCCCGGCGAACGCCAACACGCGTTTGCCATGCCAATTTCCCCAGAGCGCTTCACCCGCGTGACCTGCCAGCCGCGCGACGGGCAGCGCGAGCTCCGCGTACGGAATGCGTTCAAAAACACTGTGCTCCGCAAGCAACTCCGACAAGCCGCTGCCGAGCACGATCGCGAGATCGATCTTGCCGATTTTATCGCGCATGAAAGAGGTTCTCACCGGTCATTGCCTGCGGCACGGGCAAACCGGCCAGATGCATCAGCGTCGGAGCCACATCGCCTAGTTTTCCGCCGCCGACGAAGCTGCCCGCTAAGCCGTTTGCGACCAGGACAAACGGCACGGGATTGGTCGTGTGCGCGGTCAAGGGTTTGCCTTCGGGATCGATCTTGCTTTCCGCATTGCCGTGATCGGCCGTAATTGCAAGTAGCCCGTTCGCGCGCAGCGTCGCGGCGGCCAACTTTCCCAAACACTCGTCGAGAACTTCGAGCGCAGCGATTGTCGGTTTCCATTGCCCGGTATGTCCGACCATGTCGGCATTGGCATAGTTCATCACGATGAGATCGTACGTGCCGGCGGCGATCGCCCCGATAGCATACTCGGTGATATCGGGCGCGCGCATTTCGGGCGCCAAGTCGTATGTTGCGACACTGCGATCCGACGGAATGAGTTTGCGATCTTCGTTGGGGAAAACATCCTCGCGTCCGCCATTAAAGAAGTACGTGACGTGCGCATATTTTTCGGTTTCCGCCAAGCGGAGTTGATGTAAATGCTCGCGAGCCACGATTTCACCGAAGGTATCGTGTTGCGGCCGCGGTCCAAAGAGCACCGGGTTGGAGAACGTCTCGTCATATTGCGTCATCGTCGCCAAAATAAAATCTCCGAACCCCGCGCGATTGAAAGCGACGGTGAGTTGGCGCGCACGGTCCGGACGGAAGTTAAAGAAGATGCACGCATCGCCGTCACGCACTGCAAGACCCCCGCGCACGGTGGTAGGCTGCACGAATTCGTCGTCTTCGCCGCGCGCATAGGCCGCGTTGAGTGCATCCTCCGCCGTCGCTGCATCGAAGGGCGCCTTCGCCCGCGCGATCGCATCGAATGCCAGCTCTGTCCGCTCCCAACGGTTGTCGCGATCCATCGCATAATAGCGTCCGATCACCGTCTTTATCGCTTGAGGGAAACCTTGGGCTTGCAGATGCCGCTGCAGTTGCTTTAAAAACTCCGTAGCGGAACGCGGCGGCGTATCGCGGCCGTCCAAAAAAGCATGGATTGCAAGTGGAACATGCGCTGGTGCGATCGCATCGATCAATGCATAGAGATGATCGAGCGAGCTGTGGACTTTGCCGTCGGAGACCAACCCCATGACGTGCAGCGTGCCGCCGCTGCGTTGTAGATGCTCGATGCACGCTTGGAGTGTCGGGTTCTTGGCAAACTCGCCGGCGCGTATGTCGCGATCGATAAGCGTCACACCCTGATCGACGATGCGGCCGCTGCCCATATTCGTGTGACCGACTTCGCTGTTTCCCATGACGCCTTGGGGCAGACCCACGAATTCCCCACTCGCTTCGAGTGTGGTCCAGGGATATGTTTCCAGTAATCGGTGCCAGTTTGGCAGCGAGGCCGCGGCGATGGCGTTACCATGCGTGTCGTCGCTACATCCCCACCCGTCGAGCACGCACAGAACGATCGGCCGGTATTTTAGCGGCATGCAGCTCGGCAGAGATTTGCAAATTCATCCGGATCGAGGGACGCGCCGCCGACAAGTCCGCCGTCAATATGCTCTTGCGCCGTGTACTCGCCGATATTTTTCGCCGTGACGCTGCCGCCATAGAGAATTGGAACGTTTTCCAATCCTCGCACCGCAGCGCGTATTTTTGCCATCACGGCGCCGGCCTCACGCGGATCGCAGTTGCGGCCGGTGCCGATGGCCCAAACCGGTTCGTATGCCAGCACGACTCGGGCAACGGCATTTTGATCGAGACCGTCGAGCGCAGCGCGCGTTTGCGCCAGTACGTGTTGCTCGGTTTGTTCGGCTTCGCGGATCGCCAGCGTTTCTCCAACGGCGACGATCGGCGTTAAGCCTTCCTCCAAAGCTGCGGCAGTTTTCATCCGCACGGTTTCATCGGTATCCGCGAAGTAGCGCCGGCGTTCCGAA
>DASYYA010000149.1:0-3563 GCA_035934355.1 Candidatus Rubrimentiphilum sp. | reverse complement strand
TTATCAGGTATGCTACCCGGGGTGATAAAGAGGAGCGTGGGCAAGTCCCGCGCTTCGTTGTTCCAGGGGGTTTGGTGGAGAGGACGTTGAGCGGGGAGTTCGAGCGCGCAGTCGAGGCGATCGCGCGGGATTCGCGCTTTTCGGGAGTGGAAATCGTGCGCCACGCAGTCAGGAGTGGTCAACGCGAAAGCCGCCTGAAAGTGATCGTCGATCGCGAAGGCGGCGTCGACGTCGCTACATGCGAACGCATCGCAGCGTCGATCGCCGGGCGCTTGAATCGATTGCCCGACCGGTACACGCTCGAGGTCGAATCCGCCGGTTTGGACCGGCCGCTGACTAAGCCGGGCGACTATCAACGCTTTTGCGGCCGTGATGCCAAGATCGTCACGTCGCTGCCGATCCATGGAAGCAAGACGCATCGCGGCGTGTTGCAAGGCGTTCGCGGCACCGCGGTGATCTTGCAAACGCAAACGGGCGAACTGCCGCTGCCGCTTGAGACGATCAAAACTGCGAATTTGGAATACGACATCCGCGAAGATTTGCGGAGAAATAAACGAGAAAGAAAACTCAAACATGCCTGAACAAGTAACCGAAGAACGTTTAATCGACGTCCTGCAGTATATTTCGCGCGAGCGCAACATTCCGTTCGAGATGTTGATTGAAGCCTTGGAGGCCGCGCTGTTGACCGCTTATAAACGGCATTTCGGCAGCGAAGCCAATGCCATCGTTTCGGTGAACCGGCAGACCGGCGAGTACACGGTTTTCCATCGCCGTACCGTGGTCGGCGAGATTACCGACCCGCGTCTGGAGATCACGCCGAAACAAGCCGGGCCGCAGTATCAGGTCGGCGACTTTTACGACGAAATCGTCACGCCCAAAGACTTTGGGCGCATCGCGGCACAAACCGCCAAGCAAGTCATCGTGCAGCGCATTCGCGAAGCCGAGCGCGACACGGTCTACAATAAATACGCAGCCAAACTCAACGACATTGTGACCGGGACGGTGCAGCGTTTCGAACAGCGCAATATGTATGTGCTGCTCGACGGTAAGGACGAGGCGATGCTGCCGCTTTCGGAGCAAGTGCCGCGCGAAAACTTTCGCATCAACGATTTCATTCGCGCCTATGTCCTAGACGTGCGCAAATCGCCCAAAGGGCCGAGCGTCATTCTTTCGCGCGCGGCCGATGGTTTGGTGCAGCGGTTGATGGAGTTTAACGTTCCCGAAGTTCAGTCGGGCATCGTTGAAATTATGGCAATTGCGCGCGAGCCCGGAAGCCGCGCAAAGGTTGCAGTGCGCAGCAACCGTCCCGAAGTCGATCCCATCGGCGCAACACTTGGGCCGAAATCCAGCCGCATTGCAAATGTCTCTGACGAACTGCGCGGCGAGAAAATTGATGTCATCAAGTGGGATGCAGACCAAAGCACATTGATCACCAATGCCCTCGCTCCCGCGAAAGTGCTGAGTGTCGAGCTGTTCGAAGACGACGGCGTCGCGCTGGTGGTCGTTCCGGATTATCAGCTCTCTCTCGCGATCGGACGCGAAGGACAAAATGTCCGGCTCGCGGCGCAGATGACGGGCTGGCATTTGGATATTGCCAGTGAGAGTGAAGCAGCTGAAGCGCGCGAGCGCTACCTGGCCGAGCGCGCCGCTCGTCAGGCCGGGCCTCAAGCCGAAGAACCCGTGGCGGTGGAGGCCGCTGAGGAAGCGCCGGCGATCGATGCGGATCTCATTCGGAAACTCGAGGAGTTCAAACGCGAGCGCCTGACGACGAATGATGGCTAGGCGAGGGGGCACCGTGCCGATCCGGCAATGTGCGGGGTGCCGCGAGCGGCGGCCGCAGTGTGCGCTCCGGCGATTTGTCCGTACGGGGCCGCGCGCGTGGGAATCCGATGACCGGAAACGCTTGGCTGGGCGCGGCGCATACGTCTGCCCAACCGCCGAGTGTGCTCGGCGGGTGGAAAGGAACCGGCGGTATCCGGGGCTTGCAGCCGCGGCCGCCGAACGTGGGTTATGAAATGATTGTGCTCGAGCAACATGTTTAGGCACGCGCGCGCGTGCCGGCAAGGAGCGGGCATTATGTAACGCCTGCAAAGGTGAAAGGCAGATTTTGGCTACCGGAAAAGTTCGGATATTCGAACTCGCAAAAGAAGTTGGACTCACTTCGAAAGAGCTGATAACGCTCTTCAACGAGCGTTTGAACGGCGTCTTTGAAGCGAAGAATCAGCTCAGCGTCGTTCCCGATCAGATCGCGGACCTCGTCCGCAGTGTTTTAACCAAACCGGCGCCACCAGCCAAGGCTCCCGCCGCACCGGCGCAAGCTCCGGCTCCGCCGCCGAAACGCGCAGCCAAACCCGCAGCTCCACCCACGCAAAGTGAGGCCGTTCCCACTCTAAAACCCGTTCCAGTGACGCGCCGGCCGGTTACCAAACCGGTACAACGCCACGATGGCGCGGCGCGTCCGGCGCCGCAATCGGCTCCGCCGCCCACGGCTCCGCCCGGACAACGGGCTCCGCAACCCGGACGTTTGATCCAGCCGGCGCCGCAACGCCGTCCGCAAGGCAATGGTCCGTTCCGACCGCTGACGCCGCCGCGTCCATTCCGGCCGGTTGCACCGATCACCGAAGGCCCGGCTCCGAGCTCCGGCGGCCGTCCCGGCGATCGTGTACGCGATCGCGAGGAAAAGCTCAGCAAAAAAGATCGCGAGAAAGAACAGCTCCTCGAAAAGGAGCGCACGCGCAAGAAACGCACCGAAACGGTTGCGGCTCCGCCGCCCGCGAAGCTCGAAACCATCGAGATTCCGGATCTCTTGACAGTGCAAGAGCTGGCGACCTCGATGATTGTTCCACCAAAAGATGTGATCGGCGAGCTCATCAAGATGGGCACCATGGCGACCATCAATCAAAACATTCCGAGTGATGTCGCGATCGCAGTTGCCAAGAAATTTGGCTTTAATGCCGTCGTCAAGGAAGCCGGCGAAGAAGTGACCGTCGAGCAAGAGGAAGACAAGCCCGACATGCTTACCCCGCGTCCGCCCGTGGTGACGGTGCTCGGGCATGTCGATCACGGCAAAACGTCGTTGCTCGACAAGATTCGCAGTGCCAACGTTGCGAGCGGTGAAGCCGGCGGCATTACGCAGCGCATCGGTGCCTATACGGTCGAAAAAAACGATCGCAAAATCACGTTCATCGACACACCGGGTCACGAAGCATTTACCGAGATGCGCGCGCGCGGCGCAAAAGTGACCGACGTCGCGGTGCTGGTTGTCGCCGCGGACGATGGCGTGATGCCGCAAACCAAAGAGGCGATCGCGCACGCGACAGCCGCGAACGTGCCGATTGTGGTCGCGATGAACAAGATGGATAAGCCCGACGCGCAACCCGAACGCGTCAAACAGCAGCTTGCTGAAGAGGGTTTGCAGGCTGTCGATTGGGGCGGTAACATCGAAATGGTTCCAGTTTCGGCGCGCACGGGTGAGGGCATCGATAGTTTGCTCGAAACGGTGTTGCTCGAAGCCGACATTCGCGAGTTACGCGCGAATAAGAATCGCCGCGCTTCCGGCGTTG
>DASYYA010000031.1:0-2765 GCA_035934355.1 Candidatus Rubrimentiphilum sp. | reverse complement strand
ACGACGAGCGCTCCGAGCAGCGCGACGCCGGTCGCGCTGAGTGTCCATCCCAAGCTGCGGCGAAGCTGGCGGCCGGTGCTCGTTGCGGGTGGCTGCAAGAATGCGCGGCTGAGAATACTGAAGGCGGCTGCGGTAAAGAGTAACGCGCCGGTGAGCGCGATGATCGAGCGCGCTAACAAGTCGTGATCGAGTCTCAATCCTGCAAGGTACAACGCGACGGTTACTATGTAGACGGCAATCGTCACGCCGCGGTTGTACCAGCCGTAGAAGCCGAGCAGCAAGATGAAGATCGAAGGAACGGCGAGCGTTGCCACACCAACAAGGACCCGACTGTTTCCGCGGTAGAGTGGAATCGGCGCGGCGCGGCCGAGGCGAAAACCGTGCGCGCGTAAGTCGCCCGAGATCTGGCGCACCATCTCTTCGTTGGTTTTTTCAATCGAAAGCCCGTTATATTCATGCGCGAACGGTCGCAAATAGACCACGCGAATGTTGCGCTCGCGGACACCGAGTTCATAACGAGCGACGATCTCGGGCAGCGAGAGTTTGTCCAATTCGAGTTTGCTGATGGCTTCCACGCGGACGGTGCGCCCCGGAATCAGGGATGCGAGCTCCGCCGTTCCCTTCTGCGTTTGAGTGGGATCGTACACCTCGATCTCGCCGAAATTCATTCCCTTGCGCGCTTGAAATACCGCTGCCGTATCGGCGAGATGGTCTGGAAACCCAAGCACTTGGTTGCGCAAGCCGAAGAATATCACGGTTGCCGTGCGTTGATGCGCATGCAGGTCGTTGAACATCGCCGCGAGCGTTCCGTCGCTCAAGCGTTCGTCGTTTTGAAAACGCGGATCGATAAGCAGATCCACGTGCTGCGCTAAACTGATCTGGTCGGCCGGAATTCCCAATCCCGTAGTGTTGAAATAATCGATCTGCGAGCGCAACGCGATGAGATAGGGCTTTTGTGCATGCAAAATGCGGATGCTCTTGGGCTCAAAATGCAACCGGAGCTGCGTGCGGTAACGCGAGTACGTCGCATCATCATTGACCAAGAGATAGACTTCGTCCGATCGTATTTTTTGAGCGGCGAGCAAAGCGGCCAGAGTAGGATTCGAAACCTTTTGTAACTGTGATTGGGCCAGCAGCGTGGCTCCCGGAATTGCGATCGCGTTCGGCGAGGTCGCAAGGTTGGCGCCGAGCTCCTCGCTGAGGGCCAGCGACGTCAATCCCGCGCGCCGCAGTTCCACTAAAAAATCACCGGGATTATAACCGTACGATCGCGCCAGCGATAAGAAATCGTTGTAATCCATCGTGATCTCGACGCGGCGCGTTGCATTCTCGACGCGCACCCGCTCGATCGCGACGACTGCCGATGCCACCAGCGCAATCAAAAGCAAAAACGCGGCAAAGCGCGTTCGCGGATCGAGACGGTTCACAGGGGTCGCATTCGAGTCAAAAAACAGGAAGGCCCGCCGAAGGCGAGCCCTCACTGCCGTCGCGTATGCGGTTGCCCGCATACCGGGTGTGGGCGACGCTTTTTATATTCTCCCTCGAAGGAGCCCACGTCCTAGCGGGGGAGAGGAGTGACGATTCAGCGCCTTCTTCGGCTCCCCTTCCGTCGCAAAAAAAATTCTTTTGCAGGTTTCTCTCAGGAACGCCACTTCGGCGTCCGCCGCTCGAGAAAAGCAGCCATGCCTTCTTGCGCATCTTCGGCGAGGGCATTCATGGTCATGACTTCCTTGGCGTAATCATACGCTGAGGCTTGATCCAAACCGGCTTGCGCATAGAAGGCGTTCTTTCCGAGCCCGACGATCTGCCGGCTTGACTCGGCGATTTTGTTCGCCAGCTTCAAGGTTTCTGTCCGCAACTGTTCACTCGGGACAACCCGGTTGATCAATCCCCAGGCCGCCGCAGTCTCCGCATCGACGAAGTCTCCGGTCAGCAGCATCTCTAGGGCGCGCTTGCGCCCAATGGCGCGGCTCAACGCAACCATCGGCGTCGTGCAAAACAGGCCAATGCGCACACCCGGCGTGGCGAACTTCGCGCCCGTAGATGCTACCGCCAGATCGCAAGCCGCCACGAGCTGGCAGCCGGCGGCGGTTGCGATCGCGTCGATTTCGGCAATAACCGGTTGGGGAATGCGCTGGATCGTATCCATCAGCTCCACGCAAGCCTCGAAGATTTCGCGATACGCGGCAGCGTCGCGATCGCGCAGCTCGCGCAAATCATGTCCAGCGCTAAACGCGGGTCCTTCGCCCGCCAGAATGACCGCACGCACGTCGGCGTTCTCACCGATCTTTTTGAGGGAACGCATCAGTTCGCGCATCACCTCGAGCGACAGCGCATTCCGTTTTTCAGGACGGCGCAACGTGACGATTGCGATCGCGCCTTGAATTTCGGTCGTTATTTTTTCTTTTGTTTGCAACATAGACGATTTGGGCGATGACGGGCTCGAACCGCCGACTTCCTCCTTGTAAGGGAGGCGCTCTCCCAGCTGAGCTAATCGCCCGCTAGCGGGGAATTCTATACCGAGTGGCGGCATCCCCAGAGTGGGCGATTGCCCTTACTGGTCGGCGATTTTTTTGGAGACGATCGACAATGCCGCTTGAAGTTGGGCGTCGTTCGTGATGTCGCCGAAGCGCGCGTTTTTGTTCTCGGTCACCACAACGTCAGGTTCGATGCCCTTGAGATTGATGTCGCGATTCTTCGGCGTGAGATAATGCGCGGTTGTAATTTTGATCGCCGCACCGTCCGGCAGCTGCGTCAGCGATTGC
>DASYYA010000100.1:0-7430 GCA_035934355.1 Candidatus Rubrimentiphilum sp. | reverse complement strand
TTGATGATACCGTTGCGCCGCCCGGAAAACATCTCATGTCGCTCTTTGTTCAATACGCGCCCTACGCGCCCAAAGACGGGGCCTGGACTGTCGCTTCGAGAGATCATTTTGCCGATCGCTGTTTCGATGTCATCGAAGCGTACGCACCAGGATTCAAAAGTTCGGTCATCGGCCGGCAAATACTGACACCGCTCGATCTCGAGGAAACGTTCAACTTGACCGGTGGCAACATTTTTCAAGGCGCGATGTCGCTGGATCGGCTTTTTATGTTCCGGCCGATACCGGGTTATGCGGGATATAAGATGCCGCTCAAAGGGCTCTTTCTGTGTGGTGCGGCAACGCATCCGGGCGGCGGCGTCATGGGCGCAGCCGGTGCTAACGCAGCGAGGGAGATGCTGAGGAACCTATGAGTTCGCGATCGTTCATGATCCCCGAGGAGGTTTACGAATACATCGCGCGCGTGACGGTGCGGGACGACTCAGTGCAGCAGCAGTTAACTGAACAGACCCAAGAGCTGCCCGATGCGCGCATGCAAACCGGGCGCGATCAACTCCAGCTCTTGCAGCTCCTGGTCAGGACCATCGGCGCGCGCCACTGCATTGAAGTCGGAGTGTTTACCGGTGCCAGCGCACTCGCGGTGGCGCTCGCGCTTCCCCAGGACGGCCGTATTATCGCCTGTGACGTGAGCGAAGAGTACACGGCCATCGCGCGGCGCTATTGGGCGCAAGCCAATGTTGCGCAGAAAATCGATCTGCGTTTGGCGCCGGCAACCCAGACGCTCGACGCGCTGATCGCGCAAAATGGAGCCGGCCGTTACGATTTCGCCTACGTGGACGCTGACAAATCGAACTACGATGCCTATTACGAACGGCTGCTGCAGCTGCTGCGCGCCGGTGGCCTGATGGCGCTCGACAATATGTTATGGCACGGGGCCGTGGCAGATCCGACCCAACGCGATGAAGAAACCGTGGCGCTGCGCAATCTGAATGAGAAGATCGGCAAAGACGAACGTGTGGATTGCAGCTTGATTTCGATCGGCGACGGATTGATGCTCGTTCGCAAACGATGAGGATCGTTACCCTCAATTGCAATGGGATTCGGTCGGCAGCGCGCAAAGGGTTCTACGCCTGGATGCAAGCTCAGGATGCGGACATCGTTTGCCTTCAAGAAACAAAAGCGCAGGAACATCAGCTGCCGCTCGAAGCCGCCGCTGTGTCCCATTACACGGGGATTTTCGTGGATGCCGCGCGTCGCGGTTACAGCGGTGTCGCCATCTATGCGCGGCGTGCGCCCGAGCGCATCGTGCGGGGTTTAGGCTGGCCGGATTTTGATCCGGATGCACGGTACTTGCAGTTCGACTATGCCGATTTCAGCATCGTCTCGCTGTACGTTCCGTCAGGGAGCGCCGGTCCGGCACGGCAGGTGGTCAAGGAAGTTTTTCTCGAGCGATTCTATGGAGAACTCGCCCGCTTACGCGCCGCGGGCCGGCCTTTCATTATTGCCGGCGATTTTAACATCGCTCATCGAGAGATCGACGTGTACAATCCGGTGAGATGCGGTCATATTTCAGGGTTCTTTCCCCACGAGCGTGTGTGGATTGGCCGCGTTTTTGACGAGCTGGGTTGGGTTGACGCATTTCGCGCGGTTGACCCCGAACCGAAACGCTTCACGTGGTGGTCCAATTTTCAAAACGCGTTTGAACGGAACAACGGTTGGCGCATCGATTATCACTTGGTAACGCCCGAGTTGCGTAATGCCATTCGAAGCGCCTCAATTTATCGCGAGCAGCGATTCTCCGACCACGCTCCAGTGACGATCGATTATGAATTGACATTGTGAAAATGAAACAGACGGAAGCTTACCTCGACAAATCCCGGCTAGACATGCTGGTGGATGCCGTGTATGCGATTGCCCTTACCTTACTCGTGCTGGATCTGCGCATGCCGGGTTCGATGCCGTTGAGTGACCTGCCGCAGCATTTGCTCGGGATGCTTCCGCAGATCGGCGTTTACGCGATCGCTTTTTCAACTGTGGCGTTGCTTTGGGTCTGTCACCACTACTATGCTGCACTGGTGAAAGGAACCGATTTCGGGCACGTCATGCTAAATCTGGCACCGTTGATGCTCGTGGCACTGATTCCGTTTACGGCGTCCGTGATGGCCGGTTATCCGCAATCGTCGTGGGCAGTTGCCGTTTTCACACTCAATGCGGCTTTGATTTGTTTTCTGTATGTGCTGAATTGGCAGCACTGCCGCAAGAAGCTGGTCCCGGCAAGCATCGACCGCGAACTGCTCGATCGCATGTCCACAACGGCATGGCTCTCGCTCGCAGGCGAGGCTGTAGCCACCGCTTTGGCGTTCGTGCTTCCGCTGCTCGGCATCGCGATTGCGGCGATTCTCGTGCCCGCCGGATTCATTGCCATGGCGCGACTGGAACCGGAGATTACGCGCCGTACCATTTGAAACGCGGCCAGAGTTGCGGGAGCGGCGCTCGCGGTTGCGTGCAGAGAAAAATCGGTGTCGGACCTTCGGCAGCGGCACGATATGGATCGTAAAAGGTCCCGAGCAAGATGACGCGCCCAAAGTTGGCCCGCAACAGATCGGCTTGCGAGGCGCCGACGGCCAAAACGGAGCGCCCGTCATATGGACCAGAGCCCCAAAGGTAATAATTATTCTGGGCGCTGATCGGCTGCGGGAGGTGATAGCGCCGTCCATAAAATTCCAGCGCCGCGGCGTCTCCATACGTATCTGCAAAAATTGCAGTTCGCAGTCGTAGCGCAGACGGCATCCGCGAGTAGAATTGCGCGACTCGCCGCGTCAGATCGTCCCACCCGAATTCATCGGCGAAAAGCGGTTGTGGAATCCCAAGTGTGTTCGAATACGCAAGAAACGTTTGCGGCGGCAATACTGGAAGCGTAAACGGCACAAAAACGAGCGTGGCCACGATAGCAGGTAGAACAGAAAGCGGAACGATCTTTCCGAGCCAACGTTCGAAGGCGGCCCAGCCTACGCAAATGAGCGGTGTGTAGATTCCGGCGATATAGTAACCTTTCGCATTAAGAACAGCCGCCGCGACGAGCAAGAAGACAAACGCGATTCCAATAAATCGAAACGGACGAAAATCGCGATTGCGCCATAACGCAAAAGTCCCAATAAGCCAGAGCGGCGTAGCGAGAGGATTGAAGAAGATGATCTGTTCCATGTAAAACGCGATTGCATTTATGATAGGACGGGCAAATTCAAACTGAATCCCTGAGTTGAATGCGTGCCGGCCGACGATGTCGCCGTGAAGCACCGCGAAGATCGGCCAACCGCGCGCGCCTTGCCAAATGATGTTTGGCATTAACAGTGCGATGACCCCGATGAAGGCTATCGGAAAAGCTGCATTTTTCAAAATCCTTCGCTCTGGCGTAAGCAGCAACCCGAAGATCAATGCCAATGCGAGCAGCGCGATTGAATATTTTCCATATAAACCGAAAACGGTCGCGGCTGTCAGGAGATACCACCAGTGGGCCTCCGCCGAGCGCACGAGCCGCATTGCCGCATAGGCCACAAGCGCCCACGTAAACGGCTCGAATGAGGTCGTGGTCAGCGTATTGCCGAGGAACAGATACGCGGGGGTGAACGCAACCGTCAACACAGCGAGAATCTGGGCATTGCGGCTTCCGCCCAGCTCTGCTGTGATCGCGCACGCAAGATAGACCGTTGCACCGGCTGCGAGCGCAACGCTGGCGCGGAGCACAATCAGCTCATAATGCGCGGGTGCCGAAAGCCACGCCACAAGCGGTGCGAGCGGCGGCATATCGACGTAGCCCCAAGCAAGCCGCTTAGCGCACGCAATGAAATAGAGTTCGTCTCGGTAGTAACCGTACCGCGATGCGGTGGCCAGGTGCATCACTGCCGCTAAGGCACCGGCGACTACGGCGACGCGCTTGTCCAAGGCTCCGGATAGGCGACAAAGCTCAGAAGCAATGCGAACAACCCGCTATAGAAAACCGCGCCGGCTGCGAAAATTGGATCCCACCAGATCCCGCCCATAAAGGCGATTGTGAAGAACAACAGCGTGCCGGTGTAGATCATCGGAACGACGAAGGCAAAGGCTTCATATCGCAAACGCGATGCAGTTATTGGGCCGCGTGTCGAAAGCAAGTCTGCCACGATTCCCGCGACGAGGCTTGCAATAAGAACAGCTGCGGTTTCCAGAACCGAAATTGCGTGAGTGATCGCGATCAGGCCGTTGCCCAGCAGAAACAGTGTCGTCAGAGCGCCGCTGCGAAGCCGAAAATTTCTGACAAGATAGAGCGTCGTTCCCATCATCAGCAGGCTTTGCAGAATAATGGCAATGAGCGACCCGCCTTGTTGGAAAAAGTGCACGGTGGACAGCGTGATTGCGTCGGATGTCAGCTGGTGCGGAACAGCGATACCGAGCGATTTGGCTGCGTCCACCCGAAAGAAGACCTGCGTTCCCCAATGAATCAGTTCCATGATGGCCGCTGCTGCGATGATTGCAGGCAGCTGATCGCGCAACGTTGCGGGGCGCGGAGTTTGAAGAAGAGCCGACCGGATCGGGCCGGCGATAATGAGTAAGACGCCGGCCCCAATCAGTTGATGCGTCGGTGCGAGCAGCGCATCGAAGCCGCCCTCGAATCCAAAAAAGAGATGGTTGACCATGTCGGCGATCCCGCCGGCCAAGAACACAAGCGCGCCAATTGCGGACCAGCCGTATGCGGCTCCGAAGATCGACCGAAGGTCGCGCTGTCCGTTGCGGCACGCGACAATGTACATGCCAATAAGAATTCCAAGCAGCAACAGTAACCCGGAATATAACACTGCGTGCGCCCAGGTAAAAAATGTGTCGACGTCGTGACGAATATGCCAACCCGCGTCGGTATAAAGACCCGCGACGGCCCAATAACCGGCGATAGCCATCGCCCAATCAAGGCGTCTCAATCGATCGAAGGTTGCCGATCTTCGCGATACGAACCTGCACCTCGATGCGCGTCCTCGGCATAATGCTTCTTGCGATGCTCTCACTGCCGGCTGCGTGTACGCCCGATCAAACCGGGCAGACTGTTACCATCGGCAGAGTATCGCCGTGGCCGCTTGCGCGAGCCGCTGCGCCGAAGGATCCGCCGCGGATTCTGGCTGCAGAAATGTCCAGCGATTCGGTTAGGCAAGGTGAATGGTGGTCCGGCCGCGTCGCAACGACCACCAATGTCGCGGTTGTGGAGCTCCGTTCGCCGTCATTCTCGTTCATATTGGAGCGCCCATCATACGGGCAGTTCCGTTTTCGAACGCACGTGCTCGTCGTTCCATCAATCTATCGCCGCGGGTTCGACGCCGCATTGATTGCGCGCAACGCAGCAGGGCAAGAAGACCGCAGGGTAGCGCACCTCAGCTTCCGCTAGGGGATCTTTAAGAATAATCTGAGGCCGTTGTAAGGTCTACTCCACGGCTAACGCGTAACGCATCAAAGAGTATCGTAAAAAGTACGCTCATGAGAATATTTACCACCAGCGCATAGAATGCGATGTAGCCGACAAGCATGCCACCGCCGATATGCAGCGGAAAGACGGAAGCGAAATTTGCGCTGGCGGCCATCCACGTCCCCGATGCCATCCCGCATGCCCAGCCGATAAGCAGAGCGCGATGATGGAACCAGCGTCGGTAGAGACCTAAGATCACGGCCGGAAAGATTTGCACGATCCAAGTCCCGCCAAGCAGCTGAAAATCGATGGCGTACTGCGGCGCGATGAATAAAGCGATCGCAAGCCCACCCGCCAAGGCGAATAACGCCAAAGTACGGGCAATCGGCGTTTCGATCGGTGGCCGCGTTTGGCGAACTTTGAACGACTGCAAAATATTGCTGGCAAAAAGATTCGCGGCACCTATCCCCATAATCGCTGCCGGCACGAGCGCTCCAATCGCGATTGCCGCAAATGCGACTCCGGAGAACCACGATGGAAAAAACCTCACAAAGAGATCGGGGATTGCGTAGTTGGGGTTCTTCACCGTGATACCGGCGGCCAATGCACAGTATCCCAGTAAAGCGATGAGCGCCAGCAAAACACTATACAGGGGCAAGAGCGCACAGTTGCGCCGGATGACTCCGGCACTGCGCGCGCTGAGAACGCTGGTAATCGAATGCGGATAGATAAATAGGGCCAGCGCGGAGGTAAATGCCAGGCTCGAATACGCAAAATAAAGATTCCTCGGGAGAATAACGGCACCCGGCTTGGGCTTGGCCGCAAGCGCGGATTGAGCCGATGAGAAAATATGCGCCCATCCGCCAAGCGCGTGCGGAATGAGAATAATTGCGACAATAACCGTCATGTATATGAGCGTGTCTTTTACAAACGCAATAAGCGCCGGCGCGCGCAGCCCGCTCGTGAACGTGTAGGCGGCGAGCAACGCAAATGCGATGAGCAGAAGTGCGATCGCGGATGAATGATTCGGTGCGATTCCCGATCGCTCGACCACCACTTGGATGCCGATTAACTGCAGCGCGATGTAGGGCATTGTCGCCAGTACCCCCGTGAGCGCTACTGCAAGTTCCAGCAGACGGCTGCCGAAGCGGTCGTGGACGAAATCTGCAGTTGTGATATAGCCGCGGCGTTTAGCGACGATCCAAAAGCGCGCCATGATCAGGAATGCGAGTGGATAGGCTATCGCCGTGTACGGCACCGCAAAAAACGCCAGGGCACCGGCGCCGAATGCTAATGCCGGCACCGCAATAAATGTATATGCGGTGTAGAGATCGCCGCCAATCAGAAACCACGAAACGATCGTCCCGAACTTGCGACCACCCAAGGCCCATTCGTCCAGCGAGCGAAGATTGGCGCCGCCCCAGCGTGCGGCAATGAAACCCAGCACTGCGACGCCAAGGACCAGGACAACAAAGATAATGCTGGCGCTATTCATGTTCTGAAGACCGTCTCGCGACGTAGACGATCCCAACGATAAGCGCAGAAAGCACGATCCACGCGATCTGATACCAATAGAAGAATGGAAACCCGAAAATCGCAGGTGTGCTCCGTGCATAAATCGGCGGCACCAGCGTGGCAATGAATGGGATGACGAGGAGCCAAAGCCAACGGGCTTTCCGGCCATTCATAAGTGGGGGGACCTCTACTTCAAAGAAACCGTTCGTTCCGCCCAGAAAGCTGTGAACGAAAAGCCGCCCAGCAATTGAGAGACCGCCATGCCGGCAATGCAAATCACGGCGCCGACGATTTGATGCGGCTCGATGCGGTTATGCAAGAGAGCGATCGCGAGCGCGCCCGCGATGAGCGGCACGATGAATTGAAAAAGCGAGGCGCGTCCTGCTCCCAGAACCTGAAGCCCCCAACTCCAAATCGGATAGGTCAGGAGAATCGGGAAGATCACGGCAAACGCGAAGGCGATCCAATCGATGGCCGGTAGGCCGGATAA
>DASYYA010000097.1:0-2306 GCA_035934355.1 Candidatus Rubrimentiphilum sp. | reverse complement strand
CGCAACCCGGGCCGCTCGCGCTTCCGCACGATTCGCTCCTGCGCGTTATCGGCTTCCGGACCGTTGACTTGCAAAATGGACGAGCGCTCCTCAACGACCACACCCTCGCAGGGTGAACGCGCGTTTCAGCAGCGCGAAGCGTGGGCATTCGAAGAAGCCTATTCTATGCACCGGCGATTACTCTATTCGGCGGCCTACGGCGTACTGCACGATCGCGATGACGCCGAAGATTGCATACACGACGTGCTGCTCCGGCTTTGGAAACAGGTACATTCTTACACGACCGCACGCGGCTCGCTGCATTCGTTTCTCGCCGTCTGCGTCCGCAATGAAGCACTCTCGCGCCGGCGCAAAGCCCAAAATCGCAAACGCATCGATCAGGAGAATCTCGTTAGTGAAGCGTCGGAGGCGAAGTTCGAGAATGAACTAGCGCAGCGCGAGTGGCTCGGCGCGGCGATGCATCTTTTGAGCGAGGATCAGCGCCAGGCGATTGCGCTTGCATACTTCGAAGGTTTGACGCACGTTGAAATTGCGAGCCGTTTGCAGCAGCCGCTCGGAACGATTAAGAGCCGCCTTTCCACGTCGCTGCGGCTGCTCCGCGGAGAGCTCGCATGAACCGGCACATCGACGAACTGGCCGAACTCTACGCGCTGGGATCGCTGGACGATCTCGAACGCCGGCAAGTTGACGCACACGTTCGCTCGTGTGATGAATGCGCCGCACGACTGGGCGCTGCCGAGAAAATCGTCAGCGAACTGATCCTCGTGCGAGATGCGCCCTCCGCGCAACTGGATCGCCGCGTAGCCGCGTCGTTGCAAAAACCCGCGCTCAACGCGCCGCGGTACTTCTATCCGCTCGCCGCAGCAATGCTCGTGATCGCGATTCTTCCGTCAACGATTCTAGGATTAAAATATCGCGACGCGGTGGCATTTCAAGCGCAACAAGCCGCGGCGCAACATGCCATGGTCAACAGCCATTTCGTGCACGCGCCGTTCACGCCGGTAACGCCCGATGGACCGCACGCGAAAGTTATTTCCGCGCGGGATGGTTCATGGTTCTACGTTGTGGCGGACACCGATAAGCCGCTCAATGTCGCCGTGCAAACGCCGGGATCGCTTAAAATGCTCGGCACTCTCGCCGTAAACGGCGGCGAAGGAAGTTTGTTCGTCACCAAACCGCCGGGTGGCCCGGTCGTTTTGCTCGACGGATCGCTGATCATAGACCGGGCACGCCGGTAATAATCGCCGGACCCGCGCCGTCGTTTTCCAGCGTCAGATCCAAATTCAAATTTCCACGCTCGCATAACCTACGACAGCGAGGGCGCGCGCACCGCGAGCCACTGCGCCAGGTTGCTGCAATACGTTTTGATGTCGTCCAGTAAAGACGATTCGTTCACAATGCGATCGCTCGGCGTGTCCTGCACAAAACTCGGACAACCCTTGCGCGGATCCCAGTTGTAATCCACAAAATGATGAAACGTCGATTCGGCCAGCGCATTCCCGTTGCGATCGTTTGAATCAAAAGCAACCGCAATGTTGAACCTACGTTCGGTGACGCTGCTGGTGCCGCGCACAATAACGCGCGCGGTCGGATCGTTTGGCGGAGCGCTTACCGCGCCTTCGTGCGGATGTGCCGGAATATATTGAAGCGGCGTGCCGTCGCCGCGCAAAAGCAGCCGATGGACAGGCTCGACCACCTCGATGCGCTGCACGTCGCCGTTGGCCCCGGAGTGAAAGTTGGGCCAGTCGATCGCCATCGTGTCGCGGTCGTCCCGCCCCTCGCGCGCGATCTCCGGGTCGATGTTCTTCGAGTGAAAATGATGGGCCGCACCCACGCCCCCAAGATCGCAGATTGATATGCCGAGATCCATATGATCGCGGGTCACCATCAATCCGCCGCCGCGTCTACGAAACTCCGAGATGGCGCGACACTCTTCAGGCTGCAAACCGTCACCGTTGTCCACCGCAAAGAGCCACAACTGATCGAATTCGCGTTCGGGCAGATTCGCGAGCACAAGATCCAAGCCATCGGCGCCGTTCTCACGATTGCGCGCGACCACGTCGTGCTCGCGCGCCAAATGCTCGCGCAGTGATGAAAATCTCCCAATATGCCAATCATCTTCGACATACGGAATTGTCGTTTGCAATAAAACCTTGGCCATTACTCGGGCTCTCCTTTTAAGCGACCTCGCGTTCGCGCGTTTTGCACGTGATGGGCAACGATACCGAAATGTGGCTGCCGATTCCCGGTATACGCTCGACGTGCACGTCGCGCGCCAGCACTGAAACCAAGTAGAGTCCGCGACC
>DASYYA010000071.1:0-30076 GCA_035934355.1 Candidatus Rubrimentiphilum sp. | reverse complement strand
AACGTCACGCAGCGCCGTGGCGTGCGTCAGTTCGTCAAATTCGGAATCGTCGGCGCATCAGGTTTTCTTGTAAACCTGATCGTTTTTACTCTCTTACAACGGTTAATTCCACGACACTCCGAACCGGCGCAGTATTATGTGATCTACACAATTTCGTTTCTGTCCGGCGGAGTCTCGAATTACTATTTCAACCGCGTTTGGACGTTCCGGTCAACCGGCCACGCGGTTAAGGAAGGCTCGCAGTTCTTGACGGTATCCGCAATCGCGCTCTGCGTGGGCTTGATCGTCTCGGCCGCCATCGGCCCGTATTTGGGGCACGGCCATCGCACCTGGTTTATTGCGACCGTAGCCGGCATCTTCGTCAATTTCTTTCTCAATAAGTATTGGACGTTCAGACAGTACAGCTGACCGCAAAATGGTGGGCCGCCGGCATAACCGCTGTGCTGCTCGCCGGTTTGCTGTTGCGCTTGCACGGGATCCACAACCCGGTACTCGACCATCCAGGCTGGCGCCAAGGCGACGAAGCCTCTATCGCGCGCAACTTCGCCACGCTGCGCTACGACATTTTATATCCGCAAACGAACTACGATGGCCCGCCTCCCAACTACGTCGAGCTCGAGCTGCAGATCGTTCCGTTTATTGCAGCCACCGCATATAAAATAGTCGGCGTCCACGAGATTATCGGACGAGTCGTCACCCTCGCGTTCAGTTTGGGGGCGATTCTCATTTTGGGATTTTTTGGCCGATGGCTCTTCACCAGCGCCGTCGCCGGACTTCTGAGCGCTCTGTTTTTCGCGATCGCGCCCGGCAGTATCTATTACGGCCGCACGTTCACGCCGGACACAACCATGGTTTTCTTTATGTGCGCGGCGCTCTATGTGAATGCGCGGCTGTTGCTGGATTGCGAGGCATGGCATTGGCGCACGGTTCTGTGGTGCATCGTGTTGACAACCCTCGCCTTGCTCGCCAAACCTGTTGCCATCATCATGCTCGTTCCGGTGATTGTGCTGCTATTCGAACGATATTTCAGCGGACGGAGCTTCAGAATCGTTCCCGCGACAGCGCTCATTGTGGTACCGCTCGCGGTGCTCTACGCTTACGATGCGTTTGTCTCGGCGCATGCAGAATGGCATTGGACAAGCGGCATCACGAAATTGCACGTGATGCCGGCATTGCGCGCGGCGCTCGGCGGCGGCGCACCTCTGGCAATCAAATGGGCGCAGTTTCGCGTGATGCTCGGCATGCTTGCGCACTTAATGATCGGCCCGGCCATTACAGCGCTCGCAATTCTCGGTTTTCTACTCCCTGCGCGCGTCATGCGCTCGCGATCGCTGCTTTGGTCGTGGCTGCTCGCGGGGCTTGCGTATGTTTTCGTCGTGGTCACCGTTCAGCGCGTGGATTATTACATGTTGCCCCTCTTGCCGTTAGCGACCCTCGCCGCCGCGGGGTTTAGTTGGCGCCTCATCCTTGCGGTTGCGCAGAGCGCGCTCCCGCGGTCAGCCAAATATGCCGGCGCGGGCCTCGCCTTTCTCGGAATTCTCGCAATCGTCTATCAGAACCGTGCGATCGTGCAGCCGTATTACGCGTATTCAAAGCAAGTCTATCGTAATGCGACGACGCTCGATAAAACGCTCGCGCGCAATGCGCTCGTCGTCATGGGTCATTACGATCCGTCAGTGCTTTATTACATCGGTCGCTATGGCTGGGAAGAGGACCCCTATCTTTGGACACCGTTCGATGAACAAAGCGCTATTCGCAAAGGTGCCCGCTATTTTATTGCAATCGAGAAAAACCGGTTTAACCGCAACCTCGAACTCTGCGCCTGGATGCAACGCTTTCCGGTAATGAATCCCAACGCACGGTGGCCGGTGTACCTAACCGATCCCGCACACGTTAAGGCAGGCGCCGAGAAAGCGTGGCGTGCGTTTCGCAACGCTGAAAAAGTGGGCAACGGCCGCGCGTGGCTCGATGCCCACGGGCTCTGCCGTTAGGTTCCCCTTTCATGGCAACGGCAAGAGCGAACCCGAAACGCTTGTCGCGGCACCCTTCTCTGTTGACGGTACGCCGGACTGAACCAGCTGCCGGTACGCGATCAGGCGATTTCGGGCGCGCACAATGTCGCGCTCGAGTTCGTATGAGTCCTCAATCGCGCGCGTTAGATCTTGCGTGTCATACGTGTAGGCAAAGCGGTGTAGGCTATGGAGGATCAAGCGGTTTTGCGCCGTCAAAGCCGTGTAGGCCGCTTGAATATCCGCACCGGACACACGGTACGTAGGATAATTCTGTAAAACGATCTCGCGCTTAATGCGCGCATTGTCGATCTCCGAACGCAAGGCCTCCAGACGAACATTGGTTGGATCGTACTTCTGCGCCGCATTAATCGATGCCAGCGCGTCGTCGTAGTTGCCGGTACGAAAATCCGCATCTGCAATATCGGCGGACGCATTGGAAAATCCGGCGCGAGCTTGCGGATCGTTCGGGTTGACGCGCAGCGCGAGACGATATGCGGTCGCCGCTTCGTGCAGACTGCCGCGCGCCATGGCCACGTCACCCTGGTGCACGCGCGTATCCAAAATCCAGCGCTCTACCGTGCCGGCGCACCCGTTGAAAACGACCAGCGTTGCCAAGCAACAAGCGATGCGAACTACGGCCATTCTTCTATCGTCCCAAATTCACTAAATGCGCGACTTGCGCGATGATCCATGCCGCAGGCCAAAGCAGCGCTTGCGAAACCAACCATCCGACAATCGCCGTAAGGGCAAGATAGAAGACCATAGACTGGACTTCCTTGACAGGCCGCTCACCTTTGGCGGCTTCGTCCACGATCATCGATGAGGTCGGGTCGACAAAGAATGTAAATGCGACGGTACCGATACCGTTGATAATCCCTGAGGTTGTTACCGCCGTGCGCGCGACATTGATGTCAATAACGCTGGCGTAATATGCTGCCACAACACCGATCGCGTAAACTGCCGTGACGACTACATTGGAGATCAAGAGTCGCATCGGAATGTTATGGGCCGAGAACGCAAAGATCTCACGATAGTGAGGCACGCGAATATGCGCAAACACTTGGACAATCACGCGAGGATCGAACAACCGCCACAAGGAGTGTGGAATGGACTTGGTCCGCTCGAACGATCGAACCCCGCGCACATACAGGTACGTGAACATAGGGAGCAGGAGACCGCCCAAAACCGTTCCGGCGGTTCCCGCGACAACTATTAGGCGCAGCTGCAGTTCAAAGAGCTGTTGAACCTGAGTGACCGACGCAACCGGTGCGTGATGCAGTATAAGCGACTTTACCGCATTGCCGGCTCGGTCGGAGAGCGGTGCGAGCATCAACGTGTAAACGAGCGTGGCTAAGCGGCTCGCCAACACAAACAGATTGAAGAGCGCTATCGAAGTGGCGATACGTCCCGTCCGGACACCCGCGAGTCGTGCGGCGTACGCGCCGATCTGGATCGCTTGGATTAAAACATTGATTGCAAGAGCGACGAAGAGCTGCCATGAAAAAAACGGGACGACCGCCGTCGCGTTATGCAGCGCTACGGTTCCATGCAACAGCAGATTCGTCGACAGGCCCGAGCACGCACAGGCCTAGGTTTTCTTCGCTCAGCAGCTCTTGCGCGAGCTCCGTAATCTGATCAGCCGTCACGGCCTCAACCTTGGCTTCGATCTCTTCGATCGGCAGATCGCGACCCAGGGAAAACTCACTGCGCCCCAAGCGGATCATTCGGCCCGAAGTGCTCTCGAGCGAAAGCGTCAGGCTTCCTTTAATATGCTCCTTGGCCAGACGCAACTCGGCTTCACCCACACGCTGGCGCCGCATCTGCACGAACTGATCGCCGATCAAAGAGACGCATTCGCCGACCGTTTGCGGCGACGTGCCCGCATACACTGCGAATAGACCTGCGCCGCGATATGCGGCTTGGAACGAGTAGACCGTATACACCAGTCCGCGCTTTTCGCGGATCTCCTGAAAGAGACGGCTCGACATGCCGCCGCCCAGAATTGTGTCGAGCACCGAGAGCACGTAGCGGCGCTCGTCGCGCACCGACAAGCCTGTCGTTCCGAGAACCACGTACGCTTGCTCACTATCTTTCTGGCGAAACAGCGACGCGGGCGTGGGATGCGGATTCTCGGGAACCGGCAGCTCGCAGCTCCCCGCGAACGGAGCCAGCGCGCTTTCGAGCATTTCGACGAGGCGGTCGTGGTCGAGATTGCCGGCCGCGGCGACCACTACGGAGTTCGGCGAATAATGCCGCGCCATATGCCGCCGAAGGTCTTCACGGGTGATGCGCATGACCGTGTCGGCAAAGCCGATCGTCGGCGCCCCCAGATTGCTGCCGCGCCACATCGTTTGAATGAAAAGATCGTGGATCAGCTCGTCGGGCGAATCGTCGTACATCTTGATCTCTTCAAGCACGACCTTCTGTTCTTTCGCCAACTCCGACGGCTCGAAGCGCGAGTTCAAAAACATGTCCGAAAGCACATCCACCGCGATTGGCAGATGCATATCCATCACTTTTGCGTAGTAACAGGTCGCTTCTTTATCCGTGAACGCATTCAGGTTGCCGCCGATTGCATCCATCTCTTCGGCAATCTTGCGCGCGCTGCGCTTCTGCGTTCCCTTGAAGAGCATATGCTCGACCATGTGCGAAACGCCGCGCAATTCAGGCTGCTCGACCGCTGAGCCGACATCAGCCCAAATGCCAATCGAAGCCGAACGAAAGCCCGGCATCGACTCGGTGATCACGCGCACGCCGTTCGAGAGAATCGTTTTGCGATACACTAGCGACCGCTCACTTTAAGAGCGGAACGCTCCCACTCCTGGTCCCAATAGACGCCGTCGGCCGCACGCATTCGTTTTTCGAGCGCGGCGGCACTCTCGTTGCGCAGCGCGCTCAGCGTAAAGACGGTGCGCGAGCTGGGACGCGCGAGATCGCCTGTCACGACGATGTCTTTACCCACTCGAAGCGGCATCACCGTCCAGACGTCAACTTCTTCGACCGCGGAGGCCGCGAATGTCGCGCGCACCAGATCCGCAATCTCTGCAATGAATGCGTTGCGCGTCAAAGCTGCATGAAAATGTCTTCCCGAGATGCGCAGCCCCGCCACCGCGTGGCCCCCGACGCCATCGGCATACACCGTTAATACTTGCGCGGGCCAGCGCGTGCGGAAGATAGCGCGTCCGATCTGTACGGCGATATCTTTGCGGTTGCCCGCTGCGCGCGCTTGGGCATCCGAGCGATCGATCTGCAACGGAACCGTGGGGAAGAGTTGCGCCGCGAGGATCGCGGCGCTAATAACTTTGAGCAAAATAGGCGTTGACTACTGCAGGCTCGCCACACGCGACACATGTGGTTGCATTGCCCTGAAGTTTGCGCATGTTGCGCGTGGTTGCGCCCGTCGCTTCCTTGACAGCAACTTCGCACTGAGGGCGCAGACACCACGCAATATCAACCATCCCCATTCGTTCGGCGCAGAGTTTGAAGAACTCCGCGCGGTCCGTCACCGTAAACGTATGTGAGGTGAGAAACTCTTTCGCTTGCGCATAGAGCGATTTTTGAACGGAGTCGAGTTGCGCGCGAATTACGGAACCGAGATTCTCGAACGGTACGGCGAACTTGGCACCTTCTTCGCCTTTCATCCTGTCGCGGCGAACAACTTGTGCGGAGCCGGATTGCAAGTCGCGGGGCCCGATCTCGATTCGGAGCGGAACGCCGCGCAGCTCCCACTCGCTGTATTTCCATCCGGGGGAATGATCGCGAACATCGGCGCGCACGCGCAACCCTTCGGCGCGCAGCTGCTGTGCAAGCGCTTCAGCCTTTTTAACCGCTGCGCGATCGCCGGCTTTCACGATCGGAATGATGACGGCTTCAATCGGCGCAAGTTTGGGCGGAACGCGCAATCCGCGATCGTCGCCGTGGACCATGATTACGCCCCCGATCATGCGCCACGACATTCCCCACGAAGTCGTAAAGACGTGTTTGAGTTGCTGATCGGCATCGCTGAACGTGATGTCATACGCGCGGCTAAAATTCTGACCAAGGTCGTGTGAGGTCGCCGACTGGAGCGCCTTCCCGTCGGGCATCAGCGCTTCTATCGAGAATGTCTCGACCGCTCCCGGAAAGCGCTCGCTTTCGCTCTTGAGGCCGGCATATACCGGAATAGCCGCCACGTTTTCGGAGAAATCGCGATAGACTTCGAGGATCCGCTCGGTTTCTTCGCGGCCTTCTTGCGCAGTGGCGTGCGCGGTGTGACCTTCTTGCCACAGAAACTCCATCGTGCGCAAAAACGGACGCGTCGCCTTCTCCCAGCGCACCACGTTGGCCCATTGATTGATCAGGACCGGAAGATCGCGATAGGACTGGATCCAACGCGCATACATCGGACCGATAATGACTTCCGATGTCGGCCGAACGGCAAGACGCTCCTCGAGCTGTTCTTGGCCGCCTTGAGTCACCCACGCGACTTCGGGCGCAAATCCTTCGACGTGCTCGGCCTCGCGCGCGAGTAAACTCTCCGGGATGAGCAGCGGAAAATACGCGTTTTCATGTCCGGTCGCTTTGAAGCGCGCATCGAGTTCGCGCTGCAGGTTCTCCCAGATACCGAAGCCATAGGGGCGTAATACAATGCAGCCGCGTACCGGCGCATATGACACCAATGCGGCTTTCAAACAAACAGCCGTATACCAAGCGGAAAGGTCCGCCGCCTTGGACGGAACTTCTTTGACGAGCGGTTCCTGCACTACAAAACGATTAACGCAGCTGACGCCGGCGGTACGTCGAGCGCCGAAAGTTCGGTCGCACGCCAATCGACCACATTGACTTGACTCGTTTCCATGCTCAAGCCCGTAAGCCGTTTGATGCGCGGCGCGCGCGCCGGGCGCCCGGGATCTAATGTCACGGTGGCGCCGATGTTTGAATCGCGGTTCAGTAACGTCACGATTCGCGTTTTGTCATCGCGTTCAACGGCCCACGCGCTAAGATTCCGATTCTTTGTCTGGAGGTGCGGTTGCACAAAACGCGCGTTGACCGATTCCTTGAAGACTTGCAGCGCTAAATAGAGCGGCCGCGATTGCGCTTGCGCATCATCGTAAAAATGCGCTCCCTCGGCCCCGACGGCGGCCATCTCGAATGCGAAATCGATCGCCCACAATGCATTCGCCAAATTGTCGCCGCTCGTGGAAACGATCCGCTCGAGACGCAGCGGCAAATCGGCACTCGCGGCAGTTTGCCCCAGACGCCTAACGCCGTAGCGTAAACTGGTCTCACCACCCGTGTGTAAGTATTGTTGCGTGAGCGCTGCGAGCTGCGGCCGTTCGTCCTGCGCAAACCGCGCAGCCCAGTCGGTATGCGACGCAGTGCTCGGCCCCGCAAACATTGCACCCGGAACGTTGGCTACAATGGTGGCCGCGCGGCTCCTGAACGCTGAAAGAAATGAGCCATAGTCGCGATATGTTAAATCGGGCGTATCTCCGATTTCAAATGCGATCAAACGCTGGCCCAGCGCCTGAGTGGCCTTGGCCGCCTGATCGGCAACTGAAAAATCGGTCGCTCCGCTTAAACCTAATATCAAACGCCAATCCGCGGCATTCGCGAAATCGGCTAATTTGGTCAAATCATCCGGCGAGTAAGTGGTGCGATCCAAGTTCGGACCGCCCAACTGCAAGACGCCGCGTCCAAGCCCACGCACGTAATCGATGAGCGCGCGGTTACCGCCGTTGAAGAATGCGCCTCCCGGAATCAGCGACGCATCAAAACTCAGCCCAAGAAATTCGCCGATCACACGTTGGGACGATGCATCCGGATCGAGCTGCAGATTGGCGTTCACGAATCCGGCTTGCTGCCCGAGAGCCAGGCCGCCGCTCCCCATGACCGCGGTTGCAGAAACGGCCGCGCAGGCCGTCAGAAACTTACGCCGTTCGATTCTTTTCGTCATATTCTCTGATACGTTCGCCAAAGGTGCTCCGTTCCCCGAGCGGCGTCGAGGGGTTAAACCAACCTACGTTGCAACCATCGGCATGGCCAAGCGGACGCGCATCTATACGCGCGGAGGTGATACCGGAACGACCGGGCTTGTCGGCGGCGATCGCGTTCCCAAGAACAACGCGCGGATCGAAACCTATGGAACCGTCGACGAATTGAGCAGCGCGATCGGGGTGACCCGCGCACAGCTTCAGCCGGTCGCCGTGGACGATCAGGCCTTGCAGCAAATCGATGCGTGGCTGGCATGGACCCAAGATATGCTTTTCAACCTTGGCGCGGAGCTTGCCACGCCGCAGGAAAATCGCCGCGCAGAGATGCCACGCATTGATGCGCACCACGTGACCGAGCTCGAGCGCGCGATCGACCAGGCAGACGCGCAGCTCGAGCCGCTCCATGCCTTTATTCTTGCCGGCGGCAGCTTACCCGGAGCGCACCTGCATTTCGCGCGCACAATCTGCCGGCGCGCCGAACGTTTGCTCACGACGTTGCGCGAGCGCAATCCGGAAATATCGAGCCAAACGTTACAATACCTGAACCGGCTGTCGGACGCGCTTTTTGTTTGGGCGCGTTTTATCAACCAACGCCTCGGGGCGGGGGAGGCACTCTGGAATCCCAAGTCGCAACCGCCGCAGTAGTGTGTTGCCTCAGGACACTAACATGAGCTTCTTCAGCCGTCTCTTTGCGACGACCAACGCCGAGCGATTGCGCGAACTGGGTTCGCGCAAAATTTTGCGTCGCGCCCTCACGGCAAGAGATCTCGTGGCAATCGGTTTGGGGACGATGATCGGCGGCGGCATCTTCACGACTGTCGGCACCGGCGTCAAAGGTGCGGGGCCGGCGGTCATTGTCGCCTATCTGCTCGCCGGCGCAACATCGTTTTTTGCGGCGTTGTGTTATGCCGAGCTGGGCGCGATGGTGCCGGTGGCGGGCAGTGCGTACACCTACGCGTACGCCACGCTCGGAAAACTCTTTGCCTGGATCATCGGTTTTGCACTTATCTTTGAGTATGGCATCAGTGCCGCTCCGGTTGCGCAACAATTCTCTGCGGCGGTGCAAGATGCGCTCAAAAGCGCCGGTCTGCCCGCGCTGCCGGCTTGGGCGCAACAATCCTCACTGGTGATCCACGGAACGTGGTGGCTGCCGCAAAACTGGGATTTCATCCATTCGCAGTACGACATCATCAGTGCGCTCTTCGTCATTCTCTTGAGCGTGCTACTCGCCATCGGCATTCGCGAATCCGCGACGACGAACAACATTTTTGTCGTCCTGAAAATATCGGCGCTCATCGTCTTTATATTTGCCGGACTGACGCTCGTTCACGTCGCCAACTATCACAATTTTAGCCCGCATGGGTGGGGCGCGTTATCACCCTTCGGCGGCATGATGGATTATTCGTCATCGGCGCAACCGTACGGGATCATTGCCATCTCCGCATACGTCTTTTTTAGTTACATTGGATTCGACACTGCAACGACCACGGCCGAAGAGTGCAAGAATCCGCAATGGGATGTGCCGGTGGGCGTACTCGGCGCGCTCGCCATCGGCACGGTCCTCTATTGTGCGACGGCGCTCGTCTTGGTCGGCGCCGTTCCGTGGAACCACGTCCCGATAAAAAATCCGCTCGTCTATGCGCTGGCGCCGCTACACATACCGGTGCTCAATTGGGTGATCACCATGGGCGTGCTCGCAGGCACAACCAGCGTCGCGTTGGCGTCGCTGCTCGGACAATCGCGAATCTTCTACGTGATGGCGCGCGACAACATGTTGCCGCCGGCGATCGCACGCGTGCATCCGCGTTTCAAAACGCCGGCGTTCACCACCATGCTCACCGGCGTTGTCGTGGCAATCCTGGCCCTCATCGTGCCGCTGAACCAGCTGTTAAATCTCGTGAACATCGGAACGCTCATTGCCTTCTCGGCGGTCTGCGGCGGCGTGCTTTATCTTCGAAAACGCCGGCCCGACATGCCACGCAGTTTTCGCGTTCCATTCGTGCCGCTGTTTCCGATCTTGGGAATTGTCTGTTCGCTGTTTTTGGCGGTCTTCGGCCTGTCGCGCACGACGTGGATCTGGTTTGCAAGCGCGCTGGTCGTCGGTTTAGTCTTCTTCTTCTCGTACGGCTTTAGAAAATCAGATCCGGACGAAGTCGTACCGGTTATTGAGCCGGAGGGATTGAGGGAAGCGACTTAGGGGGCGACGGCCGTTGTGCCGAGTGAATTCACTTCGACGCGCGATGTGTTCTTGTCGAAGTTCACCCGAACGCCGAATGCGCGCTGCACGGTGCGCAGACTCACCATCGCGCGGCCCCGAACCCGAAACGGCGCACGCTTTAACGTCATCGGCATGCTGTTGAGCGTCGCATGTACATCACCGATCCGCAAATGGAGCAATTGATCGCCGCGCGTGAGATAAATATCGCCTGACTTGTCATCGTACCGCGTTTCTGCGCCGAGCGCGTCGCTGAGCGGGCGAATAGGAACGTACACCGCGTTATTGACGGTGCGTACCGGCGGTACGTCCGTAAGAATCGGCTGACCATCAACTCGCACTTCGATTGGCTTCGAAAGGGTAAGCAATAGCGATGCGATCACGGCGCCGATTGCCGTGACGATCAGCGTTGTGCGGCCGGGCGCTTTATACCGCATACTCAGGATACTTCTCGCGAATCACTTTTTCGATCTCGACGCGTAGAGCGTTCAGCAATTGATCCTCTGGAAATGTACCCACAAGCTCGCCCGCTCGATAGATCGCACCTTTGCCCTTGCCGCCGGCAACACCGACGTCGGCCATCTTGGATTCACCCGGACCGTTCACAACGCAGCCCATCACCGCGACCTTTACCGGTGCCGTGTACTCTTTGGCGATCGCTTCAACGCTTTGCCCCAATTCGAGCACGCTGATCTCGGCGCGACCGCACGATGGACACGCCGTAATCTCAAATCCTTTTTCGCGTAAGCCGAGCGCTTTCAACAAACTCCAGCATGCTGGAACTTCTTCGATTGGATCGGCCGCCAGCGACATGCGAATCGTGTCGCCGATTCCCTCGAAGAGCAAAATCCCCAGACCGACCGACGATTTGATGGTGCCGTCACGCAGCAGGCCGGCTTCGGTGATTCCCAAGTGAAAGGCGTACGGCGTCTCGCGTTCGCGCAGGCGCTTATCCATCAAGCGGTATGCCGCAACCGTCGTGGTGACATCGTGCGCTTTGAGTGAGATCACGATATCGGTATGATTCAGATCCTCAAGAATCTTCACGTGCCGCATCGCCGACTCAACCATCGCCTCGGCGGTGTGCCCGAGTGTTTTCTCCAAATCCGGCGCGAGCGACCCCATGTTGACGCCGATGCGGATCGGAATGCCGCGAGCTTTGGCGGCCTCCACGACTTCTTTGGTTTTGTTGTAATCGCGAATATTGCCGGGGTTCAGGCGCAGCTTGGCGACGCCGGCTTCGATTGCGGCAAGCGCCATGCGGTGATCGAAATGAATGTCGGCAACGATGGGTACGGGCGACCGATTGACGATCGCCGGCATCGCTGCCGCGTCGGGCGGATCTTTAACGGTCACCCGGACGACTTCCGCGCCTTCCATTGCCAGGCCGTAAATCTGGGCCAGCGTCGCATCGGCATCGGCAGTATCGGTGACCGTCATCGTCTGCACCGCAATCGGATGATCGCCGCCGATCCAAACGGACTTGGCGTCTTCTTTCCCGGTCTTGTTTTGCAGAAAGACCGGTTTACTTTTACGGCGCAACTTGATCAAAATGGGCCTTTTCCCTGATAGATTTGCACGGCGTTATAAAAATTGATCACCAGTATGAGTGCGATTAGCACGGCGAATCCCGTAATGTGCACCAAGGCTTCCTTCTCCGGATCGACGGGTTTTCCGCGTACGAGCTCCGCGACGATGAATGCGGCCCGGCCGCCGTCCAGCGCCGGCAACGGGAGCAAGTTGAACAACCCGAGCGCAAACGAGATGAGCGCGGCAAAAAAGAAGTACGGGCCCCAGCCGAAGTCCTCGATGGTCATTGCCGCTTGGCCCATCCCGACCACACCTTGAAGTTGGCTGCCATATTGCACCGGATGACGCACCAGGAGCGCGAGGCTTCCAAAAACTTCACCCCCGATGTACGCAAAATTGGTGACCGCGCCGCTTATCGCGCGGCCAAAGCTCACGCGTTCAAACATCGCGACCGGGACAAAACCGAAGCATCCCCACGAGCGGTTCTCAGGTGCGGGGCAATGCGCGGGGGTTACCGTGACCGTTCGAACGGCTCCGTTGTGATTGAACGTCACGCGCAACGGCTTGTTCAGCGAGCTATGAACCAGCTTCACGAGCTGCTCGCCGCTCGCAATAGTGACGCCGTTGACTTGCAAGATCTGATCGCCGGCTTGCAACCCGGCGCGCTGCGCGGGCATGCCGCGGCTCACCGGGCCGATACGGGGCTGCAACCGATCGCTTTGAACGCCGAACGCGAGTGCGCTTACAAACAAGATGATAAAACAGAGAATGAAATTGGCGATCGGACCCGCAGCGATGATTGCCAAGCGCGTCCACGCGTTCTTGGCCTGAAAGTTGTCGTCTTCGTACACACGGGGCTGATCGCGGAACTCGCGCTGTTGCTCGGCTTCGGATGCCTTGTTATCCTCGCCGTACATCGCGCAGTATCCGCCGAGCGGCAGGGCGCGAAGTGAATACATCGTTCCACTCGCGCGGCTGGTCCAGCCGGCAAGACGCGGACCGAAGCCGACGGAGAACTCCAGCACGCGCACCTTACTCAACCGTGCGAGAATAAAGTGGCCGTACTCATGCAAGACAACCAAAACCGAGAGAACGATCAAAAACAGCGCGACTTTCCCGACGCTCGTGAGGGTTACTAAGGACAAAAATGTCGTCATACTTTTACGCGCTGCATGGCCGCCACGATCTGCCGCGCGTTCTCACGCCCGGCCTTATCTGCACGGCGAACGGAATCCAGGTTTACGTCTTCTCTCTTAGACATCGACAAAGTCTGCTCGATTACGCTTGGAATCTGCCCAAAACGTATCTCACCCTCTACAAACGCCCGAGCGGCGATTTCGTTTGCCGCTGAGAGCGCCGCCGGCAGGGTGCCGCCGGCCGCGAGCGCTTGGTAAGCCAGGCGCACGCACGGGAATCGCTCGAGATCGGGCCGCTCGAACTCGTAACGCAGGGATGAGGCTTCGGGATGCGCGCCGATGGCGGCCAGGGGCTCGACTCCTCGTTCCTCGGAACGACCAGTTAGACGGTCAGGAAATGCTAGGGCGTATCCAATGGGAAGTCTCATATCCGGGGGTGCGGCCTGAATTTTGACGTTCCCGTCGGTGAAGATCACCATGCCGTGCGCGATCGATTGCGGATGGACTAAGATCGCGATCCGATCGCCCGGCATTCCGAAGAGCCGGCTGGCTTCAATCACCTCGAGTCCTTTATTCATCATAGTAGCGGAGTCGACCGTATTTTTTACGCCCATTCGCCACGTCGGATGTGCGAGTGCAGCTTCTAATGTCGCGTTTTCGATCTCGTCTTTGCTCTTATGCCAGAATGGGCCACCCGAGGCAGTTAAAACGAGCGAGTGAACCCGCGCGCGATCTTCGCCGATCAAACACTGAAAGATCGCCGAATGTTCGGAATCAACAGGCACGATCCGAGCACCGGTCTGGCTCGCCGCGGCAATCAGCAACCCGCCGGCAGAAACAATCAGCTCTTTGTTGGCAACCGCGATATCCGTGCCGCAGCTAACCGCTGCGAAGATCGCATCGAAGGAAACGAATCCATCGGTCGCTGCCAAGACAACATCCGGCTTCGACTCGACGGCGACGCGCAGTAATCCGCTGGGGCCGTCGTCTGCGGTTGCGCTGACGGGCACATCGAACCGCTCGACCTGGTCGCGCAGCTTGTCAATCTGTTTTCCCGCCGCCAGCCCTACTACCGTAAAGCGATCGGGATGGCGCGCAATAACGTCGAGCGCTTGCGTCCCGATCGATCCGGTCGAACCAAGAATGGCAACGCGCTTAGCCAAAGGGAAGCAGCCCTACCAAATGCAGCATTCCATAAAATGCCATTCCACCGAAAAGATACGAATCGAAACGATCGAGGACACCGCCGTGGCCCTGAATCACCGTGCCGGTATCCTTAACGCCGGCATCGCGTTTGAGCGCCGACTCGACAAGATCACCGGCTTGTGCGGCAAGCGACGTTGCAGCTGCCAACGCCGCGCCCTGCCACCATTGCATTCCAACAAAGGGCGTCGTCGCAAGAAAAGCGCCGATGGCGGTTACCAGTAACAGGGCGCCGCCCGAGCCTTCCACGGTCTTTTTTGGTGATATCTTCGTCAATCGCGTTCGCCCGAATACCGAGCCGACCACCATTGCCAGCGTGTCGGTCAACGCGATCAAGACGATCACAAAGAGCGTCCACGAGAGGCCGGCGTCATGCCCATCGACGGGCGGCATTTGGCGGATGAAAATAAAATAGGTGAGCAGCTTTCCGATGTACAGAACCGCAAGCAGCGTGTAAGCGGTCCGCGCGAAGTACCCTTTCTGTTCGCCATACATGCCCAGCCAAAACGCCGCCAGCACGATGAACGCAAGCAGTGCACCTTCCCACTTCGAGAGCTGCTCGAAGACGCTCAAGACGATATATCCGAGCACGCCAATGAATGCAACTTGGTATTCCAGCGGCTGGCCTTTGCGATCGCACAGACGCGAGAGCTCGTATAAACTGCTGAGACCGATCGCCAAAATGACGACATAGAACGCAATCGGCTCGAATACCGAGCCGACTCCCGCAACCGCTAATCCCACGCCGACGATCACGCGGCGCAGGGTAAGCGGCCTCGGTTGCGCGACTGAGACGGGCGTCGCCGCGTTCACGTGCCGCCGAAACGGCGCTGCCGTTTTTGGAACTCGAGCAGCGCGCGAATAAATTCATCCCTTCCGAAGTCCGGCCAATAAACTTCGCTCATCACGAGTTCAGTATAAGCGACCTGATAGAGCAAGAAGTTTGAAAGCCGTTGTTCGCCGCCGGGCCGAATCAGGATATCCGGATCGGGTTGATCGGCGGTATAGAGGTACGAAGCGATCGTTTTATCATCGATGCTATCGGCTTGGAGTATGCCTGCCGCCACGTCGGCGGCAATCGCTTTCACCGCACGATTGAGCTCAGCCCGCGCGCTGTAATTGACCGCGAGGTTCAACAATAGTCCGGTGTTGCCCGCGGTCTGTTTCATCAAGCGCTCGAGCGCCGCGCGCGAAGCGCCGGGCAGCGCGCGATACGCGCCGATGACATTCACGCGAACGTTGTTGCGGTTGAGCTCCGGCAACTCGTTCTGTGAAAAATAGATGCACAGATCCAGCAACAGCGAGATCTCGGTCGAATCGCGCCGCCAGTTTTCTGTCGAGAAACCATAGACGGTAAGAATTGGAATCCGCAAATCGCTGCAAGCACGCGTGATCTCCCGCAGCGCGATCATGCCGCGGCGATGGCCCTCGATCGCCGGCAACCCGCGGCTCTTGGCCCAGCGGCGATTCCCGTCCATGATAATTGCGACATGTCGTGGCAATTTTAAGAGATCGAGTTGCTCGTGCGGCACACGAAGGACTTTAGCCATCAGCTGAGTCTCTCGTACGAATCGTAGCCGACGATTACTTCAATTCCTTCGTGTTGCGCTAAGCGAAGGACGCGGAGTATACCGACGCCCGCGTAAGCGCCCACCGGAGACAGCACGGAAAACGCGGTGACGCGCCCGGCGAGTTGCCGGCGCGCTTGCACCTCGGGTAACAAAACCATCTCTTCGAGCGCCGCCATGTGGAGGGAGCTATACCTCCATGATTTCTTTTTCTTTGCTCGCGACCAATTGATCGATCTCTTTGATGTAGCGATCGGTCATTTTTTGCAACTGATCTTGCATGCGTTTGTTGTCATCTTCGGTAATTTGGTGATCTTTGAGCTGCGTACGCAGATCGTCGTGCGCATGGTGACGGACGTTGCGCACCGCTACCTTGCCGTCCTCGCCTTTCTTCTTGACGATTTTGACGAGCTCTTTACGGCGCTCTTCGTTCAGCGGCGGAATCGAGAGACGAATCGCGCTCCCGTCGACGTTGGGTGTCAACCCCAGATCGCTTTTCTCGATCGCGCGGCGGATATCGCCCACGGTGTTCCGATCGAACGCTGCGATCAGGAGCGTCCTCGGATCGGGTGCGCTGACGTTGGCAACTTGTTTGAGCGGCACGGCGGTGCCGTACGCTTCTACGTGCAGCCGATCGAGCAGCGCAGGCGTCGCGCGGCCGGTACGAATGGACGCAAACTCCGATCGCGTCGCTTCGACGCACTTGTGCATCTTGCCGTCGGCTTCCTTAAAGCTGTCGGCCATTTAAGACCTCGCAGTTCCGACCAGCGGTTTCTCCGCTTTGCCGACAAACGTGCCGATCGACTCACCCCAAATAACGCGACGGATATTTCCGGGGACCGCCATATCGAACACGATGATCGGAAGGTTGTTGTCCATGCACAGCGTCAGCGCCGTATTGTCCATCACTTCGAGCCCGCGTTGGAGGACTTCCAAATAGGCGAGCTGCTCGAAACGCGTTGCCGTCGGATCTTTCTTGGGATCGGCGGTGTAGATGCCGTCAACGCGCGTCGCTTTCAGCAACGCCTGCGCATTGACTTCAACGGCGCGGAGCGCGGCAGTTGTGTCAGTCGTAAAATACGGATTGCCGGTACCGCCGGCGAAGATCACGACGCGCCCTTTCTCCAAATGCCGAATCGCGCGCCGGCGAATATACGGTTCGGCGATTTGAGGCATGGCGATCGCCGTCTGCACGCGTGACGGCGCGCCCATTCGCTCGAGCGCGTCTTGCAGCGCCAGTGCGTTGATCACCGTCGCGAGCATTCCCATGTAATCTGCGGTGGCGCGATCCATCCCGGCTTCTTCATGCACCTTACCGCGCCAGATATTGCCGCCGCCGACCACAACCGCGACCGAAACGCCGTCCCGGCTGACATCGGCGATCTGCCGCGCCATCGCTTCGGTGGTCGTCACATCCACGCCGGTTTCAGTGCCGGCGAAAGCCTCGCCCGATATCTTGAGCAGTACGCGCCGGAACCGCGGTTGCGCTGTTTTCATCGCGCTACCGGTCTCCGAGCGCATATTTGGTGAAGCGGCGCACTTTGATATTTTCGCCGAGCACACCTACAAAACGATTGATGACGTCGGCGACACTGATCGTGTCGTCGCGCACGAACGGCTGGTCGAGCAGACAATGTTCCTCGTACCATTTGTTCAATTTGCCTTCGACAATCTTTTGCGCGATCTCCGGCGGCTTGCCCGCAGGCACCGAGCGCGCGAGCTCCGTGCGCACTTCTTCGACGACCTCCGGCGGCACGCTTTCACGGTCCACGTAGAGCGGCGACATCGCCGCGACGTGCATAGCGATGTCACGCGTCAGTTCTCCGAACTTCGGGTTGCGCGCGACAAAATCGGTTTCGCTGTTGATCTCGACAAGCACGCCGATCTTGCCGCCGGCGTGAATGTAGCTCGCAATGAGCCCTTCGTTCACCGCGCGTTCGGCCTTCTTTTCCGCCTGGGCAGCGCCACGCGCCAGCAGCAGCTCTTGCGCCTTGTCAAAATTTCCCTCGGCTTCTTCGAGTGCGCGTTTACAATCCATCATCGGCGCATCGGTAATCTCACGCAGCTTCTTGATATCGCCGGCTTTCGGTTGGTATGCCAAGTTCAAACGCCGGCCTCCGCTTCCGATTCGGCCATGGTCGTCACCGGCTCTTCATAACCGGTGTAGTCCACGTTCCCGTCATATTCGGTGACGTCGAGCGAGCTCTCGGTTTCCGTGCGACCTTCAATGATGGCGTCGGCGATCTTCGAAACCATCAGTTTCACGGCGCGAATCGCATCGTCGTTCCCCGGAATCGGATAGTCGATTTCGTCGGGATCGCAGTTGGTGTCGATCACGGCGATAATCGGGATCTTCAGTTTGCGCGCCTCGAGCACCGCGATGCGCTCTTTCTTGGGATCGACCACGAAAAGCGCATCGGGAAGGCGATGCATATCTTTGATGCCGCCCAAGAAACGCTCGAGCTTCGTCATCTCGTCTTGGAGCTGCGCGACTTCTTTCTTGGGAAGGCGCTCGAATTCGCCTTGCTGTTTCATGCCCTCGAGTTCACGCAGGCGTGCAATCCGTTTTTGAATCGTGGCAAAGTTCGTTAACGTACCGCCGAGCCAGCGCTGGTTGACGTAATAGGTTCCGGCGCGCTCGGCTTCTTCGCGTATGACGTCTTGCGCTTGTTTCTTGGTGCCGACGAAGAGCACAACTTTGCCCTCGCGCGACATTTGTTTTACCGCGTCGTATGTTTCGCGAAGTTTTTTTACGGTGAGGCCCAGATCGATGATGTAGATGCCGTTACGCTCTTGAAAGATATACGGCTTCATCTTGGGATTCCAGCGGCGCGTTTGGTGGCCGAAATGCACGCCGGCTTCCAAGAGCGCGCGCATCGAAATAACTGACAAGGACAAGAACCCTTTCTGACCTCGGGCCGGACGCCATCCGTGGCTCCGGCCGGTTTGAGGCCATCGCACCCCCCATCGTGCGGGGCGAAGTAGCTGCCCTCGGGCAGCCGCGCGATTATACCATGCGTCGAGGGGTTCCGAAAACAGCGAAGCCCCGGCGGTACCGCCGAGGCCCCCAATCCCGCTTTACGGGTGACACGTGAAGTGTACCCGTCGCGGTTGTTCGGAGTCAAGCGACTAGAAGGCTAGGGCCTCCCTAACAGCGGCCTGGACGGCGGCGAACTCTTCCCGGGGAAGAACAGGCGCTTCCCATCCTTTTGAAGTCTTGAGTCGATCCAGGCAAGTCACGGGAACCGCGTAAACCATGTCGCCCTTTACGAAGACAGCAGTTGTGGCCGACAGAAACGAATATCGGGCGGGCGGTATTTCATGGTGCCAAGGGCGCACCGGACTCGGTGTTGTGGTGCTTAACGGCACCACGAGAATTGTCTGCGGTTTGTGCGTACGGATTCTACGTTGAAGCACGACGACCGGACGCCTTTTGGTCATCATCGGTTCACGAAAGCCGATCGAATCGAAATCGCACATAAGAACGGTCCCGGGCTCCGGGACAAAAGTGATCATTTTCCGGCTGCACGCGGCGGGCGATGCGCCGCGATAGCGCTGTAAGCGACCGGCGCTTTTAAACCGCGGTCGCACCAAATTATGTTGTAAGGCAGCAGACTAATCACGGACTGATGCTGACAGTACTGCGGCGCGGTCCAATGTTCGCGTACTCGCCGAGCAAGCCGTAGATCGTTGGCTCGTCGATAACCTCAAAGCGTCCATCGGTAGCGTCGGCAGGTCGCTTTAGAAATTCGCGCACTGCTATCTCAAGAAGTCCCGAAAACGATATCTTGATTGGCTCGCCAACCAGATCCGGCTCAGGTGTGGCAAGGCGATATCGCAAGGCTTCGATCTCGTAGATGAGCCCCCGTGCAAAGCGTTATGTTCCTGCGAAGAATGGATGACCACTGCCCCGCTGACCGAGCTATCTGCGGCGGATAGGGATTCTCATCCTCATCGGTATTGTAATACTGCCTAAAAAACTGTAGTTTACCAGAAACGTTGCGAGCCAGTTGGGATCATCGTAATCATTGAAAATTCCAGTGCCCTCGGCGATCAGAAACGACCGAAACGCGTCCGGCAAGTATCCAGATTTCACGAGAGCCGGCTCACACTGCCGGAAATCCTCGACAGCTGCCGGATCGATCTTTCTAAGCGGGTCGGACTTTTGCGGTGACTTCGCATAATCGTATGACACACGAAGCGCACCTCGCAAAAGCGTCTGACCAGAAGGGGTCTTCAGCGCCTTTCATAACAGCGGCGTAGTGTGTTGTCAATACTAATACACACGATAATCGCAGCTAACGCCGGGGAATAAAAGCGGCTATGAGTGCAGAGTACCGCCCGCCGATGGAGCCTCCCGGCCAACCGGGCGTCCCGCCCCCGGACCAACCTGAGCCGATGCCACCGCCTTCGCAGCCATTTCCAACCTGGGGGCCCAGCGAGCCTGACGCCCCGCCCGCCCAGCCCGAGCCGGGCGCGCCCGAGCAGCCGCCGGACTACGAGCCCGCGGCGTGATCCATCTCTTCGCTAACCTCGGGGCGGCGCACGGCGATATTCCGTGGCGCATCGATACCGAGCTTGACCTCGTTGCCCTCGATCGCCAGCACGACGACGCAGACATCTTCGCCGATCGCGATCGCCTGATCGATCTTTCGCTTGATCACGAGCATTAAATTAAACTCCCCTCACAATCCATCAAACCCATAGCTGTAATTACGCAGCTTCCGCCATAGGGTGGCGAGCGGGCGATGAATCCCCCGGCAAACGTAGATGCGCAAGTGGTTTTCGTACGGCATCGCATACGGATTGCGAAATATCGTGGCGAGCTTCACCGAAGTAAAACGCGCACGGTTGTCCGTTAAACTGCCGTTGACGTCGATGAGCACGTTGCCTGTCCGTCCGCGCGTTCCCCAGATCCAGTAATTATTATTGCCGCTGAGGACCGGCGGCAAGCCGAAACGCGGAGCATACAATTCGATCGCCGCCGCCTCTCCGAAGTTATGCGTGAACACCGTTGCCTGCGTGCGTTCGGCCGGCGGCAGGCCGTGATAGATGGTTGCGACGGTTTGCGCAAGTTCGGGCCATCCGGTCATGTCGGCGTAGTATTGAATCGGCACGTTATTGCCGGCATTACGATCGACGTGGAAACGAATATGAAAGAAATTCCCGAGCGTTTCTTGATACGCGACAAAAGTCCGCATCGGGAGGACCGGTATCACAAATGGAGCCGAAGGAATTCCCAACAGAATGATGACTGCAACGGTTGCAACGCGCCAGAAGCGCAAACCGCGCGTCCACTGCTCGATCGGCACGGCACCCGCGGCCAACAAATACGGATAGACCGGGCCAGGATAATAATTCTTGGCTTGGAGCGCCCACATCATTGCAATAAGCGCCAGGTATCCGATTCCTAAGAAGCGCGTCTGTGGCCGGTACAAGAGCCACACCAACCCGGTAATCCACAGCACCGAGAGCAGCGGACTCATGATCATGATCTGCTGCAACGGAAATGGCGGGTCCTTCAGCAAGAATTTTCCGTAGTCGTTGCGCAGCAACTGCAAAATCGGAAAACCGTTGTGCATTTGCCAAAGAAAATTTGGCAGCACAAGCACAATCGTTAGTAGGGCGCCCGCGCCGAACCAAGGCGAAAGCAGCGCGCGGCGCTGCGGCGTGACCAACAAGCCGAAAACTATTGCCACCACAAAAAAGATGACCGTGTATTTGCTCCACATCGCAAGCGCAGTGACTCCACCAATTGCCAACCACCAACGCGGATCTGCGCCACGCACGACGCGCAGCGTCCAGAGCGCGATGACCGGCCACGTGCAGAACTCGATGGTGTCGGGTGATAGACGAAAACCCAGCGCAAGCATTTCGGGTGCTGCAACCATGCTGGCGCCGGCAACGATCTCGGCAAAATTGCCACCACCGAACTCGACCGCCAGCACACAGGCAGTATAGGTTGCAATCGCGGCGCAGATCGCGGGAATTACACGCAGTGCGAATACGGAAACGCCGAACGATTGGGTAAGCGCCGCCAGGAGCGGAGTGAGCGATGGCTGGTCGACGTACCCGAACGCCGGGTGCCTTCCGCAGATAATGAAGTAGAGCTCGTCACGAAAAAATCCATAGTTTCCATTGACCGCTAAATGCAGTACGAGGGCGATGAACGCCCAGAAGAGCCCGGTACGCGAAAACTTCAAGCGAATTGGGATGCGTGCAGGCGCGCGTACGCCCCGCCTTGCGCCAGCAACGAATCGTGCGAACCCATTTCGATGACCCGCCCCGCTTCGATATACAAGATGGTGTTGGCGCGACGAATCGTCGAGAGCCGGTGGGCGATGATCAGGGTCGTGCGCCCCGCCAGCAGTTGGTCGAGGGCCTGCTCGATGAGCGCCTCGGAATGGCTGTCGAGCGAACTCGTTGCTTCATCTAATATAAGGATGCGCGGGTCGCGCAGCAGCGCCCGGGCAATCGATACTCGTTGACGCTCGCCTCCCGAAAGGCGCGAGCCGCGTTCTCCCACTTCGGTGGCATACCCATCCGGAAAGGCCGACACGAATTCTTCGACGTTGGCTTCTTGTGCGGCAGCGAGCACTTCTGTGTCGGCCGCGTCGAGCCGGCCGTAGCGGATATTTTCGAGGATCGATCCGCGGAAGAGCTGCGGTTCTTGCGGCACGATCGCTATCGATTCGCGCAGATCGCTTAGGCGAATCTCGTTGAGATCGACTCCATCGAGCGTAATGCGTCCGCCCTGAGGTTCATAAAAACGTGGCACCAGATTCACGATCGTCGTTTTTCCCGCGCCCGACGGCCCGACCAGCGCGATCACCTCACCCGCTTCGATTGTCGCGCTGAAATTGTGCAGCACCGGGCCGCTTTGGGCATCGTACGCGAACTCAACGTTTTCAAAGGCGATTCGGCCGCGGACGTTCTCCAGGTGTACGGCACCCGGGTTGTCGCTGCGCTCGACGGGCAAGTCGAGAATCTCGTACACGCGGCGCGATCCCACCAGTGCTTTGCTGATGTCCCCGACGAACGCGGCGAACCGATTCATCGGATTCACCAGATTTACGAGCAGCAGCCAGTATTGAAAAAGCGTGGCCGGTGTTAAATGACCGACGACCACTTCGTGCATCGAGAGCCAGATAATCACCACAATTGCGCTCGACAGCACCAGTGAGATCACAAGTGGCTGCGTCTGAATGAACTGTGTGAGCTTCATATATGTGGTGAAATAGGCGTTGTTGCGGCGCGCGAAACGATCGGTCTCAAATTTTTCGCGACGGAAGGCTTTGATGATGCGCTCACTGCCCAGCGCCTCGGTAAGGTTTGCCGACAAGTCGGCAATGCTTTGTTGTGCGCCCGTTGTCGCTCCGGAGATCAGCCGTTGAAACCGCGAAACCGCGATCGAGAGCAACGGTGCCAAAATAATCAGCGAAGACGTAAGGATCCAATCCAAGTACGCCATCACCGCAAGCGACGACAAGAACGTGACCGTGTTGGTGATGAGCTGCGGTAGCGAGATGCTGACAGCATCGGTCATCAACTGGAGATCGGTTCCGAAACGCGCAATCAACTCGCCCGGACGCCACTTGTCAAATTCGGAGAGCGGCAGGTGCAACAGGCGTTTGAAGACGCGCACGCGCAGGCGTGCGATCATCGCCTGACCGCTAAACGCCAGCAGGTAGCTCGAGCCGTACTGCGCGGCAGCGGCAACGACGAGCGCCGCCCAAACGAGCCCCAGCACGACGTAAAGCGTGTGCATGTCGGGCCGGCGCGGAATGACGACGTGCGCGATCAGCTGCGCCATGCCCCACGGCGGGACGAGCGACAGCAAGCCGCCGACCGTGCCGAGAACGACCGCAATGAGAATGCTCGGCAGGTAGGGGCGCGCGTCCGAGCTCAGGCGCAGGAGCGTGCGGGACGGCTTCATGCGCGAATGGCCTTGCGGCATCCCAGGGACGAAACCTCTTGTGCCACCGCCGAGTAGATGAGGATGAAAACGCTTGAATCGAGGCCGAAGTGGATTGTTATTTTCATGCCAATGTTCCGTCAGTTGCGCGCTGCAGCGATTGCAATAAGAGCATTTGCGCCACGTGTCGCGACCAAGCCGGAACCTGCCCCAGCTGCCGTCTTGCAGCCAAGATCGACGCAGCGAATGCGCAGCGTAAACCGGTAACCGGCGAGGTGCCGCCGCGTTCGCAGCAATGGTGGCACACCGCGCAACAACCGTCGCGTCCGCCGCGTGTTACCGTCGCCGACGCTGAGGATCCGCTCGAATCGCGAGCTCTCGTCGCGCTGGGATATCCGCTCTGGCCTTTGGCGCTGATCGCATTGTTCGATCGCAAACAATCGCGGCGTCTCCGCAAACACGCATATCAAGCGCTGGGATTTAACTTAGGGATGGCGGGTCTTTGGGGACTGCTCTCGTTGCTGACAAGTATTCCGATTCTCGGGTTCAGCGCGGGCATCGTTCTTGCGTTTATGATTCCAATCTTTGTTGTATTGAGCGTCTATTACGGCATCCGCGCGTGGCACGGTGAAGACGTGCACGTCCCGGTGATCAGCGACTGGTTGGACGATCGGCTGCCCGCTTAAAAAAGTTCTGATAGCGCTCTAAGAACGCGCGCGCGACAACGTCGTGATCGACGACCGGTTGTGGATACGGATCGGCGTGGTGAAGCGGCAACGCGATTTGTGCCGGTGGAACGCGTGTGGTTTGAGTCGAACCGGGCGCGTTCGCTAATTCGGCAATCCACGTGCGTGCATAGGTTCCCGCTGGATCGAACCGCCGCGCTTGTTTCCGCGGATTGTAAATACGCGGATAGGCCGCTAAGTCGGCGCCGACTCCCGCGATCCACTGCCAATTTCCGACCGCCAGCGCCGGATCGTCTTCAATCAAATAGCGGTCCCACTCCGTCATGCCCGCGCGCCAGTCCACGCCCAAATCGAAGCATAAGAACGAGGCTGCAAGGGCCCGCACACGCGGATGCATCCAACCGGTCGCGCGCAGCTGGCGCATCCCCGCATCCACCAGCGGATAGCCGGTGCGGCCTTCGCGCCACGCGTCCAGTCCAGCGTGCGTCTGCGCGAACGGAAAGTCGCGCATCTTCTCTTGCAATGGTTTGCGCGCGGTTTGCGGATGATACCACGCTAATTGCAGAAAGAAATCGCGCATCGCCACCGAGCGTAAAAAGAGCCGCAGCGATGCGCGCTCTTCTGAAAGTAAGAACGGATCGTCGAGCCGCAAGCGCGTTTCGCGCACAATCGTTCGCGCCGCGATCGTTCCGAACGTGAGATCGCCACTGAGATGCGACGTGCGATCGTCTGACGGAACATTAAGCGCCACCGAGTACTGCAGCGCCGGACCACGCAAGAATGCATCGAGCTTGCGGCGAGAGTCCGCCGTACTGCAAAGAGCTGCCGGTTCGTTTGCGCCAAATTCGTCCGGTTGCGGCAACGGTTCGCTTTGGAGATCGGTTCGAGCGAACGAAAGCAACAGGGGCGCCTCGTACGAGGCGGGCGTCAATTCACGCCACACTTCGTAATACGGAACAAAGGCGCGGTAGCCGTCGCCGCCGGCGCTGTGAGCTTCAGTTGTTTCCTCCGGCGGAATCGCCGGCGCATCATGAACGATCGCCGAGTGAAGATCCGCATCTGCAAGCGCGTCTTTCAACTTCGCATCCTGCGCTTTGCCCTCGGCATCGTAGCTCGCGCTCCACGTCACCTTCGAAACACCCACCGCCCGTTTGATCTCGGCCAGCACATCGATCGCATTCCCACGGCGAACAACCAGTCCGACGCTTCGCTCGCGCAAGGCCGCATCCAACGCCGCGACTGCGCCACAGAAGAATGCGGCGCGGCGCGGCGAGGAGCGCAGCCGCTTTGCCAGCTGTTCGTCAATGACAAGGAGCGGCAGAATGTCGCCATCGGCTGCAGCCGCGTTGAGCCCGGCGTGATCGTCGAGGCGCAGATCGCGCGCAAAACGATAGACGATGGTCATAGTGTTTCGACGTACGCCGATACGTCGCGCACATCGGCTTGCGTTAACACCGCCGGAAAAAGTTTCGGCATCGGCGGATCGGGATCGAGCACGATTGCGCGAACCGCGGCATAGCTGCGCCGCAGTCGTTCGTTACGCAGCGACGGGCCGACCGGCCCCGCTATCCCGTTGCGCCCGTGACAGGCCGAGCACTGGCTTTGATAGATCGCTGCGCCATGCGCGAGGTTTCCCGGCAACGGAGTCGGTTGCGTCCGCGCGCGCTGCGCGTTCGCACACGCGGCAAACGCGAGAAGGCTCAGGACTGCGGCGCAGAGGCGCGGCGACATGGCGCCGCGTTTTGCTAATGGAGGTGGATGGGCCTGGGTAGACCGTCAACCACGTTGTCGTTTACGCGAAACGTGAATGCGTCGCGATAGACTCCCGGCACGGGATTTCCGTTCACCGTCTTCGGCGTATAATGCGCCTTTGTCGCGGCGCGGCAGACCGCGTCGTCAAGAAAGCGATATCCGGAAGATTGCGTTATCACGCATTTTGCCGGCGCCCCGCGCTCGTCGATCATTACTTCGAAAACCGTCGTACCTTCGGCGCCTTCGGCGTACGCAATCATCGGCGGCTGCGGATTGATTGCGGTGTCACCGCCGATCGGAGCCGCATCGCGGGTCGTTTGCGCCCTGCGCAGCGAATCGATCTGCAGCGATTCCGCGCTCGTGAAATGCTGCGGCGCGGTTTCCGAAATCGCCGTCGTCGTCATACGCGAAACCGTACGCCAATTGGGTTGCGCCGCATCTTGGGGTGTGACGTTTTGCGTGCGCGGAACTTGCGGATAGACCGTCACCATTGCAATTTGCGAGGGCTTCTGCACCGTTGCGGTATGCGGATTGCCCGAATGCGGTGGATTCGGCAATACCATTGGAGCTCGCGCATATTGCACGACGTGATGCAACACGACCAGACGTCGCGGCAACTGCAGGCTTGGCGCGGGGTTGGCGTCATGCACGGCGATAACATCGGAAGCCACTGGCGCCATGCGAGCCGGCTGCGCAATTGTCGTATAGTGCAATCCGAGCGCAAACGCGATCGCGGTCAGGACAAACCCCGCTCCGAAATTCAGCACCCCGGCCGGCCGCCGTTTGCGCGCAATGAAAACGTTGCGCCCGTCGGGCGCCCAAATTTCACTATCACGCGCAGCGCCGACCGTTGCCGCCGTGCGTTCGAGCTCGTGCTCGCCGCCGAGGCTCTGCAAACATTCGGCGCAACCGGCAATGTGCTCACGATAACGCCGGCGATCGGCGTCGCTGGCTTCACCCAGCGCGATCGCGCCGGCCAGCGCTTCGATTTCTTGGTGCAGTGGCTCCCTCACATATTCTCCATCATGACGACGCGCAGCGTTCGCATCGCGCGACAGACGCGCTGGCGAACCGCATCTGCGGTCGTCCCGAGTATCGCCGCCGCTTCTTGCGACGAATACCCGGCATAGCTGGTCAACATGATCGCGGCAGCTTGGTCGGCCGGCAACCGGCTCATTGCCGCTTGCAGGTCGATCGATGCGGCACTGCATTCGTCGATGCGCAACGAGCGCACCTCACGATCGCGATCGAAGGGCAGAAACCGCACGATCTTCTTGCGGCGCAGATAGGAGATGGCCGTATTCGTCGCGGTTTTGTAGAGCCAACCCGCCGTCAGCGGACGTTCCGGCTCTTTTTGGAGCGTGCGATACGCACTGAAAAACACGTCTTGCGCGATGTCCAGCGCGGCGTCTGCATCTCCAACCATCCGGCGCAGGTAGCGGGCGAGCTTCGTTTGATGCTCGCGAACGAGCACTTCCACGCGGTTCTGTGCTGCCGATACGCCGGCGACGAGGTAGACCTGCTCCATGTCCCAGGGCCCCCTTAAGGACCTAACGTCAGACTTCGTGAGGTTGTGACCGCCTTCTTTGGGCCTAGCCCCCAATCTCCGAAAAGGCCCGCATGCGCGAAGACGCTTCTCCGAGCTGCAAGTGATGGCGCTCGGGTTTGATTAGCATGGACGAACGCAAGATTTGTGCGATGTCATCGCGCGTCGCGCCGTCTCGGAGCGGCGTGCGTAAATCAACTTCGTAATCGCCGAATAAGCACAGGCGCAAACGGCCGTCGGCCGTCAAGCGCACGCGATTGCAGCGTTCGCAATAGTCGTGCGAGAGTGGGCTGATCACACCGACCGCTCCCCTCGCGCCTTCGAAACTGAAATATCGCGCGGGTCCGTTGCCGCCGGGACCAACGGCAGGCTGCAGGTCGCCGATGGCGCGTACGCGATCCAGAATCTCTCCCGAGCTCATGTAGGCGTCACGTTGCAAGCCCAGGTTCTCGTGCACCGGCATGACCTCAATGAAGCGCACGTATACCGCCTCCCGTTTTGTCCATTCCGCAAAATCGGCGATCTCGTCGTCGTTTTGTCCGCGCATGACAACAACGTTGATCTTCACCGGGCTTAGGCCGTGTGCGATTGCCGCGCGAATTCCGGCGAGCACGCGATCGAGTCCGGGCCGCCGCGCAATCTGTTCGAAATGGTCGGCGCGCAACGTGTCGAGCGAAACGTTGACGCGGCGGAGGCCCGCAGAAATTAAACGTTCGGCGTTTTCTTCAAGCAACAGCCCGTTGGTTGATAGCGCGATGTCGTCGATACCCTCAATCGCATTGATCCCCGCTACCAACCGATGGAGCTCGCGCCGGATCAGCGGTTCGCCGCCGGAGAGTCGAATGCTGCGCACGCCTATCGAGGCCGCGGATTTCACGAGCTCAACGATCTCTTCGTAGCTCAGAATATCGGCTTTAGGAAGCCAGTGCAGTCCTTCTTCGGGCATGCAATAGACGCAGCGCAGATTGCACTTGTCGGTGACCGAGATCCGCAAATATGTAATTGGGCGATTGAATTGATCCGCGAGCTGCGGACGGGTGAGATCGACGGTCGTCACGGCCACGACACGCTCATTCCCTTATTGCTGGTGCGCCCCCTATTCGGCGAAGACGGAGTCGGGGATCGACGCGTTAAGTTTGAAGTTGTTAAAGTGCGACATCACGTCGGCGTTGTAATTCGGGTCTTGGAAATGGCCGCTCTGTTGCGTGACGAGCATGTAGTTGCCTACCTTGCCGTAGCTTTGATTAAGCAATGCGTATCCGCCGTCCGTATAGTTCCAGCGCATTTGCACGAGCTCACCGGATCGCACGCCTATTTTGGCATCGATGTGGTCGATGTGACTGCGATCCTTCGGCAGGAGCTTCAACTGTACGTACGTCCCGTCTTCGTGTTCGGTGGAGATAGCGTACACTTGGCTCCAGCGCGATGGCGGTTCGAGATGGGGATATAGGTTGTTAAACTGTTGCGCGATTAACGGCAGGCCCCCCGTAAAAACGATTTTGTCTTTATTCGGCGCCTTGTGATAATAGATGCCGGTCAGCGATGGGCTGAGGTATGGAAATGTATGCATCGCGACGTCCGCGCGCACGTCGGCAACATAGCTGTGGATCGCGCTATCAAGCGCGATAAGGCGGCTGAGAGCAGCGTCGGATTGCGAAGCCGCATGGCCTGGCTGAAAACTCGCAAGCAAGAGTGCGGCTGCGCCGAGAACTCCAAAAAATAAACGGAAGGTTCGCATCATCGAAGCTAACGGTCCCCTCACTCTAACGGTTCCAATGCTAGGCGAATCTCCTCGGCCACGCTCGCTTCGCGTTCCGATTCGAGCCGCGCGCGCAGTGCGCGGAGCGCTGCGGGTGACCCAATCCGTCCGAGCGCCCAAGCGGCGTGCCCCCGGACGAGCGGATGTGGATCGCGATCGAGTGCTTCGGTAAGTGCGGGAACGGCCGCACGATCGAGTGCATTGCCGAGGGCAACGGCTGCATTGCGTCGCAGAATTGCGCCGCCGCGCCAACCCATCGCACTCGGTTTGTACGTCTTCTTAAATTCGCTACTGCGCAATTGCAACAAGCGGAGCAACTCGGGAGTTGAGGTTTCTTTTGACGGGCGCGCGCCCGCGTGCGCCTTACCGAGGTTGGGGGGACACACCAACTGACACAGGTCGCAGCCCCAAACCCAGCTGCCAATGAGCGGGCGCAACGCGCGCGGAATCGCATCGGTACGCTGCGTGAGATCGGCGATGCATTTGGTGGCATCGATCGTGTAATCGCCGCGTAACGCTCCGGTTGGACAAGCCGGAATACAGCGACTGCATGAACCGCACGTTTTTCGCAACGGCGGATCGGGCGGCAGTTCGATCCGTGTCACGATCTCTCCCAAAAAGACGAACGATCCGGCCGACGGCGAGATGAGATTGGTATGTTTGCCGATCCATCCAAGTCCGGATCGCGCCGCAAACGCTCGCTCGGCGATGGGCTTGGTATCGCAGGCAATTGCCGTAACGCTGCTCCCGGCGGCGTTATCGATCGTCGCCGCCACGGCTTG
>DASYYA010000041.1:0-28570 GCA_035934355.1 Candidatus Rubrimentiphilum sp. | reverse complement strand
TTAATGTCGCGGATGTAGGCCAATGCCATCGTTTCGGTTGCGAGTTCTTCGACCATCGCTTCTTGCGTCGCGGGCAGCATCGCGATATATTCGTCCATTGACTTCGACGAGATAGTACCGGCGCGGTTAGCAAACAAATCGCGCCAATCCAGAGCGAACATGCCACCGGCGTAAAATGCGTTCTGCATGCGCACGCCACGAATATGACCGGTCGCATCGCCGATGCCAACCAATGTTTTTACTGCGAGATAGACGGCAACGACGTAAAACGCGACCGCGAGGGCCATGATGATGTGCGGGGCTGATGCAGCATATCTCGCGGAGTGCCAAAACGTGAAAAAGAGTCCCACTTGGGGCAACGGTATCGCCAGCGCTGCCAGTAAAATCGCCACTTTGGTATCCACAGCGCGGATCGTTCCTTGAATATCTTTGATCGACGAGAGCAGAAAGTGGAGCTGCTCGCCAAAATTTAACGCCACGGTTATGCCGCCACGGACTGCGCGTTAAAGGTCAGTTCTCCGCGCCGGTCGTCGTAATCTACAGTTACCTTTTGTCCATCGCGCACGTCACCCGCTAAGATCTTGCGGCCCAGCGGCGTTTCCAACTCCTTTTGAATCGCGCGCTTGAGCGGCCGCGCACCGTACACCGGATCGTAACCGGTTTTTACTAAATGCCGTTTGGCCGCCGTCGTCACTTCCAGCTCGATCCGGCGCTCGGCCAAGCGGCGGCGCACGCGTTCCAGCTGAATCTCGACAATCTTCTCGAGCTGCTCCTCGGTGAGCGCGTGAAAAACGATCACTTCGTCGACGCGGTTGAGGAACTCCGGGCGGAAGTGCTGGCGCAGCTCGTCCAATACCGTTGCGCGCATGATCGCGTAATCGGCGCCGGCAAATCCACCCTTGTAATCCAGAATGCGGTGGCTGCCGACGTTCGAGGTCATAATCACGATCGTATTGCGAAAATCAACGGTGCGGCCTTGGCCGTCGGTCAGGCGTCCGTCATCGAGAATTTGCAAGAAGACATTAAAAACATCGGGATGCGCTTTTTCGATCTCGTCAAAAAGAATGACGCTATAGGGCCGGCGGCGCACGGCTTCGGTGAGTTGTCCGCCCTCTTCAAAACCTATATATCCCGGCGGTGCACCCAGCAGACGCGCAACGGTATGTTTCTCTTGGTACTCGGACATATCGATGCGAATCATGGCGCGCTCGTCGTCGAACAGATACTCCGCAAGCGCCCGCGCCAATTCGGTTTTTCCGACACCCGTTGGCCCCAAGAAGATGAACGAGCCGATGGGACGATTGGGATCCGCTAAACCCGACCGCGACCGGATGACCGCTTCGGCGACCGCATCAACTGCCTCGTCCTGACCGATGACACGTTTATGCAACTCCTCGCCGAGGTGAAGCAACTTTTGGACTTCGCCTTCAAGCAATTTTGTGACCGGAATACCGGTCCAGCGGCTGATGACCTCGGCGATGTCCTCTTCATCCACTTCTTCTTTTGAAAGGCGCGCTTGGCCATCACGTGCCGCGAGATCTTGTTCTTCCTTTTGCAGCTGTTTTTCGAGCTCGGCGAGACGGCCGTAGCGCAGCTCGGCCACGCGGTTGAGGTCGTACTGCCGCTCGGCTTGCTCGATCTGAACCTTCGTTTGTTCGATTTGCTCGCGTAACTCGCGTGTTTTGACGGCGGCGTTCTTTTCGGCTTGCCAGCGAGCTTGCAATGCATGTTGCTCCTCGCGCAGGGAGCCGAGCTCGCGCTCGAGTTGAGTCAGCCGGTCCTTGCTGGCACGATCGCGCTCTTTGCGCAACGCTTCGCGCTCGATCTCCAACTGCATTACGCGGCGCGTGAGTTCGTCGAGTTCCTGCGGCATCGAGTCAATCTCGGTTCGCAGCTTGGCCGCCGCCTCGTCGATCAAGTCGATCGCTTTGTCGGGAAGAAAACGATCGCTGATGTAGCGGTTGGAGAGCACCGCAGCGGCGACCAACGCAGAGTCTTTGATTCGCACGCCATGATGCGCCTCGTACTTCTCTTTGAGACCGCGCAAAATGGAGATCGTGTCCTCGACGCTCGGCTGATCCACCAAAACCGGCTGGAAACGCCGCTCGAGCGCCGCGTCCTTTTCAATGTATTTCCGGTATTCATCCAGCGTCGTGGCGCCGATCATGTGCAGCTCGCCGCGCGCGAGCATCGGCTTGAGCAAGTTGCCCGCGTCCATCGAACCTTCGGCGCGGCCGGCGCCGACAACGGTGTGCACCTCGTCGAGGAACAAGAGAATCTGTCCTTCGGAGTTTTGCACGTCTTTGAGAACGGCTTTGAGCCGCTCTTCAAACTCGCCGCGATATTTAGCTCCGGCAATCAGCGCTCCCATATCGAGCGCCACAATACGCTTATCTTTCAATCCTTCGGGAACGTCGCCACGCACGATCCGCTGCGCGAGCCCTTCCACAATTGCTGTCTTGCCGACGCCGGGATCGCCGATGAGCACCGGATTGTTCTTCGTACGGCGTGAGAGGACTTGAATCACGCGACGGATTTCATCGTCGCGCCCTATGACCGGATCGAGTTTGCCCTGCTCCGCTTCGCGCGTCAGGTCCCGTCCATAGCGTTGCAACGACTGATACGTGCCTTCGGGATTTTGCGTCGTGATGCGTTGGTTGCCGCGAACCTTGCGCAGCGACTGCAACAGCTTGTCGCGTGTGAGTCCGGCGCTACGCATGACGTTCCCAGCCGAACCAGCACTTTGCGCGAGCGCCAGCAATAAATGCTCGACCGAAACATAATCGTCTTGAAGTTGCTTCGCTTCGTTGTCGGCTTGCGAGAAGAGGCGTGTCAGTTCTGATGATACCGTGACACTTGCCGAATCGGCGCCGGCGCCGGTGAGACGCGGCAGCTTGCCGATAGCTTCGGCGGTTTTTGCCTCTAACGTTCTGGGGTCAACCCCGGCTTCGCGCACAATGTCGGGCGCAATCCCGTCTTGCTGCTCCAATAGCGCAGCCAACAAATGCTCGGGAGCGGTTTGCGAATTGTGTTCGTTCAGCGCCTTCGTGTACGCCGTGTTGAGCGCTTCTTGGACCCGCTCGGTCATCCGATCGGCGTTCATTTAAGGCGCCGCCGTCACCATTTCATCGACCTGCGCAACATAGCGCCGTTTGGTCTCATCATCGATAAAGGAAGCTTCAAATGAATTGCGTGCCAACGTAATCAACTCGTCATCGCTCATAGCCAGCGCGCTTCGCACAGCCGCGAAATTATCGGCCACATAACCACCGAAATACGCGGGATCGTCCGAATTGCATGTTGCAAGCAGGCCTGCGTGAAGCATACGCTTCAGCGGATGGTCCTGCAAGCTCGCTACGACGCGCAGTCGCAAGTTCGAAAGCGGACAGACCGTCAATGGGATGCGAGAACGTGCTAAACGATCCACAAGTGCCGCATCTTCCATGCAGCGCACTCCGTGGTCGACGCGCGAAACTTTCAACAAATCGAGCGCCTGCCAAATGTATTCGGGCGGCCCCTCTTCGCCCGCGTGCGCGACTGTCAAAAACTTTTCTGCACGCGCTCGATCGAAGACCCCTTGAAATTTCGACGGGGGATTTCCTAGCTCGGCGGAGTCCAAGCCGACCCCGATGATACGGTCGCGGTGCGGAATCGCGAGCTCCAATGTTTGCATCGCCGAGTCGGCCGGCTGGTCCCGCAAAAAACACATGATCAGCCCGGTCGTGATATCAAAATCAACTTCGCTGCGCGCCAGCGCCGCCCACAGGCCGTCCAACACGGTTTCAAACGCAATTCCTCGCGCCAGATGTGCCTGCGGATCGAAAAATATTTCTGCGTGCTTTACTCCTTGGGCTTGTGCGCGTTGCAGATACGCAGTCGTCAACTCTTCGAAGTCGCGCTCGGTGCGAAGCGCCGCCATCGCGGCATAATAGAGGTTCAGGAACGATTGCAGGTCGGTAAACTGGTAGGCGTCTTGCAGCGCTTTGACGCCTGCGTAGGGCAGCGTGACGCCGTTGCGCGCGGCGAATTCAAAGATCTGCGCCGGTTCGAATGTTCCCTCGATATGGACGTGAAGCTCGGCTTTTGGAATGGCACGTACGTCGATCACGCGAGCACTGTCGCTTCCGTTGCGCGACGCATAAAACGATAATCGCCGCTGCGCACCGTAATGCCGCGCGCGTCAAACCATTCCAAAAGCGGGACGGCGTACTTGCGCGACGTGCCGATGAGATCACGAAACTCTGCCATAGTAATGCGTTCGCGCTCCTTTAAGAACGACTGCAAGCGCGCACGAATCTGCGCGATCTGCGAACCGCGATAAAGATCGCCACTAACTTTCACGAGAATTTCTTTGGCAAGCAACGCGTCGAAAGCCTTGCCCACGCCGGGAATCGGTGATTGACGTATGCGAGTCACGGCCGCAGCGAGATCGGCCGGCACATAGGGGCTGGCCGCGTCGAGCGGCACGAGCGCTTCGAAGAATGCTGTTTGTTCTGAAGTCAGCGCCGGCGCGTGCCCGGCAAGCGAATAGTATCCGGCACGCCGCGCAATGCGTCCATCTTCGACGAAAGCGTCCAATAGACGCACGAGCTCGAGTTCCGGAATGTTGAGCGAGCGCGCGAGCACAATCGAGGTCGCTCCCAATGCCCAAGGTTCGCGCTGATGAACGTCCGTCAGATAGTTGCGAATGCGCTCGGAAATTGCATTGGCCGCATCGGTATCCAAGTATGCTGCCGGCGTAGCGATGAGAAAAACGGCACCTCGCGCACGCAACGTTTCGAGCGCAGCCTCGACGTATTCGACGCGCAGATTGCTCTCACGCGCGATCTCCGTGGGTGTTAGCGCGACGGCCGCGCGACGCAGGATATCGTGCGCGGATTGCTCGGTGCCGCTAACTTCGTCGCCGATCTGATCGGCAGCGACGCCTTCAATATGGCCGCCGCCGATCAAATCTTTGGGCGACAGTCTGCGAACCACAAATGCGGATCCCGGATAGGCGACGGTTGCGCGCTTTAACGACAAAGTACCGCGCACAGGAGCGTCGGATTGCGGCGCGCTGTCGAGCACCAATGTCCCGAGTATTTCGGCAGAACCGATATAGGTGCGCACGGCGTTGCGCCGCCGCAGGATCGGCAGCGCCGAGTTGAGCGGCTCGAAGCTGACGGTAAACGTCTGATTGGATGCAAACTGTGGCGCCACCAGCATCTCGCCGCGCGAAATCTCGGCCACGTCAATGCCGCGCAAGTTGGCCGCCACGCGCGCTCCGCCCTCAGCCCGCTTCACGTTTCGGCCGAAGGTTTGCAAACTCCGGATATGCACAACTTTGCCGAGCGGTTCCAACTGCAACTTTTCTCCCACGGCGATCGAGCCTTGCATCAGCGTACCGGTAACGATTGTCCCATGACCGGGTAACACGAAAACTCGATCGATCGGGAGATATGCCGGCGCTTGCGGCATACGTGCCGGAAACGCAGCCAGTTTTGCTTGCATTGTCGCACGCAACGCGTCGAGACCAAGTCCGGTCACGCTCGAAACCGGCATCAGCGGCGCGTCTTGCGCGATCGTTCCTTTCAGCGTCTGATGGATCTGTTCTGCGATCGCGGGGAGATCTTCGGATGGAACCAAGTCGCTTTTCGTCAGCGCGACAATCGTATCGCGCACGTTTAAATAGCGCAGAATCTGCAGGTGCTCGAATGTTTGCGGCTTTGGCCCTTCGTCGGCAGCGATCACCAAGAGCAAGAGTTCCATGCCCGCGGCTCCCGCGAGCATGTTGTGCAGAAACCGTTCGTGACCGGGAACGTCAACGATACCCGCCTCTATTCCGTCGTCCAATTTCAGATGCGCAAAGCCCAAATCGAGGGTCATCCCGCGCAACTGTTCTTCTAACCAGCGATCCGGATTGGTTCCGGTTAACGCATTTACCAGTGCCGACTTGCCGTGATCCACATGCCCGGCAGTACCGACGATGTGCATTAAATCCCGCGTAACGCCGCGATCACGAGCGCATCCTGTTCCGGCGCAATCGTGCGGAGATCCAGCAACAGCCGCCCGTTTTCAATCCGCGCGACGATCGGCGGGGTTGCACGCCGAAGCCTAGTAGCCGCACGATCGGCGCCATGTCTCGGCGCCAATGAGAGAGCGATCGAGGCGATGGCACTCTGCGGCAGCGATCCACCGCCCGCGTACGCAATGCTCGAGACCACCAGTGCATCGGGGAGCTCCTGAATATACGCAGATGCTCGCGCGCGCATCTCGTTTTCAGTCGTGCGCAGCATGCGATAGAACGGTATTTCATCGCGCCGCTTCGGGGACAGCGTCAGACGCAACGACTCCGAAAGCGCTGCCAGCGTCAGTTTATCAACGCGCAATGCACGCAGCAACGGATTGGAACGCAAGCGCGCGATCAAGCTTCGGCGTCCGGCGATGATGCCGGCCTGAGGGCCGGCGAGCATCTTGTCACCGGAGAATGTTACTAGATCGATTCCGTCGGCAATTGCTTCTTGCACGGTCCGCTCGTGCGGCAAACCGTACTCCGTGAGATCGACCAACGCACCGCCGCCAAGATCTTCGATCACCACAATGCCGGCGCGCTTGCCCAGCGTCGCGAGTTCTTTGGGCGAAACACTATGCGTGAAACCGGAAATCTCATAGTTCGACGGGTGCGCTCGCATGAGCAGCGCCGTGCGGGCCGACAGCGCGCGTTCGTAGTCTCGCAAGTACACCTTGTTGGTGGCGCCGGCTTCGACAAGCCGAGCTCCGGTTCGCTCCAGCACTTCGGGTAAACGGAAGCCGCCACCGATCTCGATCAGCTCGCTCCGCGCGACAACGACGTCGCGTCCTTTGGCAAACGTATCGAGAACCAGCAAGACGGCGGCAGCGCAGTTATTGACGACCAGTGCATCTTCCGCCAAACTCACCGCCGTGATGAGCGAAACAGCATGCGCATAACGCGAGCTGCGCGCTCCGCGATCGAGATCGTATTCGAGGTTCGAATATCCACTGCCGATGTTTTGCAGGGCTTGGATTGCACTTGGGGCCAACGGGGCGCGTCCGAGATTCGTGTGCAACAAAACGCCGGTCGCGTTGATCACGGATTGCAGCGTTTGGCCGTGCGCCAGCTGTATGCGACCGAGAACGCTTGCGACAAGCGACTCAAACGCCGGTGCTGAGTGGGAAGTGCGCGCCGCCTCTAAAACAGCGTCGATATGCTGTTTCAGCGTTTGCCGGCCAAACAACGATTCGAACGCCGCGACGCGGGGCTCGTCGAGAAACCTGGATACGGCGGGCAAACGCCGTGAGGGGGCCGCGACCGCGGCCTCTCGCGAAGGCACCTAACAGGCCTGTAAAAGAGTCAATGCGCCAGCCGTTTGCAGCGGGGTGCGTACAGATGCAAGGAGACGGCGAGGGAGCATAACTGGAGCGCTCTGTGACTGAGCCGGCGACGCGGCAGATGTCGTACCGCGCTGCAAACCCTTTGGGCAACGACAGTTTTTCCGCAGCTCTTCGTCGCTGCGTCGCTTGCATAGCGCTCTGGCTATGCGCGCTCCTCGCTGCTCAATCTGCAGAAAAACTGCTCGTTGCGGCGACACATTGACTCTTTCACAGGCCTGTCAGTTCAAGTGCTTGCTGAGCATCGACGTGATCGTTTGTTCCGACACGTATCCCACGATGCGATCGACCGGTTTACCGCCTTTAAAAAGGATGAGGCACGGAATTCCGGAGACCTGATACTCGCCCGCAAGGTGCGGATTCTCGTCGGTATTCAGTTTGACAAACTTCGCGCGCCCGGCATGCGAAGCTGCGACTTTTTCCACAACCGGGGAAAGCATTTTGCACGGGCCGCACCACGGCGCCCAAAAATCGACCAGAACCGGCTGGCCTGAACTCAATACTTGGGTCTGAAAATCGCCCTGCGAGACGTCGGGTAGCGCACTCATCCTATTGGTTTTGATCCTCCCCTACTCACTAAAACTTATTCCGCACGCTTAGGTTTCGTTTAAATAGCACTCCGCGCTGCGCGCGCCGCGCCCCCGCGGGCAAAGCCCGCAGGCCCCACGGCGGAAAGGGTTCCCTAAAGGACTTACAAGTCCATTGGGGATTGTTGAGGTTCGCCGGTGATTTCGGTCAGTTGCGCGGCTTGCTTGCCAAGGTTTGTGATTGCGATCACCTCGTCGCCGTCACCTAAGCGCTGCAAGCGCACGCCCTTGGTCGAGCGGCCGGCCTTGCGAATCTCGGCAACTTTGATCCGGATCACTTGGTTTGCCGACGTGATCATGAGAATTTGATCATCCGGCGACACCAGTATCTGATCGACGACCTTTCCGATGTCTTCGCGCTCCTTTGCAAACGCCTTGACGCCCTTGCCGCCGCGTGACGTATGGCGATATTCACTAATCGGCGTGCGTTTTCCAAACGCGCGCGTCGTCACGAGCAAAACCTCGCGCCGCTCGTCTTCGAGCACATCCATCGCAACCAAATTGTCACCCTTGTCGAGCGTCATCGCTTTTACGCCGCGCGCATTGCGGCCCATCGGGCGCACCTGTTTCTCGTTAAAGTGCACGGCCATGCCGCGCACGCTCGCCAAAATGATGTCGCGCGTCCCGTCGGAGAGATCGACCGCGAGCAGCTCGTCGCCGGGATCGAGGTTGATCGCGTTGAGCCCGTTGCGGCGGACGTTGGCGAACTCCTCAAGCTTGGTTTTCTTGATAACGCCGTTCTTGGTGATCATTACCAAGTAACGCTCGCCGCCGAATTTGGCAATCGGGAAGACCGCAGAAACCTCTTCGCCCGGAGGTAACGTGAGCAGATTGACGAGCGCTGTGCCGCGAGCTTGGCGCGTGGTGTCGGGGATCTCGAATCCTCGCAAACGATAGACGCGCCCTTTGTTGGTAAAGAACAACACGTGATCGTGCGTGCGCGTGATAAAGAAGTTGCGCACCACGTCCTCGCGTTTGAGATTCGCGATTCCGATCACACCGCGCCCGCCGCGATTCTGCGTCTTGAATGTGTCAACCGACACGCGTTTGATGTAGCCGCCGACAGTATACGTGACGACTACTTCCGTATTCGGAATGAGCGCTTCAACCGAAAACTCGTCTTCGGCCGGCACGATCTGGGTACGCCGATCGTCGCCAAATTTTTTCTTGACGTCCAGTATTTCGGTCTTGACGATTCCGGCGATGCGCCGCGGGCTCTTGAGAATATCCTGCAGCTCGCCGATCAGTTTGATAAGTTCGCGATACTCGTCTTCAATTTTTTTGCGCTCGAGGCCAACGAGCGTACGCAGCCGCATATCGATAATCGCCGTGGCCTGAATGTCGGTGAGTTTGAAGCGTTTGGTGAGTTTCTCGCGCGCTTCGTCGGGCGTTTCGCTGCCGCGCACGATCTCGATAACCTCGTCGATGTTGTCCAGGGCAATGCGGTAGCCTTCGAGCAGATGTGCGCGCTCCTCGGCCTTGCGCAGATCGTAGCGCGTGCGCTTGGTGACGACGTCTTTGCGGTGCGCAATGTAGTGTTCGAGCAGCTGCTTGAGCGTGAGTACTTGAGGTTCGATCGGTACCGTGCCATCCGCGCGCGGTTTGCCGGCCGGCACTAGGGCGAGCATGTTGTATCCAAAACTCGATTGCAGCGGCGTGTGCTTGTAGAGCTGGTTCAATACGATTTTTGGCGTCGCGCTGCGCGCCAGCTCGACAACCACGCGCATCCCTTTGCGGTTGGACTCATCATGGAGCGCCGAGATGCCCGCAATCTTTTTCTCCGAATGCGCTTCGGCAATCGCTTCGACGATGCGGCTCTTGTAAATCTGATACGGGATCTCGGTGATGACGATCCGGTGGCGGCCGCGCTCTTCGACGATCTCGGCCTTGCCGCGAATGGCGATCGAACCGCGACCGGTCTTATAGGCTTCTTTGATCGCTTCGTGTCCCATGACGATGCCGCCGGTCGGAAAGTCTGGACCCTGGACGATATCGCAGAGCGCGTCGTCGCTAATCTTCGGATCCTCGATGACGGCCGCGACCGCATCCGCAATTTCGTTCAAATTGTGGGGCGGGATGTTGGTCGCCATTCCGACGGCGATTCCACTCGATCCGTTGAGCAAGAGCTGCGGTAATTTTCCCGGCATAATGCTAGGCTCGGTTCCCTGATTATCGAAATTTGGAGTGAACGGAACCGTCTCTTTGTCAATGTCGCTAAGCACTTCCAGCGACGCCCGTGCCAAGCGCGCCTCGGTATATCGATACGCTGCCGGCGGATCCGGATCGATTGACCCGAAGTTTCCGTGACCGTCAACCAGCGGATAGCGCAGCGTAAAATCTTGCGCCATCCGGACGAGCGCATCGTATACGGATGTATCGCCGTGCGGATGGTACGATTTTAGGACTTCCCCGATGATACCGGCGCACTTGCGATGCTGTTTTCCGGGATCCATTCCCATATCTCGCATCGCGTAGAGGATGCGCCGCTGCACCGGTTTGAGGCCGTCGCGCACATCGGGAAGCGCGCGCGAGGCAATGACCGACATCGCATAGGAGAGGTAGCTCTCCCGCATTTCGTCTTCGACGTTGATCTGCGTTATGATGTCGTTGTTCACTGCATGAACCTTTTTCGCCGAGTCAATGGAACGAACATTTTATAACGAAGCGGAGCTGCGCGCGTTTGCCGTGGAGTTTTCCGGCACTCTAAAGGCGGGCGATATCGTTGGACTTTCCGGTGCCCTGGGCTCCGGGAAAACCGCCTTCGTCCGGGCAATTGTTGCGGCGCGGCTGGGAGACGATCGCGCCACCAGTCCGTCGTTCACGTTTTGGCATCGTTATGAAGGCAGGCCGCCCGTCGATCATCTCGACCTTTATCGTATCGAAGATCCCAGCGAATTGCGCGATTTAGGGCTGGAAGATGCGCTTACGGGCGATTCGATCGTTCTCGTGGAGTGGTGCGAGCATGCGCATAGCTTGATTCCGCACTTTGATTACGTGGTGAATATTCACGGAAGCGGTGATGAGCCCCGACACCTCCGAATCGAAAAGCGATGAATGTTCTGGGGATCGACGGCGCACTTGGCAGTTTTTCCGGTGCGCTTCTGGGCGGCGTGCAGGCGCGCTCGGTGAACCTGACGGGAAACGCCGCGTTGGAGCGTGGACTCGGCGCAGTTGCCGATCTCTTGAGCGGCTCGGGAATCGATCCGTCCGAAATCGATCGGATCGGCGTGGGAATTGGACCGGGATATTTTACCGGTGTACGCATCGCGATCAGTTACGCTAAATCGCTAGCGCTTGGTTGGCAGCTCCCTTTGGCGGGCATTTCGACATTTGATGCCGTGGAAGCCGGACTGCGTTTAGAGGGGCGATCGGTTTTGAATGTGGTGCGCGGTCGCCCCGGCGTTCTCTCCGCGCGCTGGCGTCGCGGAAAGAACGTCCGGCGCGCCTCAGGGTATACTGCCGACGTGCTTGCCGAGCTGCACGATGTCTTGAGCGAACCATTTGCCTTAATCGGCAACGGAGCAGAGGACGTGATCGCGGCGCTTGGCGAACGCGCAAACAACGTGGAAATACTGACGCGCGCAATCGAACCGGCGGCACTCGCGGTCGCAACGCTGGCGGCGCTACGTGAGCCGGCGACGTCACTTCACGAAGTGCGCGCAGATTACGGCGAACTTCCGCCGGCTCGAGTTCCCAAAAGTTGAAGCTCGATCCCCGTCCGCGCGGGTCGGACGCCGATGACGAATTAGTGATTGCTCCCATGGCCGACTCCGACGTGCGCGATGTCTTACGCATTGAGGAGCAAGCGTTCTCCACAACGTGGCCCGCGAACGCATTCTATCAGGAGCTGCACGACAACAAACTGGCGCACTACTACGTCGGACGCGTCGGCGAACGGCTCGTTTCATATGGCGGCATTTGGGTGATCTTGGAAGACTCTCACATCACGACGATTGCGGTACATCCGCAATACCGCGGACGGCGCTACGGTGAAATCATGCTGATGCGGTTGCTCGATGAAGCCATCGCGCGCGGCGCTTCGTGGATGACACTCGAAGTGCGCGAAAGCAACGATGTGGCCCAGGCACTCTACCGTAAATATGGTTTCACCACGGTGTCAACGCGGCGCGGTTACTACAGCGATAATAATGAAAGCGCGCTCGTGATGTGGGCCGGCAACTTGAAGAGCGAGATCTATGAAAATCGCCTGCGCGCCCTGCGCGCAGCCTTGCCTTAGGAACCTCTGAAGTAGGTGACCTTTACGCAGCTGGGGCGGCGCGTTCGCAAGCACATCGGTCAAGAACATCGGTACGCGCACTGCGTTCGCGTGGCGCGCATGGCGGAGAATCTGGCGCGCATTCACGGCGCCGATCGGAGCAAGGCACGGTTAGCCGGAATGCTGCACGATCTCGCGCGTCTCTATTCGCCGGACCGGCTTTTGGCGGAGTGCGAGCGCCGTGCGATGCACATCGGAGCATTGGAACGCGCAAACCCGATTTTGTTGCATGCGCCGCTCAGCGCGCAACTCGCGAGCGAAGACTTTGGCGTGGTCGATCCGGAGGTTCTGTCCGCAATTGAAAAGCACACGCTGGCCGACGGGCAGATGTCATCTTTGGACTGCGTTCTCTATTTAGCCGATGGGCTGGAACCCGGGCGCGATTATCCCGAACGCGCGAGTATCGCGCGTCTCGCCCAAACAGATCTCAATGAAGCGATGCGCCGCATGCTCCTCGCAAGTCTCGAGTACTTGCGCGCCATGCAGTTGCCGACTGCACCGCAGACGCTCGCGGCGATGAAAACGTTTAACCTCATGGAGGATGCCACTGCCAGACCTGCTTGATATTGTGCGTAGCGCTGCGCTGGATAAAAAAGGCGAAGATCTCATGGAGATCGATATCGCCGGCAGAACCATTATTGCCGATCGCTTCGTACTGGTGACGGGCCGTTCAAAGATTCAAACGCGAGCGATTGCGGACAGCATCAAAGAAAGGGTTGAGGAAGCCGGCATGCGCGTCGCGCGGATCGAAGGGCACGCCGACGGCAATTGGATTTTGCTCGATCTCGGAAACGTGATCGTGCACGTGTTTACACCCGAACAGCGTGCCTTCTATAATCTCGAGCGGCTTTGGGCACCCCCTGCAACCCGTCAAGCCCAGAGCTCATGAGCCGAAGAGCGCCGTCATCATACACCTCGAAATCGGCTCGCCGGCGTCGTCAGGCGCTGATGCGTTTCGGGGTCTGGCTTTTTGTTATCGTCTTTGCGCTTAGCGTGGTCGGTGGCCTGATCGCCTTCGTACACTAACAGCCGACATCGCAATACGTATGCGCGGCGTTGACAAACGCTTCCGGACCGATGCGGACTTCCCCCCGGAACGGAAAATCCATAACCGAGATCAGATAGAGCACGATCGCTAGCGAAAAGGCGAGTAAACCCGTCATGGCCACTTGTGCGCCGGCGCGCTTGAATGCGAAGAGAGATGCGAAGAGCATGGTGCCGATAGCACCCGCGAACAGAATTGTCCAGACGAATACGTTGATTCCCTCGGAGCTCATCGAGATACGATAATCGCGGTCGACCATGATCGAATGGATGTTCTCGAGGAGCGATGAGAGGACCGCCTGTTGCGACGGTGTGTTGGCATGCAAATGCCGAATATCGTATCCGATGTCTTCCAACAGAAGATTCGCTTCGCTGCTCTCGCCGGACCCGTTCATTTTTGGCCACTCGTCATTGATCACAAGCGTAGTGTAGCGCATGAGGTCTTTGCGAATTTTCGGCGCCTGAGGAAACACATCCACCGCGCGATAGACAACTGACAGCTGATTGGCTTCATCATACGTGCGCACTTCGGCGGCTTCATACCGTTCCCAAACCGCAATGGCTAAGAACGCTAACAAGACGGCGTAAACAACGCCCACGACGGCGAACATGAAGCCTGCAATTTCATTGTGCTCTTCGAAGACCGCGCGCGGCACGAAACGATGCACAAGTAGTCCGGCGAGTATGCCAAATGCAACGAAGACGCCGATGAAGAGCGGGCCGCCAATATAGACCGGCAACGCAGCGAAGATCTGCATCGCGGCCGAGATTCGCCAGGCGACGAGGGTGCGCCCGCAAGCACCGTGAAAGCCCACGCATGCGACGTATGGTTTCGTTTGTTATCGCTTTATTGTTCACGCTGACACAACCGTTAGCTGCGCCGGCGAGCGCGCAAACCTATAGCGCGTCGCTCCTGGGCGGCCTGCAGTGGCGGCTCATCGGGCCGTCTCGCGGCGGCCGCGCGTTGGCGGTAACCGGCGTGCCCGGTCAGCCGGAGAAGTTTTACTTCGGCGCGGTGGGCGGCGGCGTTTGGGAGAGTGACAATGCAGGACGCACGTGGTCTCCTATTTTTGATAGCGTGCGCGTCGCATCGATCGGCGCTATTGCGGTGGCGCCGAGCAACACCAACGTGATTTATGTTGGCACCGGTGAAGCGGATATGCGTTCGGACGTTCAGCACGGCGACGGAATGTATCGATCCGGCGACGGCGGCAAGACATGGACGCACATTGGACTCACCGACACACGCCAGATCGCGAAGATTCTTGTCGATCCAAAGGACGCCGACACGGCGTATGTTGCCGCATTAGGCCATCAGTACGGCCCCAACGCCGAACGCGGCGTCTTCAAGACGACCAACGGCGGTAAGACCTGGAGCAAGATTCTTTACCAGAATCAAAACACCGGCGCGATCGATCTTGCAATGGATCCGGCGAACTCTCAAGTGATCTATGCGTCACTCTGGGAGACGCGCCGGCCGCCTTGGAATGTTTATCCGCCCAGCAACGGTCCGGCGAGCGGGCTCTTTAAGACAAGCGACGGCGGCCGATCGTGGACGCAAATCACCGGGCATGGCTTCCCATCAAGTGTCGGCCGTATCGGCATCGCGACCTCGCCGGCAGATAGCAATCGCATCTATGCGCTGGTTGACACCAACGATCTCAAAACCGGGGGCGTCTATCGTTCGAATGATGGCGGCGCTAGTTGGATGCTTGCGGATAATGAAAATCGCATCTGGAAGCGCGGTTGGTATTTTGGCGGGATCACCGCCGATCCGAAAAATCCAAACGAGCTTTACGTGATGAACACGTCAACATATCGCTCGACCGATGCCGGTCATTCCTTTACCGCTATTAAGGGCGCACCCGGCGGTGACGATTATCACACGCTGTGGATCTATCCGGATGATCCGAACCGCATGATTCTGGGAAGCGACCAAGGTGTTATCGTCAGCATCGACGGCGCCAAGACGTGGAGCTCGTGGTACAACCAGCCGACCGGGCAATTCTATCACGCAATCACGGATTCGCGGTTTCCCTATTGGGTCTATGGCGCGCAACAAGATTCGGGTGCAATGGCCGTACCAAGCCGGTCGATACATGCGAGCATTAGTTTTCGCGATTGGAAACCGATCGACGCCGGCGGAGAGAGCGGGACTATCGCTGCCGATCCGCTCCACCCCGGACTCTTGTACGACAACTCCGGCACGTATGAAAACATCGACACGGGCTGGGAGATGAGCCTCGATCCCACGATGGAGTATCCGAATCGCGTCTGGCGCAACACCTGGACGCTGCCTATTGCAGTCTCCCCTCAGAATCCGCGCGTGCTGTACATCAGTCACCAGCAGATCTTCCGATCGAGCGACGGCGGGCAAAACTGGACAATCATCAGTCCGGATCTCACGCGCAAAACCACAACCGTTCCCCGCGATCTCGATCCGGCGACCGTTGCCGACAGCACCGGCCTGGCACAGCGTGGGGTCGTCTATTGGATTGCGCCTTCACCGGCACGCGCGCATGTCATCTGGGCCGGTACGGACGACGGTTTGATCTGGCGCACTTCGGACGAAGGCGCGCATTGGACAAACGTAACTCCGCCGGCACTCACTCCGTGGAGCAAAGTCGGCGTGATCGACGCCTCGCACTTCAATGCGAATACCGCTTACGCCGCGATCGATCGGCATCGTCTGGACGACAACCATCCCTACATCTATAAGACGCACGACGGTGGCGCGCACTGGGCGCTCATTACCAGCGGCATCCCCGCAAACGAATCGGTAAACGTGGTGCGCGAAGATCCGCGGCGTCCAGGTTTATTGTATGCCGGCACCGAGCGCGCCGTGTATGTTTCATTCGATGACGGCGCGCGCTGGGAGTCGCTGCAACTGAATCTTCCGACCGCGTCCATGCGCGACATCGTCTTCCGCAATAGTGATATCATCTTGGCGACGCACGGGCGCGCGTTCTGGATTCTCGACGACGCATCGCCGTTGCGCCAGCTCAGCGCACACATCGCGGCTGCACGCGCGCATCTGTTCAAACCGAGTGAAGCGTATCTGTGGCAAGCCGGCACCGATCAAGGAACGCCGATACCGCCGGACGAGTTTACGGCACCCAATCCGCAAGCCGGCGCCGTGATCTATTATTCGATTGGCCGCGCAAGCACACCATTGCGTTTGCAGATCGTTGATACTTCCGGGCACACGGTACGCCAATGGTCGTCAACCGATACTCCGATCGTTGTCAATCCAAAAACCCTCGACATTCCGGCATTTTGGGTGAAGCCGATCTATCCGCCCTCGAGCGACCCGGGCTTGCATCGTTTCGTGTGGGATCTGCATTACGGCGCAGCCGGACGCCGGCGCCGCGGTAGCGGATTGGTGGCGCCTCCCGGACGCTATACGGTGCGCCTCGCCGTCAACGGGCAAACGTTCTCGCAACCGCTCGCGCTCGCGCGCAATCCGATTTATGCGGCGAGTGCGGCGGACTTGCGCGCCGAATTGCAACTCGCGCAAGCGATCGCCGCGCAAAGCGCGCAGGTGACCGCCGGGCAAAAGCGCGCCGCGGCATTAATGAAGGCTCGCGGCGCACAGATGACCGCGGCGCAACGCGCGCAGCTGCAAGCAATTATCGGCAAAGCGCCGGTTTCCACGCCGGACGATTCGGTCGGGAAACCCGCGCAAGACTTCGGAAGTCTTCGCTACATCGGCGATGCGCTGCAAGCGCTGCAGGGTACTGTCGAAAGCGCGAACGCCCGGCCGACGGTGGAATACTACACGACGTTTCGCACGCTCCGCGCGCAAGCCGCGGCGGCCCTGGCTAAGCTGAAAGCGCTCGGAGCCCTTCGACAAGGCTCAGGACTCGGCGCTTCGCGCCTCAGCCCTCATTCTATGGAATAGCTGTTCGGTACCACCGCACCAGGTCGCTTTTGAATTGGGCGAGCGATGCCGGGTTTTGATACACCATGTGGCCCGACTCGTAATACTTGTAGGTGATGTTGCGCGCAATCGCCGGCGCAACGCCAAGATGCTTGAACGTATACAACCCGGCAAAAAACGGCGTCGCAAAATCGTAGTAGCCGCCGGCAACCATCACCTTGAGGTGCGGATTCTTGGTCATCGCGGCCGCGATGTCCGGAGCAACATTTGCCGGCGGATCGTTCCCGTCATGCTTCATATCCCAGCGTGCGCCGAGTTGCGTGTAAGCCGTCGGACGATAGATCAAGTTTGAGCTGTAATGCAACTGGTTGCGCAAATATTGCTCGAACGCGCCGACGTACGCGCCGGTGACCGACACGTCCGCCGGATCCCATTCCGGCGAATCGGCGGCAGCATCGAGCCCGTAGGTGACAAAACGCGAGTCGAGCCGGCCGACCATTTTGTCGCTGCTGCGCAGCAGCTGTTTCTCGAAACGCGGATACGGAATGCGCAGATTCGATTCGTCAATGTAGGCGGTCGAGATGCCGAGGTAATCGTGGAGCTTGTTGATGACATCGCTGCGCGTCGCCGGATCTATCCGATCGCCTTGCGCCAACGCATGCAGGTACTCGCCGCCGGCAAATTGCTCGACTCGATTCAGGAATGTTTGTAAGCTCGCCGGACGATTTGGCACAATATGGTGATACCATGCCGTCGCGGCCTCGCTCGGCAGATACAAGACCGAACCCCAGTCTCCGCCGGCGATCGAACCTCCGCCGTTCAAGCCAAAGTTTAGGATCGTCGAAAGGAAGACCACGCCATTGAACTGCACGCCGGCATCTTGCAACATGTTCACCAGCACCGCGTCACGAGTGGTTCCGTAGCTCTCTCCAAATAAAAACTTCGGCGAATTCCAGCGGCCGAATTGCGTGACATAACGTTGAATGAACTGCGTAAAGGCGCGGCCATCCTGATCGATGCCCATAAAATCCTTCGGCGTGCCGTACGCGATGACGCGGCTAAACCCGGTGTTTGGCGCGTCGATAAAAACCATGTCGGTCGTGTCAAGCAAGCTATAGGGATTCGGCAGCAATCCATATGGGGCCGACGGATTCGGCTTGGCATTCGCGGTGACGACCCGGACCGGTGCGAATGAGCCCATGTGCAGCCAAATTGTCGAGCTCCCGGGTCCCCCGTTATAAAAGAAAGTGATCGGACGCTGCGCGCTGGCGCCGTCTTTGGTGTACGCAACATAAAACATCCGCGCGCTGACTTGATCCTTGTCGTTGCGCAACGTAATCGTACCGGCTCTCGCGCTGTATGGAATCGTTTGCCCCGCAATACGCGCAACGTGATGCGTAACGACGTCCCGCGGCGCGGCCGGCACATACGGTTTCGGCGGAGGCGTGGCGCCGAGCAGCAGGAACGCGATGGCCACGGTAGCGGCGGCGGGTTTTAGACTATGCATTTCTTAGCTCCCCATCGCAGTGTCGTACCAGCGCGCTAAGTCGGCCTTAAACTGCGCGAGGGCGTCGTCATGCAGATACACCATGTGTCCGGATTGATAAAAGCCGTAAGTGATGTTTTGGCGCAGCGCCGGAGCCAAATTTAAATGACCGAGCGTGTACATCGTTGCAAAAAACGGCGTGGCAAAATCGTAATAACCGTTGGCCGAAAAGACGCGGAGATGCGGGTTTTGCGTCATCGCTTCAGCCAGATCCGGCGCCACGTTGGTCGGTTCGCGTCCGTTATGGCTAAAATCCCATGAGTTTCCGTTGGCATAAATGATGCCGTAGACGTTGGGCCGGTACTGCAGGGATGTATTGTACTTGAGATCGTCGCGCAAGTATTGGTTAATAGCGGTGGTGTAGGGCGCATCGATCGAAGAATCGGTTGGATCCCAGGCGGGTCCTTCGTTTGCCGCACGGTCGAGGGCATAGGTTTGATACCGCGCGTCTAGCCGTCCAACAATAAGCCCTTGCGATCGCAGCAGCTGCTGTTCGAACCGCCAATATGGTACGCGTAAATTGCTCTCACGCACATACTGCTGCGACACACCGAGATAGCCGCTTAATTTGGCGGCAACGTCATTGCGCTCGGAGGCGCTGAGTGACGAACCCTTATACAGCGCATCCAGATATTCGCCCATTGCGAACTGCTCGACGCCGTTCAAAAACGCCGGCAAGTCCGGCTGATTGCGGATCTTTCCGTGATACCATGCGGTCGCGGCTTCGGTCGGCAGATAGAGCACGTAAGCCCAATCTCCACTGGCGATGGGATCGCCGTTGCTGTAATCCACGCCGAAACTCAAGATTGACGACAGCAGCACGATACCGTTGAGCGCGACGCCTTGATGCAGCAGATAATCCGCAAGCGCCGCCGAGCGCGTCGTCCCGTAGCTTTCGCCGAATAAAAACTTCGGCGAATTCCACCGGCCGAACGTCGTGATGTACCGCTGGATAAACTGGCCGAATGCCGCAACGTCTTGGTCGACTCCGAAAAACGTTTTCGTATCGCCGAAGATACGTCCGAAGCCGCTGTCCGGCATGTCGATGAAGACGAGATCGCTCTTATCGAGCAGACTGTTCGGATTATTCTCGATGCGGTACGGCGGCGGCCCTGCGGCGGTACCATCGGCAGCACGCACGCGAACCGGACCGAACGATCCCATCCGCAGCCACATGGTCGAGCTTCCCGGCCCGCCATTATAAAGGAAGGTAACCGGCCGGGTTGCCGGGTCGGCCCCGTCAAGCGTGTATGCCGTGTAGAATATCCGGGCGGTCGGTTTCTCTTTGGTGTCGCGCAGGGTAATCGTTCCGGCGCGCGCCGTGTAAGCGTAGCTCTGTCCGCCGATCACGGCAGTGTGCGCGGTGACAGCGTCAGGAGCTTCCTCTTGCGCCTCCGGCATCGGCGTAGCGGAGCTTTGAGCCGCCGGTGCACGCCGCGGCGGGGCCGCGGATCCGTTGGGGGGCAGAATCGCGGCAAAGAGTGCCGCGCACAAGATCAAACCAAGCAGCTGTTTCACCGATAGAGTTCCTTCTTGAGATCCTTAACCGCCGTCGCCATCGCATTGAGGTACGGCAGCATCGCGGTCTTTATGCGCTGCAAACGCGCCTCTCCCTGCGGGGTGACGACGTAGATGCGACGCGAGCGTTTGGACGGATGATCCCACTTCGCACGCAAAAAGCCGCGTTCTTCCAGACGGCGCAACAACGGATATATTTTGTTGGTGTTCACCGCAATGAATCCGCCGCAGAGGCGGTCGATGCGTTGCATCAATCCATATCCATGATCGGGTTTGCGTTTCAGTAGATGCAAAATGAGCACGGGAAAGACCGTCTTGCTTTTGATCGGCGGCTTGAGGACTTCATCAACGCGGTGCGGCAGCGGCTCCGCACGCGCGCGCTTAGGCGTGCGCGATCTCTTCGGCGTAGAGCGCTCCGATCGGTTCGGCATAGCGGCGCTCGACGATGCGCCGTTTTACTTTTAACGATGGGGAGAGCTCGCCATCTTCGATCGTCAAGTCGCGTGGCAAAACCGCAACCCGGCGAATCTGTTCGAAGGTTGCCAAATCGTTGGTTTGCTCGCGAACTTGCGCCGTCAGGAACGCGACAACGTCGGCGCGTTTAGCCAGTTCCTCCGGCGGAGTGTTTTCCGAGATTCCAAGCTCCATGCGAACCAGCGGCCAATTCGGCGAGACCAGCGCCACCGGATGCGCACGTCCTTCACCCACGATAAGCGCTTGATTGACGTACACCGAACGCAAGATCGCCGCCTCGACTCGAGCCGGAGCAATGAATTTTCCACCGGAGGTTTTGAAGAGCTCGTTCTTGCGGTCGGTGATGCGCAGGTTTCCGCCGGCGTCAATCTCTCCGATATCTCCGGTGTGATACCACCCGTCACGCAACGCCTGCGCCGTCGCGACTTCATCTTTGTAATATCCGAGCATCACGCTGGGGCCGCGCACTAAGATCTCGCCATCGGCTGCAATGTGGATCTCAACGCCCGGAATAGGTTTTCCGACCGTGCCGTAGTGATTGTCGTTAAACGTGTTCACGGTGACAACCGGCGAGCACTCCGTCGGTCCATACCCTTCAACGATCGGGATGTCGCAGCCAAGCATCAGCATTGCCGTATCAAAATGTAACGGCGCCGATCCGCTCACCAGGAATTTCAACCGATCGAGGCCGAGAGCCGGCCGAATCTTTCGCAAGACCAGCGCATGCGCAAGAGAGTAGCGCAACGCTAACCACGGACGGATGCGCCGGCCGCGAACTTTCGCTGCCATGTAATCGCGTCCGGTATCGAGCGCCCATGGGACCAGCTTCGCCTGCAGGCCACCATGCGTTTTTGCGCGGCCGATGATGCCGGCGATCATGCGTTCGAATACGCGCGGTACCGCGGTCATGACCACCGGATGCACCTCGCGCAAATCCGCCAAAAGCTCCTCAACCGAATGCGCGATGTAGTGGTGGACACGCATGTGCATGTATCCGTAGACAATCGAATGCTCGTAGATATGCGCAAATGTCAGGATGGAAAGTACGTTGGAATCCGGCGTCAAGACGTCAAACGCGCGGCTGAACGAGGACTGCGCGTTGAACGCAATGTTGTAATGCGACAGCATGACGCCTTTGGGCTCGCCCGTTGTACCCGACGTATAGATCAACACGGCCAGATCGTCGGGCTTCAGATCTTGCTCAAAGACACGTGGCTCGTCCGGATTGGTTGTGCGCCTGCCCGCGCCGCGTGCTTCCAACTCACGCAACGAGTTTGGGCCCTCGCCCTGAAAAATCGTAACCGGAATCTCCACAAACCCCCCAACGCGTTCCGCCGTTTGGGGCGTATCGACAAAAAGATGCTTGGCCTCGGAATCGCGCAGAATATAGCCGACCTGGTCACGCGCTTGCGTCGGAAAAATCGGTACGACAACAGACCCGGAAAACAGAATTGCGAAATCGGTAACGATCCAATCGACGCAATTGGCCGACATCAGCGCAATGCGATCGCCGGCTTTCGCACCGCCGGCGCGGATTGCGCAGGCCAGATTTTCGACGCGTTCCAATAACTGCTGCGAGGATGTTGGCGTAAAGTTCCCGTTCACACGCTCGAATAGTGCGCCGTCGCGGGGTTGCGACAGCGATCGCCGAATCATCGCCGGTAAAGTTTCACGCGGCGCCAACGCGGGGTCCATGCGTTGGCCTTCGCCGCGGGGTGGAGCGGTCTTGCTTAGCGGATCACCAGATACGGTGTCACTGCATCCACCCGCCGCTGCGTCATCCCGGCCACATCCGCGAGCTCGTCGAGCGAAGCGAAACGGCCGTTTTGCGCGCGGTACGCAACGATGCGCGCGGCCAAGGTTGGGCCAATCCCAGGCAGGGCTGAAAGTTCCAAAGCATTCGCGGAATTGACGTCGATAGTCGCGAGCGCCGGTGCCGGGCGCGATCGTTTTGACGAAGGCTTGGGATGCCGGCGCGATCCCGAAATCGCTTCGTTGACTCGGAGCGCGCGAATCTCTTCACCATCTTGCACGAGTTCGGCCAAATTGATCGCCGCCCGATCGGCCTGCGCGCTAAAACCACCGGCGCGAGAAATCGCATCATTGGCGCGGGATCCCGCGGGCAAACGATACAGGCCGGGATGCTGCACTGCCCCGGCAACGTACACCAGCAGCAGCGGCGCGACACTGCGATGGGCGCGGACTGCATGCGCGCGTAAGGCTGTTGGCTGCAAAATAGCCGGGTCGGAGGTGGGCGTGTGGCGCAAAAACGCGACCAAAGCCACAACCGCGCCCGCGCCAATGATAAACCAATTTTTCACGCCCGCACGTTCACGCCGCCATTGTGCATTGAAAGGGTTAAACCGCGCCGCGGCCTTATACCATCTTTTCCGATGGCCGAGGCGTACGACTTTCGATCGATCGAAGCAAAATGGCAAAAGCGTTGGGAAGATACGCAGATCTTTCTTGCGCGCGAAGATTCCGGGCGCACCAAATACTACGTGCTCGAGATGCTTCCGTATCCGTCAGGCGATCTGCACGTCGGCCATGCAAAAAATTATACCTTCGGCGACGTCGTTGCGCGCATGATGCGCATGCTCGGTTATGAAGTGATGCACCCCATGGGTTGGGATGCGTTTGGATTGCCCGCCGAAAATGCCGCGATTGCGCGCGGCGCAGACCCAAACCAGTGGACGCGTACAAATATCGCAAACATGCAGCGTCAAGTCCGTCTGATGGGAACAGGTTACGATTGGTCGCGCGAGATTACGACGTGCGATCCGGAATACTACCGTTGGAATCAATGGCTTTTCTTGCGTCTTTACGAGCAGGGCCTAGCATATAAGCGCGAAGCGCCGGTGAACTGGTGTCCGCACGATCGCACGGTGCTCGCCAACGAACAGGTGATCGACGGCCGCTGCTGGCGCTGCGAAACTCTCGTCGAACGCCGCAATCTCTCGCAGTGGTTTTTGAAGATCACCGCCTATGCGCAACGTCTGCTGGACGACCTAGAGAAACTTGACGGTTGGCCGGAGCGCACGCGCGCGATGCAACGCAATTGGATTGGCCGCAGTGAAGGCGCCGAGTTTTGGTTTGCGGTCGAAGGCTCGCAAGAACGCATCTCGGTCTTCACGACGCGCCTTGACACGTTGTTTGGCGCTACGTACGTGGCGATTGCTCCCGAACATCCCGCGGTCGCAAAGATTGTGACGCCGGAACAACGCGAGGCGGTGGCTCGTTTTGCAAAAAACCTGCAATCGAAATCGGAGTTAGAACGCACGAGCCTGCTGGAAAAGGAAGGTGTACCGTCGGGCGCCTACGCGATCCATCCGCTCTCGCACGAACGCATCCCGATTTGGGTGACCAATTACGTGTTGGCCGAATACGGAACCGGCGCGGTTGGCGGCGTTCCGGCTCACGACCAGCGCGATTTCGAATTCGCGCACAAATACAACTTGCCGATCGTCGAAGTTATCGTCCCGCCCGGCCAAGAGCCCAGCCCGCAAGTACGTGAGGCCTACATCCCCGACGGCGTTCTCATAAACAGCGGCGAGTTTGACGGTACTACGAGCGCGCAAGCCCGCAAAGCGATCGCGCGCCGGTTGAGCGAGTTAGGCGTGGGCGAAGAAAAGATCAATTACAAGATTCGCGATTGGCTGATCTCGCGGCAACGCTACTGGGGAACGCCCATCCCGGTCGTGTATTGCGAGCGCTGCGGTGAAGTGCCGGTTCCCGACGGCCAACTTCCGGTTAGGCTCCCTCCGAACGTGCCGATCACCGGCGAAGGCTCGCCGCTTGCGCGCGACGAGGATTTTGTCAAAACGACGTGCCCCAAGTGCGGCGGCGCCGCGAGGCGCGAGACCGATACAATGGACACGTTCTTCGAATCGTCCTGGTATTATTTGCGTTATCTCGATCCGCGCAATACAACGCTTCCGTGGGATCCGGCCAAGGCGCGCTATTGGATGCCGATCGATCAGTATATCGGCGGCGCCGAACACGCCGTGTTGCATTTGCTATACTCGCGGTTCTTCTACAAATTCTTCGCCGATCGCAGATGGGTCAGCGGCCCGGATGAGCCTTTTACGCGCCTCTTCCACCAGGGTCTCGTGTTGCACGAAGGGGAGAGGATGAGCAAATCGCGCGGCAACGTCGTTGGCATCGACGAGTCGGTACACCAGCACGGCGTTGATGCAATGCGCTTGTTTTTAATGTATGTCACCCCGCCGGAAGATACCAGCGACTGGACCGACACGGGCGCCACGGGGCGCATTCGGTTCGTCAACCGCGTCTGGCGCGCGTGCGCGCCTTACGTGAAACAAGCCGCAAAGGTCGACCCGCGAAAACTTCCTGAACCCAAGAACGCTTCCGAAAGTGCGCTGCTGGCCGCGGTTCATGCAGCCGCAAAATCGGCGATCGACGAGACCGTTTCGCGGCGCTTTCATTACAATACGACGATCGCTAAATTCGACGAATACGTCAACGCGCTGACCGTGCTCGAGCAAAGCGATCCGAACTCGCTTGTTGCAGCATATGCCGTCGCGGCACTTCCTTTAATAATGGCCCCATTTGCGCCGCATATTGCGGACGAGCTTTGGGAGCGATTAGGACATTCGCAATCGGTGCATTTGGAGAAATACTTTGAGCCCGATGCGCGCGCATTGACCGTCGATCAGATTACGCTGGTCGTACAGGTCAACGGCAAGGTCCGCGCGCGTTTGAACGTCGCTCCCGGCACCGACGAAGAGCAAGCCTACGCGTTGGCAATTCAGCAGAGCACGGTGATCGCGCAGCTTGACGGCAAGGAAGTGCGCAAACGCATCTTCGTGCCGGATAAGCTCTTGAATCTCGTCGTTTAAGGGATCGGTTCGGCCTCGAGTATCGATTCCGGCGCGGATGTGGGGATAATGCGCAATAACCTCATGCCCGCGGCCGACAGGAGCGACCGAAACTCTTCGCGCGTACGTTCTTTACCGCCAAGCACGATCATCATCTGCATATCTGTGAGCAAGCCCGCGTCCCAGCGATTTACCGCGGCGTCCAAAACCGACTCGACGATCAGCACGCGCGACCGCGCACTCATCGTATTTCGGATCGTGCGCAAAATCCGCAGCGCATGTTCGTCGTCCCAATCGTGCAGGATGTGGCTCAGAACGTACGCGCCCGCACCGCGCGGCGCCGTCTTAAAAAAGCTTCCGGTTTCGAATGCAATGCGACCGCCGAAAGGGGTGAGCTGTGCGCGAGCCCTTTCGATCGTCTCGGGAAGATCGAAGAGAATCCCCGATGCATGCGGATACCGCTCGAGAATCGTCGCGAGCACAACTCCGCTCCCGCCGCCCACATCGGCAATCGGGGATCGACTCGAGAAATTGTACCCGCGCGCGACAGCGTCCGCGTGCAGCGTTGCCACCGCGCCGATCGCCGCGTCGAAAAGCGCGCCCGCCTCGGGGTGCGCTATTCCGTAGTCGAAGAAGCGCATTCCGTGCAGCTGCTCAAAAGCAGGTTCGCCGCTCCGTACCGTTTGATCCAGGTGCACCCATGGTTCGATCTGCCATGGTGCACCGATATATTCAATGAAGGCCGCCGCATTGTCGCGGTTACCGCTTGCGAGCTGCCCTCCGATGCGGGTCAGCGCAAAGCGGCGGTCGCGCCCCTCACGTACGATGTCGAAGCCAGCTAAGAACCTTAGCAGTCGCCTGACGCTCGCGGCGTGCAACTGCAATTCCGCGGCGAGCTCGCCCGCATCGGCCGGTTGTTGCGCCAAACGCCCAGCGAGCCCGGTTTTCACCATCGCGCGCAACGCGAGCGCAGGCCAGATTGCCGTTGCCATTTCCATGAGCGCCTCGCGCGGAGGCAACAGACGGCGGCGCACCGACGCCGCCCACATAGCCGCTCGAGTTAAGAGACGCGCGAGCACTGCTGAAAGTAAGTATATGTTTGGCGCATGCCGGCGGCGAGCGACGTGCGCGGCGTCCATCCCAATTCGGCCTTTGCAAGATCGAACGCGAATTGCGCATCGCGCGCGTCGCCGGGGCGCTTGGGCGCATGTTCGACCGGCACTTGGTATCCCGCGATCTCACACAGGAGGCGGTAGATCTCATTCACGCTCGTGCGGCGGTTTGTGCCGATGCAATAACAGCCCGCCGAACCGCGGTCCAGCGCAGCGACGTTCGCTTCTGCAACATCGCTCACGTAGACATAGTCGCGCGTCTGTTCGCCGTCCCAATCGATGCGCACGCCTTCTTTGGCGAGGAATTTTCCAATGAAGATCGCGATCACGCCGGCTTCGCCGTTCGGATCTTGCCGCGGCCCGTACACATTGCCGTAACGCAAGGACGTAAAATCCAATCCGTGTTCGCGATAAAAGCGAAGGTAGTGCTCCCCAATCATCTTGGTGATACCATACGGTGATTCAGGGCGCTGCGGCGTGTTCTCATCCATCGGCAAGCGTTCCGGCGTTCCAAATGTTGCACCGCTCGACGCATAGATAATTTTTTTTACGCCATGTTTTACCGAGTGTTCCAAAATGTTGAGGAAGCCGAGGACATTGACGTCGGCATCCAATTTGGGATCGCGCGAACCGATCGCAACGCTGGCCTGTGCCGCATGATGGCTGACGATCTCCGGCTTAAAATCGGAAAACACTTTCGCGATGTCGTTTTCGCGGATATCCATCTCGATGAGTTGAGCGCGCTTGGGGACATTTTCGCGCCGTCCTCCGCCGTATTGCCACAGCGAATCCACGACCAGAACTTCATGACCGCCGTCGATGTACGCATCGGCAATATGAGATCCGATGAAGCCGGCGCCGCCGGTGACCAGGATACGCACCACTCTCTCCTTTGCCGCTAGTGATCGAACCGTTCGTCGCAGTGGCCGCGCGTGGTTCGCAATCCGTTGCTGGCGCTGGGTGTCGCAGCCGCGGTTAGTGTCATCGCTGCACGCTCCCTGCACCCGCCGGTTTTGCCCACATTCGAGTCGCACTTTGCGCGCATCCCCTGCACCGTTCTGGGCGACATCGCAGCAGAAAATGCGACGACATCCTACAGCTGTGTAAGCGACACCGGCGCGACGCTCACCGTGTCGGCTCACGGTAGTCCGCCGGCAGTCGGGTCGCGTCTGTTGTTACGCGGACGGCTCGAGCCGTTCGACGCGCCGCGCAATCCAGGCGAACCCGACGAGCGTTTATTGCAGCGCGAACGCGGGGTGAGTGCGCGGCTCTCCGGCGCGCGAACCATTCGTATTTTGCCTCGGGCGCAGATCACGCTCAAAACGGCGCTCGCTTTCACACGCGCGTGGGCGCTCGCGCAGTTTCACGCGTATCTTCCGGAGCCGCAGGCAACGATACTTGCCGGCGAGTTATGGGGTGAACGCGCCGCATTGCCGCCGGAATTACGCGCTGAGTTTCAAGAGACCGGAACGGTCCATATTTTGGTAACGGCGGGGCTGCATCTGGGCGTCGTGGCGGCGATCGTTCTCTTCTTTTTGCGCATGTGGACGCTGCCGCGAGGACTGACATCCGCGATCGCGATCTTGGCGATTTGGATCTATGCGCTTTTTAGTGGTTTGCATCTTCCGTCCATGCGCGCCGCGATCATGATCGCCGCCGCGCTGTGCGCTTACGGTGTTGGTCGCGCCGCGGCGTCGTGGAACATTTTCGGCGCAGCCATCCTCTGTATCGCACTTTTCGATCCGCAAGCCGTTGGCAGCGCGTCGTTTGCGTTGTCGTTTTCGTGCGTTGGCGCAATTCTGCTGTGCGCCCGGCCGATTAACGACGCGCTTGGGGCCATTGGTGGTTTGCCCGACGTCTTGCGTGAAGCGCTGGCACTCAGCCTGGCAACGCAAATTGGGACGTG
>DASYYA010000039.1:0-3899 GCA_035934355.1 Candidatus Rubrimentiphilum sp. | reverse complement strand
ATATCGGCGGCGACGACGCGAAGCTTGCCGCCGGTGTTGGCAAGTTCGAGATCGTTAATCCGCACGACTTTGCGCCCATCGACGTCAACGATTTGCTTGTCGAGGAGATCGGCAACGAGGTACAGCGCCTCTTCGTCGGCCGGAGCCGAGACTTTGGGAGCGGCACTCAGCGCGACGGCACCAGCGTGATCGACGTCCGCGACGCTCTCCATCGGCGCAAATCGCGGGCCTTGCGCAGTTTTGATCACCAGGCCGTCAACTTGCGGGAAAACTTCATCGGGATTATTGACCAAGAAATCGGTGACTTTGCCGATCGGCAGATCGTTGACCGTCGCGCGCCGGCCGACCAGCTCCGAAATAAATCCGTCCGTAAACGCCATGTTGCTGCCACCCCCTTCCGCTCAAAATAAAATAGCCGGCTCGCTGGCGCGACCGGCCTTATACCCCAGTCGCGATTCCTTTGGCACCACGCGCCGTAAAGTCCGAAGGACTTAGCCGCATTAGACGGCGCCTTAAATCGGCGGAGTCTGGTCTACCCGATTGGCATCTCTCGATGTTTCCGGGCAGCGGCTTATGTTTCGCGTGGACGCCTCGGCTAGCGAGGTATCCTAACTATCAGTATATGCTTCGGGGTCAACCCCGGCTATTATTTGAGTTTGGCGGCCTGTTTTTGGGAAGGTCCGCCATGCGATTTCCCTTCCCCAAAACCGTTGATGAGGCCGGACGCGGTCGTATAGCACTCGCACGCGGCTGTTTCGAGGCCGGCGCGATCGGTCACGGTCACGCGGCCGCGACGATAGCGAATGAAACCGGCTTGCTGCAACGTGCCGGCGGCGATGCTGACTGCCGGACGATGCACGCCGAGCATCATCGCTAAAAACTCTTGCGTGAGCCCGAACTCACCCGAACCGACGCGATCGTGCGTCATCAATAACCAGCGTGCACAGCGTTCGATCAGCGTGTGCAGCCGGTTGCACGCAATCGATTGACTCATTAATGCGACCATGCTGCGGGCATAGCTCTTGGTGAGCCGAGTCAGTGCCGTATTGCCTTGGATATACTGCGCAAATTTTTCTGTGGGTATGCATTTGGCGTCGCCGGGGATCTGCGCAATAGTTTGGGTGTTTTCGTGTGAGTAATCCAGCAGAACCGAAAGCGAGCCGGAGAGACCTTCGCGACCGATCGTGGTAACTTCAACTGCGGTGCCGTCATGCATGATCGTGATGATCGAAAAGACAGCCGTTGTTGGGAAATAAACTTGGTTGGCCGGATCCCCGACTCGATGGACGACCTCCCCTGATACAAAGCTCACATCGGTCAGAGAAGCCTCGAGCTGTCGCCGTTCATTCTCAGGCAGAAGGTCTAAAATGCGGTTATGGGTGGGCCCTGAATCTGGAATCACGCCACTTGCTCCTTCCGTTGCGGAAGATGTAGCAAGAGGGCGCTCGCTAAGCGCGGGCCTGCTAGAGGGGTTCAGTATAGCACTCCGTACGATGTTAATACAAAAAGCGACGCAAACTACGTGACGGAGCTGAACTCGAAATATCGATCCAACCCGCAAATCGTGAAGATGCGGCGTAACGACTGATTCGCGCCCACGATGCGAATCGTACCGGCTTCACCACGCGCTTCCATGCGTCGCTTGAGGTTCATCAAGGACGTCAGCACGCTGGAATCCAGGTAGGAAACGTCCCGCAAATCGATCACAGCCACGTCGGCCTGTGCCGCAGCGGCGAGGAGCTGCTCTAATTCGCCCTTGCGAGAAAAATCGAAATCGCCGAAGAGCTTTACGGTGTGTGCAGTCATCAATTCAAACCCGAACTTAATAGCGACGAGAAGAACACTATAAAAGATACGGAACCGCTTGTCCGTTCGGACGCGAACGCGGTATGGTATTAAATCGTACATGAAAAGCGTGAATATCGTCGTCGAGAAGGCCCTCGCGGCCTCCCAGGCTGCCGGGGCATTGCTTATGCGGCACTTAAACGGTCCGCTGCAAATTCGCGAAAAGGGACGTCGCGCCGATCTCGTGACCCTGGCCGACAGCGCGAGCGAACGCGCGATTGTCGAGCGCTTGCGCGCCGATTTTCCGGACGCGACGTTCCTGGGCGAAGAAGGCGGCCTGCAATCCGGCAATCCCGCGGAGCGCTGGATCATCGATCCGCTCGATGGAACAACCAATTTCGCGCACGGCTATCCGTTGTTTTGCGTTTCGATCGCCTATGAAAAAGATGGAGCAGTCGAAGTCGCGGTTGTGTATGCGCCCGCCATGAACGAATGTTTTTTTGCGCAACGCGGAGCCGGGGCAACACTCAACGGAAGCCCCATCGATGTCTCAGCTATCCAGAACGTCTCTGAATCGCTGGTCTGCACCGGCTTTCAGCCGGCAAAGTATGAACGCAACATGCGCTATTTTGATGCCGCATCCAAACGAACGCAAGGCGTGCGGCGCGACGGATCGGCCGCCCTCAATCTGTGTTACGTCGCGTGCGGAAGATTTGACGCATTCTGGGAATTCGATTTGCACGAATGGGACACGGCTGCCGGCTCGCTGATAATCCAAGAAGCCGGCGGAATTGTCACCACAATCGATAACGCTCCCTGGGCGCTTACCAGCGATTCCGTCTTGGCGACCAATGGCCGGGTGCACGAAGAATTCTCGCAGCTCCTAATTGCCGCTACGTAACGGCAATTAAATCGCGGCGCGTCCAAGATTCGTCACGCAGTTTCCACGCAGTAACCGCGGTGCGCAAGCACCACGCCACAATCCACGCGATTGGCACGCCGAATAGCCCCACGTGGAGTACGCGGATGCACAAATAGGAAATCGGCAACACCAAGATTCCCGTAAGGATGCCGACAGTCATAGAAAATCGCGTGTCGCCGGCCGCGCGAATCGGCGCGAGCGAGACCATCGAATAGCCTTTGAGCGGAAGCGTGACCATATGCAACGCCAACGGAAGCGCTGCCACCGATGCGACCGCCGCATTTAGCGTAAACGCAAATGAAAGCGGCCAGGCCAACGCCGCGCAGATGGCACCCGTCAGCGACGTCAACCAGAACGAGACGATGCGCGCGCGCGAGAAGAAATGGCGCGCACCTTCGACGTCCAGTGCGCCTAAACGCTGGCCGATCACGGTCTGCGCGGCCGATTGCAGCGGCCCCGGCACCACAAAGGTGAGATCCGAGACGACGTTTAGCGCACGAAAGGCCGAAATCGTGATCGGTCCGAGCGGCGCAAGCATTGCGACGATAAACGAGTCAGGCGCAATGACGGCAAATAAAAACGCGACTTCGGGCAATCCCAAACGCGCGCATTCCCAGGCCAATCGCAAGCTCAAGCTGAGAGAGGAAAAGATGCGGTACATTGGGCGGCGCCACGTATACAGAACTGCATAAATGCACGCAATGATCTCCGACAATAGCGACGAAATTCCAGCGCCCTCGATTCCCAACGGATGGTGCGTTCCCCAGCCTAAAGCCAAGATCAACAGCAACGGGATATGCACGATGTTGATGATCGCAAGCGTGATGACGCCGAGCATGCGATTTCCGGCCGCGCCCAAGCCGACGACCAGCGCGCTCGAGATCGCAATCGGCAGCAGCGAGAAACACCGCAGGATGAGGTAGAGAGAACTGGCGTGCGCGCTCGGGAGCGCGCCGACCATTGCCGAGACGATGGGGGCGGCCAGCGGAATACTGAGGATTGCGATGATGAGAGACGCGGCCAGCGGGATAACGACGCCGGCGCGAACGGCTCGCGCAAAATTGTCGAGATCGCGGGCACCGATGCGCTGTGCCGCAATGATCGAAAGGCCGCTGAAAAATCCGGCAATTGAAAATGCGAGCGCCAAGAATACGGTGGAAGCGCCGGTGACGCCCGCGAGTGCAACCGTGCC
>DASYYA010000030.1:0-7530 GCA_035934355.1 Candidatus Rubrimentiphilum sp. | reverse complement strand
ACAGCTGGAGAGCCGCTCTCGCTTACGGTGAACTTTTCAGGGCTTAAATTGATTAAATACTGAGCATAAATGCGGTGTGAAGGTGCCCGGCGGCTTCGTGTTTTTTTCGTACGGATTTTGGACGATTGAGGTGGCCCCGCTTTTTCGAGCTGCGGATAGCCCGTTCTTAAGTGATAACCCCGCAAGTTAGGCCGCCAACTCGACGGCCGGTGAGCTGAAGTATGCCGCGTCCGGCGTACGCCCGTCAAGCGCCGAGTGCGGCCGCGCGCTGTTGTAGAATTCGATGTGTTTGGCAATCGAGGCGCGGGCTTGCGAGGCGCTCTCGTAGGCGTGTAAATACACTTCCTCATGTTTGAGCGAGCGCCAGAAACGCTCGATAAAGACGTTGTCGCGCCAGCAGCCCTTGCCGTCCATGCTGAACGCGATGTCGTGTTCCTCACGAATGAGTTTCACGAAGTCACCGTCGGTAAATTGGCTGCCCTGATCTGAATTGAAGATTTCCGGTTTGCCATGCTGAGCGATCGCGTCTTGCACCGTCTCGATGCAGAAGTCCGTGCTCAGCGTATTCGAAAGCCGCCATGCCAGCACGCGGCGCGTCGCCCAATCCAAAACGGCAAAGAGATAGAGGAAGCCGCGCCGCATCGGGATGTAGGTGATATCGGCGCACCACACGTGATTCGGCCGCTCGATCGTCAAGCCGCGCAGCAAATACGGGAAGACGGGATGCTTGGGATTGCGCTTGGTGGTCCGTTTCTTGCGGTAGAGCGCCTCAATGCCCATCAGGCGCATCCGTCGGCCAACGTGCCGGCGCCCAATGCCATACCCGAGCGCCTTGAGCCGATCACGCAGCATGCGGGCTCCCATGAACGGATAGTCTGTATGCAGATGATCGATGCGGCGCATCAGTTCCAAATCAGCCGGCGAAATCTCGACCGGAACGTAATAAAGCGAACTGCGCGAGAGCTGCAAGAGATCGGCTTGGCGCGTCAGCGGGAGAGCAACCTCGCGGTCGATCATCGCCTTGCGCTCGGGCCGCCGACGCGCCCCAGCGCTTTTTCTAAAAAATCGTTTTCCAGCGTGAGCTGGCCGATTTTCGCATGCAACTTCTCGACGTCGACTTCCTCGGTCTTCACACTGCTGCCGTCGAACGCGGTCACAGCGTTTTCGAGCAACTGCGTCTTCCACATCGTGATCTGATTGGGGTGGATGTCGAACTTTTTCGCCAACTCCGCCACGGTGAGTTCACCGCGAACCACAAGCAGCGCCACTTTTGCCTTGAATGCCGGTGAGTGGTTTCGGCGAGAACGTCGTGCCAAGATCTGCTCCTTCTGAAGGCTTTTTCGCCTTCGGTGGAGCGGAGTCACCACTTAAGCCGCTGTCCACCTGAGGCCACCTCTGATGTCCTCCTGAGCAGCATCGCGTGGCGGTTCAGGCACCACCATTTTGCACCACCATTTCTTGAAATCTCGGGGCGAGGTGCTTTGCCCCTGGATCTGACGACCTAGGACGATTCGGCGTGGACCGCGGTATAGTTGAGAAAATTGACTGTTAATCAGCGGATCGCTTGAACATATGCAAACCATTTCGCAATGCAAGAGTCAGCAAGACCGATTAAATCATGCAGGCTCTCGTGACCATCGGCGCGTGCGACAATTACAAAAGGGTTCCCTCGGTATTGTCGTCCGATCGCAAACCCGTGCGCTTTGTGCGACGTCAGCTTAAAGTGCTTCGAGCTGTTGGCGATATCGCGGCATAGTCGCAACTCGGCGGCTCCGTTCACGAACGCATCGATGTGCGCTCGATCCAATCCGGCGTCATGGATTAGCCAATCGCCTAGGGCATTGCAATTTTGGAAGACCGTCAGCACATCGTCGAAGAACGCGGGATTGTCATAGCGGGTGGCGACGTCATATGCATTAAGCCTGGCTCGCAGTCGCCGAACCCGGGCGAGCTGCTGTTCCCAACCGCCGCCGAGATGCAGGCTGTGGTTAGCAGACCACCACGCTCGATCTTCCGATTCTGCTGGCAGCCCAGGTTCGTTGTACCTCAGTTGTACCTCAGCCGGTTTTGTTGGTTGGCTCGGTTCCAGTCAATTACGCACGAATTCGTACTTGCGGCGCTGAAACAATGGTGGGCGGTAGTGGGATTGAACCACTGACCTCTTCCGTGTCAAGGAAGCGCTCTCCCACTGAGCTAACCGCCCGCGTTGTACGAAAAGAAATGGGCTCCAGATATTCTGGAGCCCATCGCGTTTCTACCTTTAGCTTTTATGAGATGCTGTTTGCGTAGAAGACGCTGCCGTTCCAATTACCGTTTGCGGTAATCGAGCGGCCGACGTAGAGGCTGCCGCTTACTGAAGCATTTGCATCGTTGATGCTAATGACGCGCAGGCCCGAAAGAATTTGCACGGCGCTGCCATTTACCGACAGGATCACGCCGCTCACGCTCGAGCCTGAGAACGGGCCGGGATAATTCGTGTAGACCGGATTATTGGCCACGAATGTTCCGTTGCCGTTGAAATTGCCGCGCAAGGTCACCATTTGTCCGACGGTCAAGCCGGCGCTTCGCACCATAATCGTTTGGCCATTGGAAAGCGCGACCGTCGCGCGATTGCCGCTGATCGCAGTAACTCTTCCGGTGACGAATGTGCCGCCATGACCCTTGCACCAGCCGCGGATGTTACCAGCCGGATTAATGCAGCTACGCGCCGTCGCGCGGTTGCCATGCGCCATCGCGCTGCTACCGTGGCCGTGGGGTTTAGCAATTGCCACTGATGTCGCGCTAAGCATGCTTAGCGCTAGGCATCCGGCAAGCGCGCCGTTGATGAATTTTCGCATGTGTCCTCCTTAATGTAGCGTGGATGAGTACGGTAAAGGAAACGTTCCCGGGAATCGCGCGAGTTCAACAGCCAAGCGCCGGTTTGACAATCCGATCGAGCGCATGCTATCGTAGGCGAATGTTTTCGCTGCGACTCAATCTCGAAAATTCCATCGAAACGCCGTGCATGCGCGGCGCCGGTCGCGGCGTGGCATCAAGCGGAGCCCTTTCGGAGCGTGGACCGGCATAACGCCGCACACTGCGCGATTCACCGAAAGCCTCCGCAAAAACGGGGGCTTTATTATTTTAGAAAGAGAGGCGAAATATGGATCCCTGGATGGACTACGAAGTCCGTCACCGATCTCGCGAGCTGATCGCTGGTGCAAAGCAAAATCGGCGCGCGCGCCTCAATCCGAGGCCGCTCCCGCGCGGCTTGCGAACGCGCGTCGCGTCGGGGGCCCAAGCCTTAAGCGATATGCTCGCGATCTTCGCGCGAACGTTGCGTGAGCAAGAGCTATAGATCGGTGAGGTTCGGCGGCGGACCGTGCCAAACGGCGTGAAACTCCTGCGAGGCCGCCGTTGAACATGGCCCGTCGCCGATCTGTCCGCACGCATACAGCAATGCATAGAGCGCGCGCGGATCGTCCGGATGGAGCGCTAGGGCTTTTTCGAGGACGTCGCGCGCTTCAGTATAACGGCCGGCACGATCGTAGAGAGCGCCGAGTGCCGGTTCCGCCGGAAAAAGCGGTAGTTCCTCACCCGTGTACATGAGTTTTTGCAGATCGGCCGCACGCCGAAGTGCAGCGGCGGCGGCATCGAGATGGCCGCGCCGTTCTTCATCGACTGCCTGCAGTATGTTTGCAAAATCGCTTTCATCGAAGTTATTGCGAAGCAGCGCGAGCTGTGCGTCAGCGCTCTTGAGATCTCCAATGTGTGCATAAGCTAATCCCAAAGCGAACGCTTTGTGCGGATCCGGCTGACTCGACAGGCGTATAATCTGCGACCATTTTCCAAAACGCGCCAGCGTGGTTAACTCCAACGAATTCCCGATCGTTTGGCCGAAGCGATCGCCCCAGAGCTGGGCTGCGGATTCGTTTTCGAGCATCATCGCCGCCGCGTAGCCGACCTCAGCGTCATGAATCGCGTACTCTAACGAGTAGGGCGGAGCATCGTTGTTCCACACTTCGCGAAGCTGCCAAGCCCGGTCGCTGGCATTAACCGCCTTCGCGTAGCTGCCCACCTCGCTGTACGTGTGTGCCGGCATGTGCGCTAGATGCTCTTCGTTTGGCACAAACTGCAAGGCGTTCAACCGGTCGGCACAGGCTATCGCAGGCGTGCGATCGGCCATGCCGTCGTAAATGTGGATGCACAGGTGGTTGGCCATCAGCTGACCGGGGTCGCGCCGCAAAACCGTTTGCACAAGTGCAAGCGCTTTTTGGCCGTAAGCGTTCGAAGCGGCGCGATCTTCGAGCAACGCTTCGGCTTCGATCACCGCTGCGTCGTCATCAAGCGGCCATTGCGCGACGAGACGATCCGTTGCCGCGAGATATCGCGCCTCGTCGGCGGAACGCGCCTCCCAGGATCCCTTGTACCGCAGCGCGACGGCGTCGATATACGCGCGTTGTTGCGGAGTTGCAAATGGTTCCAGCGCGACGGCGTGTAGGCTCGCACTTTGTGCCGCGACAAAACGGTCAGGTGTGAGTGGATGATTCAAGTCGCTCGCGGCTGCAAGCGCTTGGCCCCACGCGGCAATCGCCAAATGTGGATCGGCATGTAGCGCCCCCGCAAACGCGGCCGCAGCTCCGGCCCGGTCGTAAGCGTATAAAAATGTCAGCCCTCGTTCGAAGGACGCTTGCGCCTGGGCCGATGGCGTTGCAACGGTCAGCGCCAAGAGCACTCCGCCGATCATGCCGTTCTTTTCTTGCGTTCCCTCAAACTTTGCTGCAATCCGCGCAGGGTGCGCTTCACCTCGTTGGCGGGCGATCGTTCCTTTAAAATAGCGAGCACGAGGCGTTCGTCCGCGTCGAGACCACGTTGCTCCGCCAGCGAGCCCGTTCCGAGACGGCCCTGTTCCAAATACGCATCGACGATTGCGGGATGCACGTAACACTTCCGGCAAATCGCGGGCGTGTTGCCGAGGCGGCGCGCCACTTCTTTGATGACGTCGACGACGCGCTGTTTGCGCTCTGAGGCTTGCTCGAGCGTTTCGTCTGCGAGCAACATTGCGCACGTGACGGTGCCGGCCCATGTGCGAAAATCTTTCGCTGAGAAATCGTCGCCGGCGAGCTCACGTATATATTCGTTGACATCGGATGAATCGACGCTCTGCGTGCTGCCATCATCGTCGAGGTACTCGAAGAGGCGCTGCCCCGGCAGATCCTGACACTGGCGGACAATCCTGGCGATACGCCGATCGTGCAAGTCGACAGCGTGGCGTACGCCGCTCTTTCCACGGAAAGAGAAGCGCACCGTTGCACCGCGCACGCGAGCGTGCGTGTTGCGCAAGGTTGTTAAGCCAAAGGAGTTATTATCCCGCGCGTACTCGTCGTTGCCGACCCGAATCGCCGTGCTCGTGAGGAGCTGCACGATCGTCGCCATCACTTTGTTGCGCGGCAGCCCCGGCAACGCCAGATCGCGTTCGAGTTTTTTGCGCATCGCCGGCAACGCTTGCGCAAAGGCCGCCATGCGTTCGTATTTGTTTTCGTCGCGCACCTCGCGCCAACGCTTGTGGTAGCGATATTGCTTGCGACCGCGGGCGTCGCGCGCCGTGGCTTGAATGTGTCCGTTTGCCAGCGGACAGATCCACACGTCGTTGTAAGCCGGCGGAATTGCGAGAGCCTTGATGCGCGCTAATTCGTCTTCGTCTTCGATCGACGCGCCATCGGGCGCCACGTACGCAAAATGTTCGCCGCGCTTCTCGCGGCGAATTCCCGGCATGTCATCGCTCACGTAGCGGAGCCGTGCAGCTTTCGCCGACTCGATGGCGTTCATGCAACCTGCGCGTCGTAACGCAGCGTCTCGCCCTCTCGACGTACGCCTTGTGTGAGCACATGTGGTTGCGAAGAACTCTTGGGCATCAAATGACGGACACCAATTCCGTGCAGCAGCACGGCTGCATCGGAAATCAGCCGCCGGTGGCAGCGCCACCATAATGTCTCCGAGCACATGATCGCGACGCGGCGTTTTGGCAACGAGTCGACAAGACGTTCGAGAGCGCTCCGGAAACGTTCCGTTTCCATATAGTCGGCATAACCGCGAAATGCCGGATTGCGCAGCGCCGTGTGATGGGACGTTGGCAACGCTGTCCGGAAACCGCCGAGATCGCGTTCCCAAATATACTCTGCTTGGGCTTCATCCGGTACCCAAACGCCCATGCGATCGCTCCAAACCCATGGATGCAACCGGCTTTTCGGAACCGTGCGCACGTCGACCACGCGGTCGAGTTTCGCGCGCCGGATCAAGGCGGCGATCTCGGCTTGCGTCTGCGTTCCGTGACCGAATGTGAATAACTCCATCGCAGCCCGTATACCCACGCGCTTGCTGGACAGCCGGCTGGCGGCTAGGATACGATATGCCGGTTCCATAACGCATGGGCGCGTAGCTCAGTGGGAGAGCATCCGCTTCACACGCGGGGGGTCGCTGGTTCGAGCCCAGCCGTGCCCACCATGTAAAATGTTTTTGGCGATGGCGCTGTAGCTCAGTTGGTTAGAGCGCCGCCCTGTCACGGCGGAGGTCGTGGGTTCGAGCCCCATCAGCGTCGCCAGAATTTCCGGCCTCCCAACAAAGGTCGGGATGCGGAAAGCCTTGAGAAATCAAGGCTTTTCCGTTTTCTACGTGATTGCATAACTCGAACCGGCGCACTTTTACCCCTCGTGTTTTGTTGAGGAATGGAATGCTTTGTAGCGCGTCCGAGGTACACTAGCGCGGGGACCGGGGCTTGTCTTGCCACCCTCGAATGTCTATGCCGGAGGTGTGTGCCGGGTGACAGAGATATTCGCGAACATTGTTAGCCTCGCGGGCCTTATCGTAGCCGTCCTCGCCTACGCGAAAAGTTCCGAGACTGATCGGCGTGACCGTGAGGCCGTCATTATCATCCGGCCGCTATGGGACCGCATGGGAGACGATTCCACGTGGGTCGATGTTGCAGAGCCAAAAAGAAAAGATCGCACGATTGCACCGGACGAGCGCTATGTGATCTCGACGAAACCCGGCAAACCACTGAAGGATGGGCTTACACTTCGCAAGGCTGAATATGGTGATGATCACAATACGGGCTGTGACACACCGCATACGATGTCACACCTTCGCATCATTGAGGTTTCCAATGGTGGCCGTTCTGCCGCCCTTCACTTGGGCCTGAATGTTGGGCTGCGTTCGTCATACGCGGCGATGGGGGACGATCACAAGACCAGGGATGACGTGCGTCTGACGCTAGATGGTCTCGGAGCCGGACGCTCTCGGTACATTGAAATTCGAAGTCTCGTCGGAGTCCCAGTGAAGATGCATTTCGCGGGTGTCAACGCTGGGCTAGACGGGAAGCAGCCCGTAAAACTGGACGCGCCCGATCTGGATTTCAATCCACGGACTGCGTGGGGCATAGGATAGAAAAAGCACACAGACTGAGAAGGAGATGATGTGGCGAAACAACCTCTAGATAGAGAATATGTCAAAGCGCTCCGCGCAAACATGATGGGGGCATTTGGACGGATACAA
>DASYYA010000004.1:0-2254 GCA_035934355.1 Candidatus Rubrimentiphilum sp. | reverse complement strand
CTGAGGTCGCCCAGATATCATCGACCGATCGATCTCAGCGTCACGTCCGCGAATATCGATGTGCGGGCGATTGCATACTTTCACAACGGGCACGGCGCGATCACGCGATGCATAATTCACCGCGTGAACGCTGCCGCAATGCCGTTAAAAGGCTCGAGGTCGTTTAGCGGATTGGTCTCGCCTTAGCGCTTACGCTTGCGTGAACGCTTGTCATGGTGAGCCTGGCGAACCACGCGGCGGCCGTCAGCCAACGATTCGGCAAAGTTTGCGCCTTCGTCGAGCAGATCGCCGGCGACACGCAATGTCGCAGCGGCAGTATGCGCCGCTTGCGCGCCGGTCTTTGCGGCTTTCTTCGCCGCCGGTTTGGCGCGCTTAATCGCCTTGCGGGCGCGAGGGATGGCTCCGGCAACGCGCGCGCTTGCCTTGCGGCGCCCCGAAGACTTACGCGATTTTGTCGATTTCTTCTTACGAACTGGCATAAAAGTGTACGGCTCCTTTTCAGAACCAACCGTTCCCCAAATAAGCCGCAGGCTAACCATGCAGTGGAGCGAAGGCTAAGTAATGGCAGCAGACAACGGCGATATTCGCGGGCGGATTAGTGACGGACGAAACGCAGTCGCCGATTTGGGATCCGCAATCATCGACTACTTGGCAAGCGTGGAACGCGTGACCGAAGCTGCCTCGACCGCGAGCCGGCACTACGAGAATCTGGTTTCGCTCGCGGATGTGCCGTTGTCGGAAGAGCTCAGCGCCAAACTGCGCGAATCCGTGGCTGGTTTCGCACGCGGCTCGATTTCGATGGCGACGAGCTTTTCTCAGATGATGAAGATCATGCAGGACGCGTACGAGAAACTCGACGCGCAAACGAAAACCGACTAGTGCCGAATCGTTAGAATAACGCGAATAGCGGACGGTTCGACCGTCAGCAGATTTGTGGGGAGCGGACCGAGCTTGCCGGGCGCAACAATTCCGAAGTAAGGTTGTCCGCCGTTAAATACTTGGAATTTCCCGGCAGCGGTATTCAAGAGATTGGTGCCAGCGATTGTAAGATCGAGATTGCGCGCGATTTGCCGTCCAACCGCTGCATCCACAAAAACCACCGGCGGCTGATTGAGCGGGTTGTTCTTTCCACGAAACACGCCAATTGCGGCCGCGTGCCAATTGTTGTACTCCCAGTCGCCTTCAAATGACGCCTGTTGCTGCGGAATGTTGGGGAATTGCTCGCCGTTCACGATGAAGGCACCCGAGGTCGGGTTGGAGACCGTTACCGGCATATTCACCGGATAGGCGACATTCAGACCGTACATCGCAGTGAAGAACGCGTGCGCGCGCGGAAAACGCTGAACGAAGCGGACTTCCGCACCTTGATAGACCGCGTTGCCGACGTTGATCGGATAGGAGTAGCTGATCGTCGGGCAGGTGTTGCCCGGATAATAATTCTCGATCGGATCGCGGAGGTTGGTGCGATAGAGCGATGCATCGAGTGTCGCATTGGCAAACTCGTGTGAAACGCCGAGCTCATATTCGGTCGCGTGCTCCGGTTTTTCGTTCGGATTGCCCTGGTCCGCGATGACGCAATTATTATCCGGTGGCGGCAGTTGATCGTTCGTGAACACATAGCGCTCGATCAGCAATGGTGCGCGGAAACCCGTGCCCACCGAGAAACGGAGCGACGTGCGCGGATCCGCATCGTAAACGGCGCTCAGCCTGCCATCCAAATTTGAACCGAACGTCGTGTAATGCGACGCATAAGCGGCGGCGCCGAGATGCAGCTTCGTCGCGGCCTGCCACTGGGCGCGACCGAAGTACGACGCAATGTTTTGCCAGAGCTGCGGCACCGCACCGGGCGCGACGAAATTTTCCCGTCGCACATACCCGCCAAACGCAAAACTCGATCGCTCGAATGTGCGTCCCCACTGCAACGATACATTCGAACGGTTGTCGACGTGCGACAGATCGTACAGCGGGTTGGAAATACCGCCGCCACTGACCTCGACGTTATCGTCGGAGAGCATAACGCGGCCAACCAACTCGCCGGACCCTAGGATAGTTCGGCCGCTCAAGTCGTACGCGCGAAGGTTTTGCGCAAACGTCTGTGGCCCAGGGCCTTCCAGGATTCCGGTAGCTGCGTCGATCCCGGCGATCGAAGCGCTCTGATCGCGCACGTCGCCCATCGTAAAGATGCGCGCACCGATATCGGCATTTTCGGAAAACGAGTATGTCAGATTCAAGAGCGCTGAACGCTGCGAGATAG
>DASYYA010000202.1:0-1572 GCA_035934355.1 Candidatus Rubrimentiphilum sp. | reverse complement strand
ATTGACGTGCGCGAGCGCCACGCGTTGCGCGTCGAGGCCGAATCCATCGCGCTCACGATCGTGTACGAAGATGACGACGTGATCGTCGTTGACAAACCGGCCGGAATGGTGACGCATCCCGCAGCCGGCGCGACCAGTGGCACGCTGGTCAACGCCATCTTGGCGCACACCGGATCGCTCCCGGGCTCCGGAGTCCGGCCGGGATTGGTACACCGGCTCGATCGCGACACCTCAGGGTTGCTGGTCGTGGCCAAAACTGCGGCGGCTTTGAGCTTTCTTTCCAAAGGAATGAAAGCGCGGCGAATCTCGCGCGAGTATTTGGGGCTCGTTAACGGTGTGCCGGCGCAGGCTAAGGGTACCGTTGAGGGTCCAATCGGCCGCGATCCGCACAATCGCCTGCGGTTTGCGATTATTTCCGGCGGCAAGCCGGCCATTACACACTACGAGCTGCGCGCACGCTTTCCAAAAGCTGCAGAACTCAGCTTCCGCCTCGAAACCGGCCGTACGCATCAGATTCGCGTCCATATGGCCGCAATGGCACATCCATTGATCAACGACCCGCTCTATGGGCGATCGGATCCGCGTTTCGACCTTCCAGGCCAAGCGCTGCACGCGTGGCGCCTCTCGTTGCTCCATCCGAGCTCGCATCGCGAGATGCGTTTTGAGGTACCGCCGCCGCCCGAATACATCGCCGCACGTACGATACTTTCCGCGTGAACTTGTTTACGCTGCACAAAACCGACGGCGCGGCCCGCCGCGGAAGCTTGCGATTGACGCACGGGGTTGTGGAAACGCCGGCGTTTATGCCCGTCGGGACGGGCGCCACGGTCAAAGGCTTAACGCCGGACGAATTGCGCACCGCGCACGCCCAGATCATTTTGGCGAACACCTATCACTTGTGGTTGCGGCCGGGGCGCGACATTCTCGTTGAAGCCGGCGGCCTTCACCGCTTTATGCAATGGGATGGCCCGATTCTTACCGATAGCGGTGGCTTCCAGGTGTTTAGTCTGCAAGCGCTGCGCGAGCTGGACGACGACGGCGTCACCTTTGCGTCTCATCTCGACGGCAGCCGGCAGCGATTCACGCCCGAAAACGTGATCGCATTTCAGGAAGCGATCGGTTCGGATATCGCGATGGTGCTCGACGTTTGCGTGCAGCTGCCGGCGCCGCCGGAAAAAATCGACGAAGCCGTACGCCTGACGACGGCTTGGGCGCAACGTAGCCGGGCAGCACAAACACGCCCAAAGACTCTGGTCTTCGCGATCATGCAGGGTGGTTTGGATCTTGCCGCGCGCGAAACGAGCGCCAAAGCGGTCGTCGAACTCGATTTTCCCGGTTACGCCATCGGCGGTCTCTCCGTTGGCGAATCGCGCGACGAAATGCACCGCCTGGCACGCTTTTCGGCGGCCCTTCTTCCCGACACTAAGCCGCGGTACTTGATGGGTGTAGGAACCGTACGCGACGTGCTGCTTGCGGTCGATGACGGTGTGGACATGTTCGATTGCGTCTATCCAACGCGTTGCGGCCGCACCGGGAGGGCCATGACACGCAGGGGCGAGTTTGCGATTCGCA
>DASYYA010000061.1:0-13928 GCA_035934355.1 Candidatus Rubrimentiphilum sp. | reverse complement strand
ATGAGAATGTCAATGCGGCGTTTCACGCGTTTGACCAACGCGTTCAGCAAAAAGATTGAGAACCATCAGCGGGCGTTGGCGTTGCACTTTATGTACTACAACTTTTGCCGCGTTCATCAAACGCTAAAGACGACGCCTGCTATCAAGCACGGGCTCACGGATCGTATTTGGACGGTTCACGATTTGGCAAGGTTGCCTGATTTTATGCGCGGAGAAGCTGTCGCTTAAGCCTCGCGTTCGGGCGGAGGGGAACCCTGCGCTGGTAGCAACCAGGGTGCCTGCCAATCGGTCGCATAACTTACGCGGTGACTGACGTAATACACCGGGTTAAATCCGAGATGATCGCCTCGTTCATTCAAGAGAATGATTGAATGCCTGAGCGTATTTGGTGGCCTCAAAAGTTCCGTTGCAACATTTTGAAGCGCCCGAACAAACTCGACCTCGCCCTGAAAATCCATCGTGAGGACACCCATCGCGCTTTCGGTCCCCTCAAAACCTGGGTTTCGCACAACAATCTCAAGCCGCTTATGCATCCTCGCCCATTCGGCAAGCATCCGGGCGAGGCTCCGTAGGCCCTTGGCCGCCGCAAGCGCGGCCCGGCGGCTCTGGTAAAGAAACTTTTGCCAAAGGGGCTTCCGTGGGCCGCCACGAGGCGGCCTAAACCTAGCGGGCACGGTAGTATAGCACCGAATCTGAGGCTGTCAATCAAATTGACCCACTACTTTAAACTTAACTTCATTTTGACCGCTCTCCACACGTGTGGACAAGGCTGTGGAAAGCGGCGCCCGGGCGCTTGCCCGACTTGCTTCGAAAAGCTAGAAAAGACGGGGGATTTCGTGCCTGTCAAGAGCTCGGAAGCTTCGGTGGAATATGTGCCTTTTTCAAGGCAAAATCGAGGGTTCTAAACCTGTGGATAAGTGGAAAAGAATCTCTAAATTTGCCGCAGGATACGTGCCTGATTGAGCCAACCTGTGCGCCTCCATAACGGGGCGCAATCAGTGACTTTTGTCAGTGGTTGCGTCTAAAACTGAACGAAGACGGGACGTATAGAGAATGGCGCTTGCGGTTGGATCCCCCGACATTTCGAATGAACTCTGGCAATCCGCACTGACAGCGCTCGAACGCAGATTCTCTAAACCGGTTTACGAGATGTGGATCAAGCCGTTGCGGCTGGTCTCGCTCAACGGCAAAGAGCTGATGCTGGCGGTGCAAAATAATTTCGCCCGCGATTGGGTGGAAAATCGCCTCAAGCCGCAGATTGTCGAGGTGCTCCGCGAGCTCTGCGGGACCGAAGTCGAGCTGCAATTTTTGGTGCTCGAACCATCCGCCGAAAACGGCGCCCCGGAAACCATCCAACCCAGCCCCGCGCGGCTGCAAAACGATTTTCGGCCCGGCAATCTCAATACGCGCTATACCTTTGAAGAGTTTGTCATCGGCAATTCCAACCGGTTTGCCCACGCGGCCGCGCAGGCGGTCGCCGCGGCGCCGGCGCGAGCCTACAACCCGCTCTTCTTGTACGGCGGCGTCGGCCTCGGCAAAACGCACTTGATGCACGCGATCGGACATCGCGTCTTGCAAGATACGCCCGATGCCAACGTGGTCTACGTGTCGAGCGAAAAGTTCACCAACGAATTCATCATCGCGGTGCAAAACAACAAGACGCTCGAATTTCGCAACAAGTATCGTTTGGTCGATGTGTTGCTGATCGACGATATCCAATTTTTGGAAGGCAAGGAAGGAACGCAAGAAGAGTTCTTCCACACATTTAACGCGCTGCACGAATCCGGACGGCAACTCGTCATTTCGAGCGATCGTCCGCCCAAAGAGATTCAGACGCTGGAAAACCGGTTGCGCTCACGATTTGAATGGGGCTTGCTGACCGACATTCAACCGCCGGATCTGGAAACGCGCGAAGCGATCTTGCGCAAAAAGGCGGAGTCGGAGAAGATTCCGGTCCCTGACGAAGTGACGTCGTACATCGCCAAGGTCATTCCATCGAACATCCGCGAACTCGAAGGAGCGCTCATTCGCGTCGTGGCTTTCTCGTCGCTTACGAAATCGCAGATTACGGTTGACTTAGCGGCCGAGGTCCTCAAGAATGCCGTGGCCCAAATGCCGCTGCGGCGCGTGACCATCGACACGATCAAAGACAAGATTGCCAAGGCGCACGGCCTGACGGTCAAGGAGATGGACAACCACCGTCGCGACCAGCGCGTGGCGGCACCGCGGCAGATCGCCATGTTTGTCTGCACGGAGCTCACGGATTGCTCGTTGCCGCATATTGCCCGGGAGTTCAACAAGAAGGACCACACCACGGTGATGTATGCGCGCGATAAAGTCAAAGAGCAGATGCAGCGCGACGAGGCGTACCGCAACAAAATTCGCTCGCTTGTGGCGCTTTGTCAGACCGACTAACGCGCCTTTCTACATCTAATACACGGTGTCGTGCACAGGGCGGCCGTCAGCGCGTGGATAACTGCTCCTGGGCACCTCGCAGTGCAGATGTGTAAGAACCTGCGCGGGTCATGCACAGGTTCTCCGGCGCGCAAAACCGCATGAACGCAAGCACAGAAGCGGTTCTTCGCAGAATGCACCGCCTTACTACTAATACGATTATGGTCTTTATATATAACCAGCAACGCAACGCGACGATGAGTGTGGAATGAAGTTCACCTGTAACACCAAGGACATCTCGGGGGCCGTCGGTGCGGCCAGTAAGGTCGTGAATGCGCATACGACCGTACCCATTCTCTCCAATGTGCTGCTCAGCGCCGACAACGGCAAGATCTCGGTGCGTGCCACCGATCTCGAGGTAACGCTGGAACACGCTTTTCCGGCCGAAATCAGCGAGTCGGGCAGCGTCACGGTGCCGGCAAAACTGTTTAGCAGTTATCTCGGCAATCTTCAAGCCGGCCTCATGGAACTCACCGGCACGCCGACTCGTGCCAGCGTCAAATACGAGCGCAGCAGCTACGATTTTCATGCGTTGCCGGCCGAAGAGTATCCGCCCTTACCCACGGCGCAGCGCGGGCAGAACTTCCGCATCGCGGCAAAACGTTTTCGCGACGGCGTCAATGCGACGATCTTCGCTGCCTCGAGTGAAGAAGCGCGCGGAGCGGTGCTCATGGGAACGTTGCTCGAGGTCGAAGGCGATTCGCTGACGATGGTGGCGACCGATGGTTACCGTTTGGCGAAATTCCAGACCAGTCTGGAGAGCGGAATATCCGGCAGTGAAAAATATATCGTTCCGTCCCGCGCGCTCGCCGAAGCGGCGCGGAATTTAGGCGGCGCGGAATTCGTCGAAATCACGTCGCTCGGCGCACAGAACAATCAGTTGATGTTTGCTGCCGGCGATGCATCGATCACCGTGAGGTTGGTTGATGGACAGTATCCCAATTACGGGCAAGTCATTCCGGCAAAATTCGATCGCTCGATGACCGTCAGCACTCCTGCCTTAATTGCCGCGTTGCGGCGCGCAGAACTGGTTGCCGGCGACCGCGCCAGCATGGTCAAACTCAACATTAATAATCAAACGCTCATCGTCACCGCGAGCTCCGATGTTTCTGGTAACGCGTATGAAGAACTCGAAGTCGATCAGCAAGGCGAAGATCTCACGATCGCGTTTAATGCGCGGTACCTTGTCGAGATTTTGAACCATGTCGAAAGCGCGCAAACGGTAATGGAATTCCTCGGGCCGCTTTCGCCTGCAGCGATAAAACCGGTCGAGCCGGTCGAAGGCGCACAACAGCTCTACGTATTGATGCCCCTGCGGCAATGATCCGCCGGCGATATTAGGCTCGATTCGCTCACCCTCTCAAACGTGCGCAACTATGCGCATCTCGAGTTTGAGCCCGCGCCCGGATTGAACGTTTTCGTCGGAAGCAACGCGCAAGGAAAGAGTAATCTTCTCGAAGCGATCGCCGTGCTGGGAACCGGAAAATCGTTTCGGACCAGCCGCGAACGTGATTTGATTCGCGACGGTTTTGAACTAGCGACGATTACCGGTGAAGCGCATGTGACTGCCGGCACAATTCGGTTGGGGTGCACGCTCACGGCGACGGCACGCGGTTCGCGAAAAATGTATGCGGTGAATGGACGTAATGTCATATACGCGACGTTTCTCGGAAGCCTGCGCGTCGTCAGTTTCGTCCCCGGTGATTTGCATCTGGTCGACGGCCCGCCGGCGGCGCGCCGTTCGTTTTTAAATCGTGCGCTCTCCCAAGAACAGAAACGTTACTATCACGAGCTCGTGCGCTACCAAAAAGCCCTTGCGCAAAAAGCGGCGCTCTTACGCGACGGGAATTCCGATCCCGCGCTGCTTGGAATCTACAACGAAACGCTAGCATCTGCGGGGACGGCTTTGATGATCGTGCGCAACCAGTTTGTTCGTCAGTTGGACGGCGTCGCGACGACGATCCACGCACGTTGCAGCGACGACCGCGAACGGCTGGAGTTACATTACCAGCCGAACATAGAGTTCGAAGCGGCGACCGAAGACGCAATCGGCGCCAGTTTTACTGCACGCCTCGAAGCGCAAGCGGAACAAGAGCGAACCCGCGGCATGCCGCTGGTGGGGCCGCACCGAGACGATCTGTTGCTCACGCTCGATGGACGCTCGCTGGCAGCGTTCGGATCGCAAGGTCAACAGCGAACGGCGGTACTTGCGGTCAAGGTTGCCGAATATACGGTTATGCGCGAGCGTTGCGGTGAAGCGCCTCTTTTATTGTTAGACGATGTTCTCTCCGAGCTGGATGCCGGACGCGCGCGCGCGTTCTTGGACGGCGTCGGCGATTTCGAACAGGCGTTTATCACGGCGACGCAGCTGCCCGATCGGCTGCCGGCCGGAACCGTGTATCGCATCGACGATGCGCGCGTGGTCGCCAACTAATGCAGCCGCTGCGCTCGTTGCTTTCTGCATGGCAGCCCGGCAGTAGTGATCTCTCGGATCCCCTGTCCCAGATCCGGGCGCAGTGGACGACCATTGTCGGCGACGAGATCGCCGCCAATTCGCGTCCGGTGGAGCTCGCTCGCGGAGCCTTGATCGTCGTGACACGATCCAGCGCGTGGAGCCAGCAGTTATCATTTTTGAGCGAACGCATCATCGCCGCGGTCGCGCAGGCGACCCAGACGAAGCTCGATCAGGTGCGATTCCGCGTTGGGCGCGTCGCCCAGCGACAGCTCAACGTCGTCGGACGCAAGGAGATTCGGCGGTCGCGCCTGCGCGAAGTTCAGCCGGCGCCCACGCTGGATTCGGCAGTTGCCACCTTTCGCGAGGACGTTCAGAAAGCGCAGCGCGCCAAGGCGAGTGCCGGCTGGAAAGAGTGCAACCGTTGCGGCGCTCCGGTCGTTGCAGATACGGAAGCTCTGTGCTCCCCCTGTGCGAATGCACGTGCCAATGAGCGCGCCGCAACCTTAGCCCGCCTGCTTTTTGAAGTGCCGTTTCTCGGCTATGCCGGGATTGCGGAGCACGTTGAAAATCTCTCGCGGAATGAATACGACAGCGTGAGAAGCAAACTGTTGGCGCGATGGTGGGATTTGCTGACGCAGCTGCGCGCCTCGGGGCGGGCACGAGTGACCAAGTATGAGCGCGATGTCGCGAGCTCGTACGTGCTGCTAAAAACCGAGCTCGATCCCGAGCGCATAGCGCCGCCTGTTGTGCGCGATCTGCTCGGCGACGATCTCTACAACATGTTATACGGAAGTGAACAACCAATTTAAAAATGTCAGCTGACCCATACGGTAGCGAACAGATTGAAGTCCTTAAAGGACTTGAAGCGGTTCGCAAGCGTCCCGGAATGTACATCGGCAACACCGCCGAGCGCGGTTTACATCAGCTCGTCTATGAAGCCGTGGACAACGCCGTTGATGAGGCGCTGGCCGGTTTTGCCAAAAACATCACGGTGACGTTGCTTAAAGACGGATCGTGTGCGGTCGAAGACGACGGCCGCGGCATTCCGATCGACGTGCATGCCGAAGAAAAAATGCCCGCAGTAGAAGTCGTGATGACGATGCTCCATGCGGGTGGAAAATTCGGCAAAGGCGGCTACAAAGTGGCCGGCGGTTTACACGGCGTTGGAATTTCGGTGGTGAACGCGCTTTCCGAAGAGATGATTACACGGGTAAAGCGCGACGGCAAAACGTGGGAGATGCGGTTTGCCCGCGGCGCCACAATTCAGAAATTAAAGAAGATCGGGCCGGCCGAAGGCACCGGGACCTATCAATGGTTCAAGCCCGACACGCAAGTTTTCGAAGTCAAAGAATTCCACTGGGACGTATTGGCCAAGCGCTTGCGCGAGCTGGCATTTCTCAACCGCGAGGTCGCAATCACATTGCGCGACGAGCGCGGTGAAAATCTCCGCGAACGCACGTTCAAGTTTGACGGCGGCATCGTGTCTTTCGTGCAATGGCTTAATGAAAAGAAAGATCCGTTACATCCGATTATCTCGACCCACCACGAACGCGACGGCGTGGATGTGGAAGTGGCGATGCAGTGGACCGATACGTACACCGAGCTGATCTACTCATATGCCAACAACATCAACACCATTGAAGGCGGAATGCATCTCACCGGCTTTCGCACCGCCATCAGCAATGCGGTGAATAGTTACGCCAAGAAGCGTGGGGCGCTCAAAGAATCGGAAAGCTCGCTCTCCACCGACGACGTGATGGAAGGGCTCACCGCGGTCGTGTCGGTGAAGTTGCAAGATCCCCAGTTTGAAGGTCAGACCAAAACCAAACTCGGCAATGCCAAAGTGCGCAACATCGTGTACGCACTCGTCAACGAGCGGCTGGATTTCTTTTTCGAAGAGAATCCAAAATATGCACGCACGATCCTGGAGAAGTGCATGCAAGCGCAGCGCGCGCGCGAAGCCGCCAAGAAAGCGCGCGATCTTTCACGCCGCAAAAATGCGCTCGAGGGCTCCGGGCTGCCGGGCAAGCTGGTCGACTGCAAGAACACCAATCCCGCCGAAAGCGAACTCTTTTTGGTGGAAGGTGATTCTGCCGGTGGTACGGCCAAAGGCGGGCGCGATCCCAACACGCAAGCGATTCTCCCGCTGCGCGGCAAGATTCTCAACGTCGAAAAAGCGCGCTTGGATAAAGTGCTGTCCAACGAAGAGATTCGTACGATGATCACTGCGCTCGGAACGGGTTTCGGCGACGAGTTTGACCTTGCCAAGCTGCGCTACCACAAGATCATCATTATGACCGATGCGGACGTAGACGGATCGCACATTCGCACGCTGTTGCTCACGTTTTTCTACCGGCAAATGCAGAAACTCGTTGAGGATGGTTACGTGTACATCGCGCAGCCGCCACTCTATGGCGTGCGCAAAGGCAAAGGCAAACCACATTACGCGTTCAGCGAAGCCGAGCTCAAATCGCTTGTTGGCGAAGACGGCAAAGATTTTGTGGTTCAGCAATACAAAGGCTTGGGCGAGATGGACGCCGACCAGCTGGCGGAGACGACGATGGAGGTCGGCAATCGCCGCCTCAAGCAGATTACTGTTGAGGACGCGATCGAAGCCGAGCAAATTTTCACCGATTTGATGGGCGACAAAGTTGAGCCGCGCAAACAATACATCTTCGAGTTTGCAAAAGGCGTCAAGAACCTCGATCTCTAGCCCGTAGGCCCGGCGCGACTGCGGGGCTTCCCAGAACGTTACGGGTATAACTCGCCGCGGAGGGCCCTTTTGCGCAAAACGTTGTGGACCGCTATCGTGGTGCCGGTTGTCGCGGCAATCGCGCTGATCGTCATGTTCCACAATGCGGCTGCGCGCATCGGAATTGCCGAGCTCTCGGGCATAGCAACCGGCTACAACATCGACATGCGCGACCTGCGATTTGGTCACGGTCATGCCGCTCTTGTCGACGTGCACATCTCACGTCACGGCCAGCCGGTACTCTATGCCAAGCGCATCGACGTCGACTACAGCGTGCGCGATCTCTTTCCGGGAAGCAAGCATCGCTTCGGGTTGCTCGCCGTGGCGATCGATCATCCATATATTCAGCTGATCCATAACGCCAACGGCACGTACAATGTAGCACTGCCGCCCAGCGCGGCCGCGGGTCCCGCACACCGTCCGCACCCTCTCGCTATTCCGCTCGACTTCACCGCGCGCATCCGCGACGGCCAGGCGTCGCTTGTCGATAAATACCGTTATTATAAGGAAAGCCGCGTACAGCGCGTTGACCGCATCAACGGCGACATCGCGATCAACACGGTCAAGGTCACGCACTACGTCGTGACCGGCGTCATCGAGGACGCGGGGCCGCAGCCGTTTCGCGCGGTCGGCACCATCGATTACGTCAAAGGCTATGCTTTGCATCGCGTGCGCGCTCGCAAAATTCGAATAGCAACCGTTGGAAACTATTTCATCGACTCACCTGCGGCCCATATTCTCGGCGGACTCGTGCACAACATGGATGTCCGCATGTACGCCTTTGATGTGAAACCCAACGAAACGACGGCGTATCACATCATTGGTTCGGGATATATGGGCGAAGGATCGATGGACGTCCGCGGGCTCGATTCTCCGATCTTACATTTGAACGGTCCGATCAGTTTCTTCGACGGCGGATTCGCCGCCCAACGCCTCAGCGCGATCGTCGGACATATTCCGATCGTCATTGCCGGCGGAATTTTTGATTTCCGTCATCCGCAATTCCGGCTCGGCTTCGAAGGGCGCGGCGATCTCCGTTATCTCAAAGACATCGCGCACTTTGCGCGCGGATTGCCGATGTTTGGCGGTGTGCGGATTCACGCGTTGATCGAGGGCAACATCGAAAATCCGTTGTTGTGGGTTGGTTTCGACGGAGCACGGTTTAACTATCAAGCCGTTCCGATCGATAACCCGCGCGGAATGGTCGCGTTGCACGGCAGCAACCTGGTGATCATGCCGTTCCATGGTTCCTACAACGGCATTCAGCTCCATATTCAAGGCACGATGGTGCTACGGAAGCAGGTTGCTTCGACGCTGGTGCTCCACGCCTTCGGATCGTCCAGCCTTATTCCGTACATCGGCGCGCTGGTTGCACCGCAAACCATTAATACCGAAGCGTTGCTCAATGGAACCGATCTCAAAGTCCGCGCCCGCGGATATCTCGTGTCGATCGCGCATCCGCAAAACGTGAATGGCTTTTACGACATTGACGAACTCGGGCGCGCGATGTTCGGTCCGATCGGCGTGCGCACGCCCAACGGTGGAACGCTGGTTGCCGGGTTCGATCTCGATCGGCCGCACGGCAACAGCGCATTTTGGGCGTCTGCGCAGAACGTCGTGATGCGGCAATCACAACCGATCACGCTTCCGGGCGTGCAGATTCCGCAATTGCCGGCGATCGACGCCCACATCGTGCAAGCCAACATCGCCGGAACCGGATCGGCATCCAATGCGGTCATCGGCGGTTCGATGGACATGTCGCCTGCAGTGATCGCAGGCGTGCCGTTTAACGATATTCACGCGCAGTTTGCCGGACCGTTTGCCAATGCAGACATCAGCGCAATCCGGGCCGACGGTCCGTGGGGAAGGTTCAGCGGCAACGGATCGTTCGCGCCGTCGGCGATCGTCGCGCGCGGCGCTTTCTCCGGAACGTTGCAAGGTCTGCGTCCATTCCTCGGCAACTTCCCGGCGCAAGGCTCGGTCAACGGCCCGATGGGAATCGCGATCGCTCAAGGACGCATTTATGTGCAAGCGCAAAACGCGCAGTTACAAAACGCGACCATCCGCGGCATTCCGGTCGTCAGCATCACCGGAACGATGGAGTACGACAATAATGTGTTGCGCGTTTATTCCGCGCAGGCCAATGCAGCTGGCGGGAGTGTGGTAGCAGCGGGATCGTTTGCGACCGCGCCGACCAACGCGCGCACGCGCATGGCACTCGCGACGACACAACTGGATGCGCGCACGCTGAACGGATTCGGCGTTCCGATTTCCGGCGGATCGCTCATTGCATTCGGCGCGATCATGCCGGGCACCGGCATCCCGGGAATCGATGCCGGAGTCGTCTTAACCAACGGTACAGCCGCCGGTTACGGACCATTTTCCGCAAGTGCAGAGATCGGGCTGGCAAACGATTCGCTGGATGTGCGGAACGGTTTGGCGGCACTCGGTGAAACGTTTGCCGATGTGAGCGGCAACATCGCAGACCTAACATCCGGCGTGCCGCGCTACGGGTTATACGCGCAAGTTCCGGTCGGGAGCATTTCGCAAGTTGCGCAAATCGCGCACCTTCCGACATATCGCGCGGATGGAAGTTTTGATGCCAACGTCGCAATCGGCGGAGCCGGCCCGAGTCCGTCGGTGCAAGGACGCGTCGGCGTACCGGTCGGTGAGATCAATGGGCTCGGTTTTTCTGACGTCACCGCCGAGCTATCGGCGCAGCCCGGCGCGATCGACATCCGCAATGGCTTTGTGCAAGTCGTCACGACCAAAGCCCATTTCTCGGCAGCGCTCGCCGGCGGCAATACATCCTTTTCCTTGCAAAGTTCGCGCGCCGACCTTTCGGATTTTAACGACTATTTCGATACCGGTGACACCTTAGCGGGTCACGGGAGCTTGGCACTCTCGTTTGCGCAGTATCGCGGAGGCGTATATACGTCGGGAAATATCGACGTGCGTGGCTTGCGGTATCGCCGATTGCCAATCGGCGACACATTGGCGAATTGGACAAGTCTGCGCAACGTGTTGGATGGGAACGTTGCGGTTGGCGGGGCTCACGGGGAGCTGCGCGCCAGCGGAACGATCGGACTCGTTCCCGAGCCGACGCTGCGTGAAGTCATCGCACGATCGCGTTACAATGTCCATGGAACGCTCAGCGGATTGGATCTCGGCGTCTGGTTGCCCGCATTCGGATATCCGGAAGTGCCCGTCACCGGCCGTGTCAACGGAACGCTGGCGATTGTGGGTGCCTATCCGTATCTCGGAATCTCCGGCAACGCTTCGATTATCAACGGAACGCTCGGACCGCTTCCGATCGAACGCGGCCAAGTTGCGGCACGCGCCGTCGGGAACCGGATCGACATCTCGAGTATGGTCTTTTCATTGCCGGCACTGGATGCGTCGGGCAGCGGCAGTTTTGGCTTCGCGCCCGCCTCGCCGCTCAATCTCACCGTGCGCGCCACCACGAACGATCTGCCGCGACTGATTGCAACTGCCGCCAAAAAACATTTGGACGTCAGCGGTTCGCTGGCATCGACATTGAGGATTGGCGGAACGATGCATGCGCCGGCTATATCGGCGTCGGTGACGGGCAGTAAAGTGAATGCGTATGGCATCAGCTTGCCGGCATTGGCCGGCGAGCTCGCGCTGCGCGGTCGGGACGTCGTCATTCGCAGTGCGAAGTTCACATTCACCAAAGGCACTGCCACCATAGCGGGCTCATTGCCAATTGAGCTGCAGCCTTTTGCATTCGGTCCGCCTGCGGCGCCGATCGCGATGAATTTCCTGGCCAGCGGCGTGGATTTATCGGCCTTCAGCGCGTTTTTGGGGAACGGCACGAAACTCGGCGGCGCGTTAAACGGGAACATCGCGATCTCCGGCAGCATTGCCAATCCACGAATACTCGGCAAGCTGACCGTTGCGAACGGGAGCTACGTGAGCGCGCTCGAGACGACGCCGATTACCCAAACCGTCGCGCAACTGACGTTTCTGGGAACGCACGCGACGCTCGAAAAAATTGCCGCGCGACCCGGAAATGGCACGTTAACCGGTTCGGGGACGCTCGATTTTGGCGGAGGCTTGCATGGCGGTCCGCTCGGCTACTCGATCGCGATTGCCGCCAAAGGCGCGCAGCTCAACATGCCGCAGTACGGATCCGGAACGATTGATGCAAACGTGCGGCTCCAGCGTCTTGACGGAGAGCTCGCGATGCTTACCGGAAACACGACAATTACCGATGCGGTCGTTCCGTTCAATGCATTCCTAAAGTTCGGCGGTGGCAGCGGCAACGGTGGCGCAGGACCGCCGTTCAACCTTGGATTTAATTTGGGAGTTACCGCCGGGAAGAATGTGCGCGTGCGCGGAGGCGGTGCCGGCATATTTGGAATTGATATTCCCGGACAAGGCCACGTGCAATTAGCGGGAACGTTGCTGCGGCCGACGCTCGACGGCTCATTCAGCTCCGCGGGTGGGACGCTGACGTACATCGACCACGCGTTCAAGGTTGAAACCGGGACCGTTACGTTCAATCCGTCCAACGGCGTCATTCCCGATATTTATGCCGTCGGAAGAACGCATGTGACCAATCCCGATCCCAACACGCAACGCAATCCGACGGGTGCGATTGACATTACCGTAACGATTAATGGCCCGGTCACCAGTCCAAAAATTGCGTTCCAGTCCGATCCCAGCGGTTACAACGATCAACAACTGCTGGCATTGCTGTTGCCATTTGGGGATCTCGCAGGACCGATCCAATTTACCGATACGGGCGTGATTTTGCCGCCCGGACAATTGAAAGGCGCGCCCGCAGTTGATTATACCGGTCTCTTGCCACCCAACATCTTTGTGCGCCGCCAAAATGGCGAGATCACCATCGGGCAAGAAGCTTTCAATATTTTAAATGCGCAGTTCATCAGTGGCGGCTTGCTTGGTCCAATTGAAAACGCGCTCGGAAATACGCTCGGGCTTTCGGATGTGAACGTGACGCTCGACTATACCGGAAACTTCGGTGTGAACTTCCGGCGCCTACTCGCCAAGAACTTTTATGCGCTCTACGGCACAACGTTCGGCGTGCCGGTGCGTCAAACGTTCGGATTCGTTTACCAGCCCAATACCTTCACCTCGGCACAGTTCACGATGTTCATGCAGCAGGGATCCCTGCCGCTCTTTCAATCTGCGGCCAACACCCTTCAGACCAACCCGCGGGCGGCTACGGGGCAGGCCCTGTACGGAACCAATGGTTTCACTTTCCTGTATCAAAGGCTATTCTGAGAATGGCAACGTGCAAGGACCACTGCAGGTGGCCGCGAACAGGCGGGGCGGGCCGAAACGGCGCGGACGGCGGACGCGTTACGCAGCTGACGCCTCGGGCGTTAGATCACTCGTACTTTCAAGGAAGATATTGTTGATGACCTCGAGCCTCCGGGGTGCGCGCGGCGTGCTCCAACGGTGTGCTGGCATCGCCCTCACACTTGCCACGATACTCTCGCTTGCGCTGCCCGCTCCGGCCATATCCGCCACGGCGCCCACAATCGTCTCTGTGGATATCTCGGGCAACGTCCATGTCCCGACGCAAACCATCATGGGCGTGATCGCCGCCAGACCCGGGCAGCCATACGACCCGAAGGTGGTCCAGGCCGATCTGCAACGCATCTTCGCGCTCGGCTATTTTGCCGACCAAGCCGCCCCGCTGATCCGCCAACGGCCGGGCGGAATCGCGATTACCTATCGCGTGATCGAGAACCCGGTCATCACCAAGATTACGTTTACGGGAAACACGCACGTCCCGTCGGATACGCTGTCGGCTTTGATGGACACGTCGGTGGGGCAAGTCCTCAATACCAATACGCTGCGCCAAGACTTTCTGAAGATCAATTCTTACTACGACCGTATCGGTTACGGCGGCCAGCTGGCCTCACACGTCACCAACCTCAACATCGATCCGGCCACCGGCGCGCTGACGCTCGATATAAAGGAAGGCCTGACGATTACGGCAGTCGAGATCGGCGGCGACCCGATCCTGCCTACGAGCGTGATCTTGCCGGCGCTCGCCGTGAAACCAGGTGTCGAGTACTCCGACGCGCTGCGCGACAAAGATTACCAGACCTTACAGAGCTTGTACCAAGACAAATTCAACCTGATCTTGGGCGGCTTCGAAGGCGGCATCGACGCAACGACGGTCGATCCGAAAGCCGGCACCGCGGCCGTCAAGTACGACATCTACGTGGCCCGCGTCGGCGCGATTCAGGTAACCGGTAACACCAAGAC